>NZ_FMUD01000001.1:0-490359 GCF_900100825.1 Agrobacterium sp. DSM 25558 | reverse complement strand
GCTTGTACTCCAGTGCTTTCCCGCAGGATACGCGCAGACATCGAAGCGGGCTTTGGAAATGTCGATACCAACAACGGTAAGTTCCTGTATCATGGCCTTGCTCCCAGTCTTGTGGTGCGGGCGAAAGCCCGATCAACCGTTCGGGGTTAAAGGGAGCAGGCAGGGCCTTGCTTGATGTCGGCTCTTTCAAACCGGTGCGGAAATACGGCCTCCTGCCTGCATTGACCGGGATGCGCATCCCGGTCAATGCAACAAGTAAACCACATTTCGTCCACACAAGTGCGGGGTGACGGAGGAGGGTGGTTAAACAGGCCGCACGAGAATGTGCTTCTTCTTGCCCAGCGATAGCTTGATGACGCCATCTGCGGTGACTTCACCAGCGCCGATAACCTGACGCTCGTCCGACATGCTCTGGTCGTTGATCTTCACCGCACCGCCCTGAACGTGACGACGCGCTTCGCCGTTGGAGGCTGCAAGACCGGCGCGGACGATCAGCGACAGCAGGCCGACGCCTGCCTCAAGTTCAGCTTTCGGCACATCGATGGACGGCAGGTTGTCTGCCAATGCACCTTCTTCGAAGGTCTTGCGCGCCGTGTCGGCTGCCTGCTCGGCATTGTCGCGACCATGCAGCATGGCGGTGATTTCGGTCGCGAGGATTTTCTTGACCTCGTTGATCTCCGAACCACCCAGCGCCGAGAGACGCGCGATCTCGTCCATCGGCAGCGTCGTGTAGAGCTTCAGGAAGCGGGAAACGTCAGCATCCTCGGTGTTGCGCCAGTATTGCCAGAAATCGTAAGCCGACAGCATATCCGGGTTCAGCCACACGGCACCGTTCATCGACTTGCCCATCTTAGCACCCGAAGATGTGGTCAGAAGCGGCGAGGTCAGCGCGTAAAGCTGTGGCGTGCCCATGCGGTGGCCGAGGTCGATGCCGTTGATAATGTTGCCCCACTGGTCGGAGCCGCCCATTTGCAGACGGCAGCCGGTACGCTTGTTCAGTTCAACAAAATCGTAGGCCTGAAGGATCATGTAGTTGAATTCGAGGAACGACAGCGACTGCTCGCGATCCAGCCGCGTCTTCACGCTTTCAAACGACAGCATGCGGTTGACCGAGAAGTGACGGCCGACATCGCGCAGGAATTCGAGGTAGTTGATATCGCGCAGCCAGTCGCCATTGTTGATCATCAGGGCAGGTGCGGTTGCGGCGTCGTAGTTGAGGTAATTGGCGAAGACGCGCTTGATGGAGGCGATGTTGCTTTCGATCGTATCGATCGTCATCAGCTGACGTGCGTCGTCCTTGAACGATGGATCACCGACCATGCCGGTGCCGCCCCCCATCAGGGAGATAGGCTGGTGGCCGGTCTTTTGCATCCAGTGCAACATCATGATCTGGATCAGACCGCCAGCGTGAAGGCTGGGCGCAGTCGGATCGAAGCCGATATAGGCAGTCACGGTTTCCTTGGCGAAGAGTTCATCGAGACCTGCCTCATCGGAGATCTGGTGAATGAAGCCGCGCTCATCGAGCGTGCGGAGGAAATCGGACTTGAACCTGGACATAACCTTTTTCTTTCTGGTTGGGTCTTCTGCATCACTTAAATGCCAGTGAATGCCGCGCCATTAGCATTGTTTTTTGATAAATGCACCCGTTTGCGCCATGAATATCCGCAATCGGTAACGAGATGATTCCATCGGGCAGGAGAATGATATGGGCGAGGTCAGAACGGCGATAGGGCTGATGAGCGGAACGTCCATGGATGGCATCGACATCGCGCTTCTGCGCACGGATGGCGAAAGCATCGTGAGGCATGGCCCGAGTGGCTATTTTCCCTATGATCGGCAGCTGCGCGCGACATGGCAAAAGGCGCTGGTCACGGCCAAGTCCATCCGCCGACGCGACGAACGCCCCGACGATCTGGGTGAGGCCGAGCGTAAGTTGACGCTGGCGCATGCAGCGTCGGTAAAATCCTTTCTCTACCGTCACGGTTTGAGTGCGCAGAACATTGACGTCATCGGCTTTCACGGCCAAACGGTGCTGCACCGCCCGGATGACGCTTTGACGGTGCAGATCGGCGACGGGCCTCTACTTGCGGAGGAGACCGGCATCGATGTGGTCTATGACATGCGCGCCAATGACATGGTGCATGGCGGGCAGGGCGCACCGTTGATACCTGTCTATCACGCAGCGCTCGCCGCCAATTTGCCACCTCAGTTCGAAACGCCTGCAGTTTTCGTCAATATCGGCGGTATTTCCAACCTCACCTATATCGGTGAAAGCGGCACACTTGCAGCCTTCGACAGCGGCCCCGGCAACATGCTCATCGACCAATGGATCGAGGCGCACACGGGCAAGGCTTACGATAAGGGCGGTGCGACGGCGGCAAGAGGTTCCGTCGTTCCGTCACTGGTGTCACGCTATATGGAAAGCCCGTTCTTTTCCGCCAACATCCGCCGCTCGCTGGACCGCTCGGATTTTATGCCGCCTGCAAAGGGGGAGGTTTCGCTGGAGGATGGTGCGCGGACGCTGGCGCATTTGACGGGTGCAGCGATCCTCAAGTCTGCGAGCTATTTGCCGGAGGGGGTGAAGACTTATGTTGTTTGTGGGGGGGGACGGTTGAACCCGGTGATTATGGGCGAGTTTTCTGAGCAGGCGGCGAAGCTGGGTGCAGCGGTTATCGCGGCAGAGGATGCGGGGTTTGACGGCGGTGCGATGGAGGCGGAGGCTTGGGCTTATTTAGCCGTGCGGTCGCTGAGGGGGTTGCCGCTGACCTATCCTGGGACAACGGGAGTGACGGAGCCGGTGACGGGTGGGGTTTTGGCGAGGGTGTAATATATGACAGCGGGTGTGGCTCACCCCCCTCTGCCCTGCCGGGCATCTCCCCCACAAGGAGGGAGATTGGCTGGGCACGCCGATATTGTTCCAACCTCAACCTATGAGATGACCGGTAGGTCTCAACGAGTCGATCTCCCCACCTGTGGGGGAGATGCCCGGCAGGGCAGAGGGGGGTGAGCCCCACGCACCGCCGGTCAATTGTGCATGGGATGCCAGAAGAAGACTCTTCCACGATCAAGAACTTGATCGCACTAGGCCCCGCATAAAGTGCGGGGTGGCGGCATCAGATCACCGAATCCGCTTCGCCGCAGGCTCAGGCACCAACTCGCCGTTCAAACGGCGATCCAGATAATCCTCGCATTCGCTCATCAGCGTATCCACTTGGCCACTGAAGAAGTGGTTCGCGCCCGGCAGGGTGCGGTGGGTGATCAAAATACCCTTTTGCGTCTTCAGCTTTTCGACCAGAACATTCACGTCCTTCTCAGGCGCAACCTTATCCGCATCGCCATTGATGATGAGACCAGACGACGGACATGGTGCCAGGAACGAGAAGTCGTAGGTGTTGGGCTGTGGCGCAATCGACATGAAGCCTTCGATTTCCGGGCGGCGCATCAGTAGCTGCATGCCGATCCACGAACCGAAGGAGTAACCGGCGACCCAACAGCTCTTCGAATCCGGGTGCAGGCTCTGGACCCAGTCGAGCGCCGATGCGGCATCCGACAACTCGCCTGCGCCGTGATCGAACTCCCCTTGACTGCGGCCAATGGAGCGGAAGTTGAAGCGCAATGTGGTGAAGCCGCGTTTCTGGAAGAGATAGAACAGCTGGTAGACGATCTGGTTGTTCATCGTGCCGCCGAACTGCGGGTGCGGGTGCAGGATGATGGCGATCGGGGCGCTTTTTTCCTTGGATGGCTGGTAGCGGCCTTCGAGGCGACCCGCAGGGCCGTTGAAAATGACTTCGGGCATATGTACTCCGGTCGTGTTTTTGTGTTTCTAAACCTTTTCCATGCGCAAGAAGACTTGACGCGGATGGTCAGCTTTTCTAAAACCCAGTTTAGAATTATTCGAAACTTCGTGTGCTGTCTGCACTGTTGGACGTGTCATAAGGCAAGCACGACGGAAATTTCAAGGAAAATGCGCTTTGGCGCATCAATCTAAGGTTAGACAGACAGTTTCCCCATGAGCACGACAACGCGCACATATCTGGACTGGAACGCGACGGCACCCTTGCTGCCCGCCGTCCGGGATGCGTTTGTCTCGGCTCTGGATTTGTCCGGCAACCCGTCTTCCGTCCACAAGGAAGGTCGCGCCATTCGTGCTGCTGTGGAAGCGGCGCGTCGTGATGTGGCCGCTCTGGTGGGCGCTCAGGCGTCGCATGTTGTCTTTACCAGCGGTGCGACAGAAGCGGCCAATCTGGTTCTGTCGCCGTCGTTCAAGATGGGTCGTTCAGCACTTTCTGTCAGTCATCTCTACGTTTCGGCCATCGAGCATCCCGCCATTCGCGAAGGCGGTCGGTTCGACGAGGCCGATGTCAGCGAAAGCTCGGTGACGGCTGATGGCGTGCTTGACCTGGCGGCTCTTGAGGCTGCTCTGGCATCGCATGATGCCGCCAAAGGTTTGCCGATGGTCGCGTTGATGCTGGTCAATAATGAGACCGGTATTGTTCAGCCCGTGGCCGAAGCGGCGCGTCTCGTGCATGCCGCGGGCGGTTTGCTGGTTGTCGATGCCGTTCAGGCGGTTGGCCGTGTTGCAGTTGATATCGAAGCGCTCGGCGCGGATTTCCTGATCGTGTCTTCTCACAAGATCGGTGGCCCGAAAGGTATGGGTGCATTGATTTCCCGTGGTGAGGTGATGATGCCGAAGCCTTTGATCCATGGCGGTGGCCAGGAAAAAGGTCATCGGTCCGGTACGGAAAACACCTCCGCTATCATTGGGTTTGGAACGGCTGCCGTCGAGGCTTTGAAAAACCGCGATGCAGAAGCGCAGCGTTTGAGCGACCTACGCGCAACGCTCGAAAACGCGATGCGCGTCGCAGCGCCTGATGTTATTATTCACGGTGCCGATGCGGCGCGTGTTTGCAACACCACATTCTTCACTCTGCCGGGCCTGAAATCTGAAACCGGGCAGATCGCATTCGATATCGAGGGCATCGCGCTTTCGGCGGGTGCTGCCTGCTCTTCCGGCAAGGTGGGCGAGAGCCACGTGCTGACGGCCATGGGGCATGACCCCAAGCTGGGTGCGCTGCGCATTTCGCTGGGCGCGGCGACGACCGAGGCCGATATTGACAAAGCGATTGGCGCTTTTGCTAAAATTGCCGGGCGGCGAAAGCTGGCGGTGCAGGCGGCGTGAGGCCAAAAACAATTGCGGAAAGTCAAATTTCCGCTTGCCGGAGAGTGTGAAAAGCGCCATCCGGTCCCTAAATAAGGCATAACGATAAAAGTTATGCTCGACACGAATGAAGGCGGGTCTTCCGTCTTGATACGTTGACAAGCCACCGGACCTTGGATCCGGCGAGATTGGAGAACGACTATGGCAGCGGTTCAGGAAACGATCGATCAGGTCCGCCAGATCGATGTGGACCAGTACAAATACGGTTTTGAAACCGAGATCGAAGTGGACAAGGCACCGAAAGGCCTGTCCGAAGATGTCATCCGTTTCATTTCCGCCAAGAAAGAAGAGCCGGAATGGATGCTTGCATGGCGTCTTGAGGCTTACCAGCGCTGGCTGACGATGGAAGAGCCCACCTGGGCCCGCGTCAATTACCCGAAGATCGATTTCAACGATCTCTATTATTACGCCGCGCCGAAGAGCACGCCCGGCCCGAAATCGCTCGAGGATGTCGATCCTGAGCTGTTGAAGGTTTACGCGAAGCTTGGCATTCCACTAATGGAGCAGGAAATTCTGGCTGGCGTCGAAAACCGCCGCGTGGCCGTGGATGCCGTGTTCGACAGCGTATCTGTCGTCACGACCTTCAAGAAAGAGCTGATGAAGGCTGGCGTGATTTTCATGTCGATTTCAGAAGCCATTCGCGAATATCCCGATCTGATCAAGAAATATATCGGCTCGGTCGTTCCGACGACGGACAATTATTATGCGACGCTGAACTCGGCTGTCTTTACCGATGGTTCCTTCGTGTTCGTGCCGAAGGGCGTTCGTTGCCCTATGGAATTGTCCACCTATTTCCGTATCAACGAGAAGAACACCGGCCAGTTCGAGCGCACGCTGATCATCGCGGAAGAGGGCGCTTATGTGTCCTACCTCGAAGGCTGCACGGCGCCGCAGCGCGACGAAAACCAGCTGCATGCTGCCGTGGTCGAGCTTGTGGCTTTGGATGATGCCGAAATCAAATATTCCACCGTCCAGAACTGGTATCCGGGCGATAAGGACGGCAAGGGCGGCATCTACAACTTCGTGACCAAGCGCGGCGATTGCCGTGGCCACCGTTCGAAGATTTCGTGGACGCAGGTCGAAACCGGCTCTGCCATCACCTGGAAATACCCGTCCTGCATTCTGCGCGGTGATGACAGCCGTGGTGAGTTTTACTCGATTGCCGTGTCCAACGGCCATCAGCAGATCGATTCTGGCACGAAGATGATCCACCTCGGCAAGAACACCTCGAGCCGCATCATCGCCAAGGGCATCGCTGCCGGTTTCTCAGAAAACGTCTATCGCGGCCAGGTTTCCGCCCACCGCAAGGCGACGAACACGCGCAACTTCACGCAGTGCGACAGCCTTCTGATCGGCGACAAGTGCGGCGCGCATACCGTGCCTTACATCGAAGCGAAAAACTCGTCCTGCCAGTTCGAGCATGAAGCCACGACATCAAAGATTTCCGAGGACCAGCTGTTCTACTGCCTGCAACGCGGCATCCCCGAGGAGTCAGCCATCGCGCTGATCGTCAACGGCTTCGTAAAGGACGTTATTCAGCAGTTGCCGATGGAATTTGCGGTTGAGGCGCAGAAGCTGATCGGGATTTCGCTGGAAGGTAGTGTGGGTTAACGGTCCTTTCGTCATCCTCGGGCTTGTCCCGAGGATCTGCTGCCGTGGGATGTTGGATGAGCGGTTTCGTCTACATGATGTCCGATAAACCACGGGGTGTAATCTACACCGGTGTCACAAGCGATTTGCAAGCACGGGTTTGGGAACATCGCAACGCAGTACGAAAAGGTTACACCGAGAAATACAGGGCAAAGAGCCTGGTCTGGTTCGAGACCCATCCGAATATCGTGCTGGCGATCCAGCGAGAGAAATCGTTGAAGCGCTATCTGCGTGAATGGAAAATCAGACTGGTGGAAGAATTAAATCCAACTTGGCTCGACCTTTTCGAGCGCATTGACGAGATGGAAAATGCCTATAAGCCGCATGAAAATACGCTGGCATCGGGTGACTACAATTGACGTGATTAGATCCTCGGGACAAGCCCGAGGATGACGGACTAAACAGTTGAGAGCGGGCCTGCAACATGGCCAAACAGGCGGCCCTTGAAACCGCTGTACGGATAGGAAACAAACATGCTTGAAATCATCGACCTGCACGCAAAGATCGCCGATACCGAAACTGAGATCATCAAGGGCCTGAACCTGAAGGTTGCAGCTGGTGAAGTGGCGGCTATCATGGGGCCGAATGGCTCTGGCAAGTCCACGCTGTCCTACATTCTGTCGGGCCGTGAAGATTACGAAGTTACCTCCGGTGACATTCTCTATAACGGCGAAAGCATTCTGGAACTGGACGCTGCCGAGCGTGCGGCAAAGGGCATTTTCCTGGCTTTCCAGTACCCTGTCGAAATTCCGGGCGTTGCCACCATGCAGTTCCTGAAGGTTGCCATGAACGAGCAGCGCAAGGCACGCGGCGAGGCTGAGCTGACCACGCCTGACTTTATCAAAAAGGTGAAGGAAGCCGCTGGCGATCTGAAGATCGACATGGACATGCTCAAGCGTCCGCTCAATGTCGGCTTCTCCGGTGGCGAAAAAAAGCGCGCTGAGATTCTGCAAATGGCGCTGCTGGAGCCGAAGCTTTGCGTGCTTGATGAGACCGACTCTGGTCTCGACATCGATGCGCTGAAGATCGTAGCCGATGGCGTCAACGCGCTGAAGTCGCCGGACCGCGCCACCATCGTCATCACCCACTATCAGCGCCTGCTGGATTACATCGTGCCTGACAGTGTTCACGTTCTCTACAAGGGCAAGATCATTCGTTCCGGCGACAAGAGCTTGGCGCTCGATCTGGAATCCAATGGTTACGCCGACATCATCGGTGAAGCAGCCTGATTGGCTGGGAAAGGTGATGTTATGAACATGCAAACAACCAACCAGCAAACGCCAGCGGAACTAGCGCTGGCTGAAGCTTTCACCGCGAAGTTCAGTGCACTGCCAGGCGATGGTAACGTCGTTGCTGCACGCGATGTGCTGTTCGATGATCTGAAGACCGGTGGACTGCCGACGCGTCGCGTCGAGGCTTGGCACTATACCGATCTGAAGACGCTTTTGCGCGGCTTGCCCGAAGATGCGCCAGCACCTGTCATCGAGAAGCGTGCGGCACTCGTTTCCGGTGCGCCGATTGCTTATGTGATGCACGGCAAGGCAACCGATTCAGAGGTCCAAGGCTTTAAGATCGAAAGCTATGCGGAGAGCCTCACCGACGGCACCGCTGCGGCAGCTCTCGTTGCTGCCAGCAAGGATGACGCGATTGGGCGGATCAATGGCAGCTTCGTGCGTGATGGTCTGTCCGTCGTTGTTCCCGATGATTCCGTCTTCGTCAATCCGCTCGAGCTTCAGGCCATCCATGGGGCAGGGCAGGTTCACAGCCGCTTCCCTGTCACCTTCGGCAAGGGCTCCAAGGCAACGATCATCGAACGTCACCTGTCGGTGACCGATGAGGCAGCCTTCGTATCTTCGGTCAGCGAGATCGAGGTTCAGGACGGTGCGGAAGCGACATATGTCATTCTCCAGCAGCAGGGTGCAGCCGATACGCATCTCGGTCAGCTGCGCATCGTCATGGGTGCGGATGCCAAGCTGCGTCTGTTCGTCATCAATGCCGGTGGCAAGCTGGTGCGTCAGGAACTGCGCGTCGATGTGAACGGCGAGGGTTCCGACCTTTCCATTCGCGGCGTCAACTTGCTGGGTGGCGAAACGCATACCGACGTAACCATGGTTCTCGGCCACAACGTGCCGAACACGACCTCGACGGAAGTGTTCCGCAACGTGGTGTTCGACCGTGCCAAGGGCATCTTCCAGGGCATGATCCGGGTTGCGCCGGATGCACAGAAGACCGATGCCAAGATGGCCTGTAACACGTTGCTGATGTCTGACGATGGCGAGTTTTCGGCGAAGCCTGAACTCGAAATCTTCGCGGACGATGTGCAGTGCGGCCACGGTGCGACCGTTGCCGATATCAGCGACAACCATCTCTATTACCTCATGGCGCGTGGCGTGCCACGGGCGAAGGCGCGGGCCATGCTGGTCAACGCTTTTGTCGATGAAATCATCGAAGAGCTGGAAGATGAACAACTGGTAGAAGCGCTTGAAGATATCATCGCCAGCTGGCTGGAACATCATGCCTGATAGCGAACGCGCCGCAGTGGCCGCCCCTTATGACGTCGAAGCCGTGCGGAAGGATTTTCCGATCCTTTCGCGCGAGGTCTATGGCAAACCGCTGGTCTATCTGGACAACGGCGCGTCCGCGCAAAAGCCGCAGGTCGTCATCGATGCCATCTCGAATGCCTATTCGAATGAATATGCAAATGTGCATCGCGGCCTGCATTTTCTCTCCAATGCCGCAACCGATGCCTATGAGGCGTCGCGCGAAAAGGTGCGCCGCTTTTTAAATGCCGGTTCGGTGGACGAAATCGTCTTCACCAAATCCTCCACCGAGGCCATTAATACTGTCGCTTACGGCTATGGCATGCCCAAGATCGGCCAGGGCGATGAGATCGTCATCTCGATCATGGAGCATCATTCCAATATCGTGCCATGGCATTTCATTCGCGAACGGCAGGGCGCAAAACTCGTCTGGGTGCCGGTGGATGATGATGGCGCGTTCCACATCGAGGATTTCGAAAAGAGCCTGACCGAAAAGACCAAGCTGGTCGCCATCACGCATATGTCGAATGCGCTGGGAACCGTCGTTCCGGTCAAGGAAATCTGCCGCATTGCGCATGAGCGTGGAATTCCGGTGTTGGTGGATGGCAGCCAGGCCGCAGTTCATATGCCTGTGGATGTGCGCGATATCGATTGCGACTGGTATGTGATGACCGGCCACAAGCTTTACGGCCCCTCCGGCATCGGCGTGCTCTATGGCAAGGCCGACCGCCTGAAAGAGATGCGCCCGTTCCAGGGCGGCGGCGAGATGATTCTCGACGTGTCCGAGGACGAAATCACCTATAATGAGCCGCCGCACCGTTTTGAAGCGGGTACACCCCCCATCGTGCAGGCCATCGGTCTCGGTTATGCGCTTGATTACATGGACGGCATCGGCCGTGCAGCGATTGCGGCGCATGAGGCGGATCTGGCGGCCTATGCGGCAGAACGTCTTCGCGAGATCAATTCGCTGCGCATCATCGGCAATGCGCCGGGCAAGGGCGGTATCTTCTCGTTTGAGCTGGAAGGTATTCACGCCCATGACGTGTCGATGGTGATAGACAGGCGCGGCGTGGCCGTGCGTGCCGGCACCCATTGCGCCATGCCGCTCTTGAAACGCTTCGGCGTCACCTCCACATGCCGTGCATCGTTCGGCCTCTATAGTACGCGCGCGGAAGTGGACGCTCTGGCCGAAGCGCTGGATTATGCCCGCAAGTTTTTCGCCTGAAGGATCAGGACCATGACTGTTGAAACAACTGAACCGAATAACGAAGTGAGCGCCCTCGTGGCGACATCTTCGACCATCGCGCCGGACGAGCTGGCGCGCATCAGCGATGACGTGATCGCGGCGTTGAAGACCGTCTACGACCCGGAAATTCCGGCGGATATTTTCGAGCTCGGTTTGATCTACAAGATCGATGTCGAGGACGACCGCATGGTCAAGATCATGATGACCCTGACAGCCCCTGGTTGCCCCGTTGCCGGGGAAATGCCGGGCTGGGTGGAAAATGCCGTGGGTGCCGTTGAAGGCGTGTCGGGCGTCACCGTCGAAATGACGTTCGATCCACCATGGACGCCGGATCGCATGTCGGAAGAAGCGCAGGTTGCTGTCGGCTGGTATTGAGCCTTGATACCGGCGACTGATCAGACTAGATTCAATCCATGAAAGCATCGGGCCTTGAACCCGTTTGTTGAAGGAGAATGGGCCCATGGGCTTTGCAGTAATGACGATGACCGAGGCTGCCGCCTCCCGAGTCAAAGCAATCGTCGAGAATTCCGGGCCAGACGCCAAGGGCCTTCGCGTGGGCATCAAAAAAGGTGGCTGCGCGGGTATGGAGTACACCATCGACATGGTGACTGAGCCATCTGCCAAGGATGATCTCATCGAATTTCAGGACGCCAAAGTCTGGATCGAACCATCGGCCGTGCTGTATCTGCTCGGCACCCAGATGGATTTTGAAATCACGAAAATGCGATCCGGATTTACGTTTACCAACCCGAACCAGACGTCTGCTTGTGGCTGTGGTGAGTCTGTCGAGTTGAAGCCTGCGGATTTGGCGGTGCTTGCGAAACAGCGCCAGGAGGCGGTTGGCGTTTAAGGACGCAGCGTTGAGTAGGCCCCCACCTTTCCCTTCGTCATGCTCGGGCTTGTCCCGAGTATCCGCTACCGTTCCTGCGCACTCGACGGGGAGAGTGCGCAGAAGCGTGGTTAGATCCTCGGGACAAGCCCGAGGATGACGTCTGAGGTAGTAGTCCTACGGATCAAACCGCTTCCCGCACAGCAATCTCCGCCATGGCCAACGCCGCTTCCCGCGTCTTTGCCGCAGCAATAAATCGCCCGTTATGACAGAAGGTTGCGCCTTCTACACCTGATGCCGTCTCCAAATCACCATTGGTCAATCCCGCCCACGCGGCAGGCAGGTCTGCGCGCAGTTCGAAGCCATCATCGGCGCGGCGGATGCCGGTTAGGCACCAGTCCTTGTCACGCGGATGGACGACGAAGAGCAGGTGGTCCGCTCCTGCTTTGACCACCGCCGGGCGGAAGGGCATGCCGAGCGGCAATTCCAGAACGCGGCCTTCGCCGGTTTTTTCGATGGCGTCCAGTACCAGTGATTCGGCTCGCAATTTTGCGGCCTTCTTACCGATGCTGGCTTCCACGAAGCTGCGAGCGATGGCAAGAGCAGCATGAAACGCCAGATCATCCGCCTCTGGATCGTTATTGTCGAAGACGGGCTTCAATGTTTCGAGAAGCGCGGGCAATGTCAGCCCTGCAAGCAAACCTGCCGTCGCCGGGCTGAGTGCGCCATTGTCCATGAGGTCGATGGGCAGCACGAAGCCGGTGTCGAACGAGGTATGGATGGCTTCGATATGCGCTTCCGGCACACCGGAGGCCGCGAGGTACTGATGGCCGTAATGTTTCCAGATCAAACCGAACGAGCTGTAAGGCTGGCCGTCTTCGCGAAGCGGTGCGCCGCGCTGGTGATGGTCGAAAATGTGCGTCTCGGCGTCGTAGGCACCGCCGACATCGTAAATGATGCGATCGGTGCTAGGCGTGATCCAGTCCAGGGCGCGGCTGCGGACGATCTTCGCCTGCGGGAAAAGCCGGGTGAGGATGACGCTGGACAGCAGTTCATCGGCATGGAAGCCACCGGAATGGGTGACGAGAAAATCCACTGACATGGGAGGACCGGCCTTATTGTTCGGACAGAGCGTGATGACCGATCAGATATAGCGTGTCGACCAGCCCCGCAACCCGGCAATCAGGCGATTGCGGTGATTTCCAGTTCCTGATCGCCAACTTGCACGAGGTCTCCAACGGCCTTGCCCAAAAGGGCGCGGGCGACGGGGGATACATGCGACATCGAGCCAGCCTTCGGGTCCGCCTCGTCTTCTCCGACGATGCGAAATGTTTGCACGCGCCCGTCATCCCTGTCGAACGTAACTGTGCTGCCAAAGGCGACGACATCATTGCTTTCAGGTGCGGGCATTGGCTGGGCCGTATGCAGGCGTTCGGAGAAATAGCGGAGGTCGCGCATGTGCGGTGCAGCAAGTCGTCTGCGCTCGTTGATGTCTTCGATGGCATTTGCCTCATCGAAGGCCTTGCGGGCCCCGTCCACCTGCGCCGCCAGCGCCTTCAGCCCGGTTTCGGTGACGAGGTTGGGATGTTGCGAGACGGGGCGATCCGGCAGCTGTGTTTCGGCTGCGGTTTCGGCACTCTCTTCTTTGACAAACGCGACGCTCACTTCAAAACTCCTCTTTCATACCTTTCTTATATGGAGAGGGGATGGAGCAATGACAACGGGCAGCATCATTCGTGCCTCAACGCCTCGATAGGGCTGAGGCTCGCAGCTCTTCGTGCCGGGAAGTATCCGAAGATGACGCCGATGGCCGCTGAAAACGCGAAGGCGAGCGCGATAATCGCAGGGCTGGTGACGAAGGGAACGCCGAGGAACGTGACGACGCTGTAGGCGAGACCAAGCCCGGTCAGAATACCGGCTACGCCGCCAAAGGCCGACAGCATCACGGCCTCTACCAGAAACTGCGTGAGCACCTGCTTTTCCAGCGCGCCGATGGCAAGGCGGATGCCGATTTCGCGCGTGCGCTCCGTGACCGAGACTAGCATGATGTTCATGATGCCGATACCGCCGACGAGAAGGCTGACGGCGGCCACCGCACCCAACAGACCGGTCAGCAAGGTTGTCGTGCCGGTCATGGCAGACGCGATCTGCGCCATATCGTTGACGGTGAAATCATCATCGCGACCGAGCGCTATGCGACGACGTTCGCGCAGCAGGTTTTCGATATCCGACTGCACCTTGGCCGTCGAAACACCGTCTTGTGCCGACACCATGATGCTGGAAATGGTGGTGGTGCCGCCGATGCGCCGCTGGTGGATTTTCAGCGGCATGATGATGGTGTCGTCCTGATCGTCGCCCAAACCGGACTGACCCTTGCGGGCGAGAACCGCGATGACAGGGCAGGAGATATTGCTGACGCGGATCGTCTGGCCGACGGGATTTGCCGCGCCGAACAGCTCCTGACGCACGGTTTCGCCGATGATGCAGCCGATCTGGCCGCCGCGATCTTCCGCTGGCAGAAATGTGCGGCCCTGTGACAGCGTCCAATCCTGCGTGACGAGGTAGTCGTTGGTCGTGCCCACGACGCTGGTAGAATGGTTCTTGCCGCCATAGATGACAGTCGCTGCCGAGCTTCTGTTGACGGGGGCAACGGCGCGGATGCCGCCAAGCTGGTCGCGCATGGCCTGTATATCATGGTCGTTGAAGCGTTTGGCTTCGGTGCTGGCGCGGCCTGGGCCGAACTGGCCGGGGCGCACGAACAGCATGTTGGTGCCAAGGCGTGAGAGTTCCGATTTCACCTGCGCCGTCGTACCGTTGCCGATCGTGACCATGGCGATGACGGCCGCAACACCGATGACGACGCCGAGCACGGTGAGAAATGAACGCAACAGGTTGCGGCTGATGGCGCGTAGCGCCAGCCGCGCGGTTTCAAGAAACATCTACCGCCTCCTGCCGTTCCGTAGCACTATCGGATGCGAGATGGCCATCCACGAACCGCAGCAACCGGTTGGCATGGGCTGCGATATCTTCTTCATGGGTGACCATGACGACGGTAATGCCCTTGTCGCGATTGAGTGAGGTGATGAGGTCCATGATTTCGGTGCTGGTCTTCGTGTCGAGATTGCCGGTCGGCTCATCTGCCAGAAGCAGGGCAGGGCGCGTTACAATGGCCCGCGCAATGGCCACACGCTGCTGCTGGCCGCCGGAAAGTTCCTGTGTGGTGTGATGTTCGCGGCCCATCAGCCCGACCTGTGCCAGCGCCTCCATGGCGCGGGGACGACGCTCTGCTGCCTTCATGCCACGATAGATCAAGGGCAATTCCACATTTTCGACGGCCGATGTGCGCGGCAAAAGGTTGAAGCCCTGAAACACGAAGCCCAACATGTGCCGACGCAGAAGCGTCAGTTGCTCGCTCTCGAAGCCGCTCGTCGGCACGCCCTGAAACAGATACTCACCTGATGTCGGCGTATCCAGGCAGCCGATGATGTTCATCGACGTCGATTTGCCGGAGCCGGATGGCCCCATGATCGCAACGAATTCGCGTTCTTGAATCGACAGGCTGACGCCATCCAGCGCCCGGATCGTCGCTTCGCCGACGCCATATTGTTTGACGACGTTTCGAAATTCGATGAGTGGTTGACCTGTCATGTGCTTTTCCGCCTCAACTGCTGCGTTGGGTGGCGTCGGTGATGATTTGATCGTTGGGCGAAATATCTCCCGATTTGATGGCCGTGAACTGACCATCCGTCGCACCTGTTTCGACCTGCACGGAAACAGGCTGGTTGTTTCTCAACACCCAGACGCTTCGCTTCGTGTTGTCCTCGCCAGCACCGCCGCCGCCACGCTGGCGGCCCATGCGGGGAGGACGGAACAATCCCATCAAGCCGCCACCACGCGACGCTGATTCGCGCGGTGGTGTGTAGCGAAGGGCGGCATTGGGAACGAGGATTGCGTCTTTCACCTGCTGCACGACGATGTTTGCCGTCGCCGTCATACCGGGGCGCAGCAGCAGCTCGGCATTATCCACCGTTAATATGCCCTTATAGGTGACGACGTTGGAAACGGTTTCAGAGGCGAAGCGCACCGTTTCTATTGCGGCTGGAAAGCTGCGCTCGGGGTAGGCATCCACGTTGAAGGTTGCCGTCTGCCCTGTTTCGACTTTACCGACATCGGCCTCATCAATGGCCACCTGTAGCTCCATGTGGCGCAGGTCACCGGCAATGGTGAACAAGACGGGTGCATTCAGCGAAGACGCGACTGTCGCACCCGGGTCCACATCACGGGTCAGAACCACGCCGTCGATGGGCGATATGATCCTGGCCTTACCCAGGTTCAGTTCCGCCAATCGAAGATCGGCTTCGGCAGACAGAACCGACGCGCCATTGACCTCGAGCGTAGCGGCTGAGGCATCATAGGTGAACTGCGCCACTTCAAGGTCCTGCTGGCTTGAGACGCGGCTTTGAACGAGGGATTTCAGCCGGTCGAGCGACGACTTGGCAGACCCTAGGTCGGCTTGCGCCTTCAGGACGCTGGCTTTGGCAGAGGCGAGTTTGGCGCGTGCGCTCTGCACGTCGGCTTCCAGCTTGTTGGTATCCAGTTCCGCCAGAATATCCCCCGACTTGACCGGGCTGTTATAGGTCACATTGACCTTGCGGACGGTGCCGGAAAGCTCGCTCGATATATCCACCTGATCCGTCGGTTGAACGGAGCCCGTCGACGTAACGATGACGGAGAGGTCGCCCTTTTTGGCGTCCTGCGTCGTATAGGTATAGGCAACATGCGAGCCGCCAGCGATATAATAATAGGCACCCGCGCCAGCCAGCGCCAACACCACCACCGACGTATAAAGAAAACGGCGCGATTTCTTTTTGCCGGTTTTGGCGGAAACCAGAATATCGCGCAGATCCGGCTTGTCTGCTGGTTTGGATGTCGTGTTGCTGTCGTCGGCGGAGTTCATTCTCTTTACCTATCAAGACAATGCCGTGGCGGAGTTTGGCAAAAACATAATTTTTGCAAGCCATTAAGGTTTTCGGCATTGTGTCCGTCTGTCCCGTCCGGCTTCGCATAGCTTTGGCGCGGGGTGAAGTGAAAACTTCGTAATCTTGTCTTGAGGCAATGTTTTGAGCGGTTTGGCCCCCAACTGGGCGCATCGCAAAAAAAACAAAAGAAAGATGATTTTACCTGTTGCAGGCCGTGGGTGAACCGTGTATCTCCCCACCATCGAAAGACGGAGTGTAGCGCAGTCTGGTAGCGCATCTGGTTTGGGACCAGAGGGTCGGGAGTTCGAATCTCTCCACTCCGACCACTTTCGGAAGTCCTGTGTTTACAGTGATTTCCACAATTTCCCTAAAGTAAAATCTGATACGTCTGAACCGGTCTTACCGGCTTTTGCCTTTTTCAGTCTGGCGTCACGCCAGATATTGAAAATAGGCCCAAGCGGCGATGAAGAACGCGATGATGCCGACGACGATTGCGAGTTTGCGCAGTTGCGGGTTTGGTTTGCGCGGTTGCTTTGGTGGCTCTGGCTTGCGAAATTTGATGACGTTTTCGTTCATGTCTGGCGTCCTTTGAATTGCGAGACGATAAAATATGCTTCGCGGGCTGCACGCAAGTCAGCGCTCAAGCTTTTTGGTACCTAAGGCTTTTATGGTTTCCGTAATATGCAAGGCCTGACCGGCTTGACTTCACAAGGCGTTCGGTCCAATTGAGTTTTGCTATCGCGTTGTTATAAATCTATGATGTGTGATGGCTAGAAAAAGCGGAAGGCCGCTTGATCGCAAGACCGGAGCAGTTTGAGATGTCTGCAAAAATTTATCGCCCAGCAAAAACGGCCATGCAGTCCGGCAAGGCCAAGACCAACCAATGGGTGCTGGAGTTCGACGCGGAAATCCCCCGCAAGATCGACCCGATCATGGGCTACACGTCGTCGTCCGATATGAAGCAGCAGGTCAAGCTGTTGTTCGAAACGCAGGAGCAGGCTGAGGCCTATGCGACGCGCAAGGGCATCGACTACCGCGTGATCCAGCCACAGGAGGCCACGCGCAAGGTCGTTTCCTACACCGACAATTTCAAGTTCAGCCGCACCCAGCCCTGGACACACTGATTTATCCAGACAATGGCCCCTTAGCTCAGCTGGATAGAGCACCTGCCTTCTAAGCAGGTTGTCGTTGGTTCGAGTCCAACAGGGGTCGCCACCCATACGAAAACGCCCTCGAAAGATGTTTCGGGGGCGTTTTTTATTTTTGATACGGCCGGGTTATATTTTGAGCCTTAGTGCACGTTCAGCACATGGGCGTGATTGCTGGCTGTCATGAATGATTCGCGAGCGGTTTCCAGGTCACATTTGCCCAAGAGTGCATTCAGGCAGTTTCGCCGCGCTTCTTCGTATTCCTGACCGTGATCGTTCGGCCAGCGGTACATCAGCAGGTCGAGAGCTATCAGCGGGCTATAGATTTCCAGTGCCGCACAAAGTGGCAGATGGATAGCGACTGGCTTGATCCATTCAGCGTGGTGGCAAGGTTCAGTTCTGTGAATTAGCATGGGGGTTCCTCCTTCCCATAGTCCACTCCACGAACCCGAAATTCACATATTAGTTCCCGTTCACGAAAAAAGTGAACGGCTTAGGGGTTCCCTTTTTTCAATATGAATGGAAGATGAACAAATAAATGAACCGGAGATGAACGAAAATACGACTTAGGCGTTGTATCACTAACAACCGAGGAGATGCGAAAATGTTCAATCTGTCTGGAATTCAAGAAAGCTTTTTTGGCGATCGTATGGCCGGTGTATGCCAGGCGATCACGTCAGCTCTGGCATTCGAGTCGGGCCTTGAAAAGTCGAGCATCTCGGCCTCTGTAGAAAACGACGTTATCTACCTGGAAGGTACGGCTGACTCGGTGGAAGCCATTGATATTGCTATCAATCTTGCTTCGTCGATTTCAAATTGCCGTATTCTGAGCCACGTTGAGCCTTGCTACTGACGTGACCTCATTGCCGGGCGGTCAACGCCCGGCTCAGCAGCGCTACTGGCTGGTTTTTTCAAGCTGAGCGCTTTTTACCGTATCACCGGTTTTTATTCCAAAATTTTTCACTGCTCCGCCGTTCAGCTCAAGAACGTAACGCACCGCTCCACGCGAACTGATGATTGATTCGGAGTGGGGAACTGCACCAGCGTGGATATGTTCGATCTTTCCAGCCTTGGAAATGAACAGCATGTCGAGCGGAATGAGCGTATTTCTCATCCACATCGTCACTTCGCGGTCTGTCTTGAAATCGAACAGCATGCCGTTGTTCGCACCCATCGACTTGCGATACATCAAACCCTGTTGACGTTGCGCGTCCGTTGTTGCCAACTCGACGGAGAATTCATGTGTTCTGCCGTCCGAGGTGTGGATCGTCAGCGGCTCTGACGAAAATGTTTCCTCGGCAGACAGCGGCGCAACGGACGCAACGAAAAAAGCGAGCGCAGCTATTGCGCTCACTTTGCAGGTCGATAGGAGATTTTCGAACATCAGTGGGCCATTCCGATCGGGGCGGGGTTGTCGGGGTGGATTTCCGCGGCCATCAGACCCTTGTCACCATCACCAAAGCGCACGAGTACGACTTGGCCTGGACGCAACTCGGCAAGACCGAAGCGGCGCAACGTCTCCATGTGAACGAAAATGTCCTCCGTGCCTTCCCCGCGTGTCAAAAAGCCGAAGCCTTTGGTACGGTTGAACCACTTCACGATGGCACGTTCCAGTCCGCTGGACGGCGTGACCTGAACATGGGTTCGTATGGGCGGCAGCTGCGATGGGTGGATTGCCGTCGATTGGTCCATGGAGAGCACGCGGAACGTCTGGTAGCCGCGATCTCTACGCTGGATCAGCGCAACGATGCGCGTGCCTTCGAGAATTGTCTGATATCCGTCGCGTCGCAGGCAGGAAACATGTAGAAGGACATCCTGCATGCCGTTGTCAGGCACGATGAAGCCGAAGCCCTTGGCAACGTCGAACCACTTCACAACCCCGGTGATCTCGATCAGGTCGACCGCATCGCCCGAAAGGTCTTCGAAATCGGCCACATTTTTCGACGACATTCTGTCCGTCATTTCCGCCCAGCCCCTCTACGCACGCACCACTACGGTCAACTGATTCCCTAGAGATAGATTAACATCTTGGTAACCGTTTCGCGCAAGCCCTAGTTTTCGATTTATCCACCTGCTTTTATGTCTCTGGGCTTGCTCAAGGCTGACTTACCTGCCGTAACGGCAAGTTTAAAACGTTAAGGAGAAGTAGATGCGATATCTTCACACGATGGTTCGAGTAAAAGACCTCGAAAAATCCCTGAATTTTTATGGGACAGTATTTGGTCTGGAGGAAGTCCGTCGTATTGAGAACGACAAGGGGCGTTTTACGCTCGTTTTTCTGGCCGCGCCTGACGATGTGACTGCAGCGCGTGAAAACAAGGCTCCATGCCTCGAGCTTACCTATAATTGGGATTCTGAAGATTACGCAGGTGGTCGCAACTTCGGACATCTGGCCTATGAGGTGGACGATATCTACGAGACCTGCACCAAACTTCAGGCGAGCGGTGTGACCATCAATCGCCCGCCGCGCGATGGTCATATGGCATTCGTGCGTTCGCCGGACGGTATCTCCATCGAGATATTGCAGAAAGGCGCAAGCCTTGCACCAGCCGAGCCGTGGATATCCATGGAGAATACCGGCTCCTGGTAAGTTGATTCCCTTATTTTAGGGCTCATCAGACGTCGCAGCGCTGGCGTTTCTGGTCGGGCATGTTTCGTCGGTGGACAAAATGCCTGTTCAGTTTCGGCAGTGCTGTGCTAGAGGGTTGGTGAAGTTGCAACGTATTTGCGGAGGCTTTGCCTTGAAAATCGTCAACGGCAATTCGGCATATCCGACCAAAGGCTGTCTGGTTGCCGTCTTTCTTCTGACTCTCTCCGGCTGCGTTTCTGCGGTTTCGGAAGACAAGAATGCTAAAGCGACGCTTGCGCCGGGGGCAACTGCCACGCCGGCCACAGCTGCTGTTGCGACGGCACAAGCTGGCCTTGCCCAGACGCCACGCGGCGGTTACGTTGACCCCGCAATGGTCTCCGGAACGCCCAATGCCGCATCTCAACACACGGCCACGGCAGCGCAAGCGCAGGGAACGCAGCAGGTTTACGGTCAGGCTCCACAGATTTCCGGTCTGTCCACCCAGCCGACCGGTATTTCCGCCAGCTCCTTGAGCATATATGCAAATTCCGCCTCTGTTGCTGCACCGGTTGGCGTGGCACCTGCGGACAGTGCTTCGACAGGTAGCATACCCGCCTACGCACCAACGCAGAAAATCGTTCCGGCGCTGAACAGCGTTTATTCGGCACCCGCCACCGCGCCACAACCAGCGGCCAATCCCGTTTCCGCTCAGGCCAATGAGCAGCACTCCGCAAAAGGCGTTTCTCCGGCGGTAGCGGAGCCGAGGCAGGCGATGGCGACGCAGGCTCTCCCCACGAAGAGTACCATCCCGGCTGACCCGACTGGCGTTCCAATCGCCGCATTTTTTGCCAGTGCCGCGAAGAAGCGGAGCTCTGGCAGTGCGTCGGGGTTAACCCAGATGGTAGCCTTGCCCGTTTCGGCCTCCGCACAACAGGCGGCGGGGATCGCCCTTAACGGTCGACAATCGATGACGGATGAATTCGATGACACCCATGTCGATGAGGACGACAAACCGGCGGGGCTGATGAAACTCGCTTCGCTTTCCGGCCTGAGCCGCATTGCTCCCAACGGGTTGCTGCTGCAGACGGAACAGGTCAATGTCGGCTGCTTCAAGCCGGAACTGATCAAGCGGATCAAGGAAGTGGAAACGCATTATGGGCGGCCCGCAACCGTGACATCCGGATACCGCCCGCCCAAGGCGACGACGCAAGGCTCCAAGCATTATACCTGCGATGCGGCCGACATTCAGGTGACCGGCGTTTCCAAGTGGGAGCTCGCCAATTACCTGCGCTCCATTCCAGATCGTGGTGGCGTTGGGACCTACTGCCATACCGAATCGGTTCATATGGATCTGGGCGAGCCGCGCGACTGGAACTGGCGCTGCCGCAGAACGTCTAAAAGCCTCTGAAATTTATGTCTTGAAACGCTCAACGCCCCGCCATCGGTATGGTGGGGCGTTGATGTTTTGTACCTAAGCCATAGTCGACTTTGGACAGCGGCTTTCGCTTATGGCGTTGCCGGAGCCGGAGTAGCTGGTGCCGGGGTAGCTGGCGCAGGCGTGGCCGGTGCGGGGGTGGACGGAGCCGGTGTGGCTGGTGCTGGCGCAGCAGGCTGCGTCGTCGTTGCTGGCGGCGGGCTCGCGGGCGTGCTCGTGGTGCGGGTGCCCGTCATAAAGTAGGCAATCGCCATAACCACGACGATGGCCGCAATCACGATAGTAATCGTACGGTTGTTCATAAGTGCCTCCTCCAAATTGCCCAATGCCGTTAATCGGCTGAGCTCATCACCACATAACAATGTGGTATCAGCATGTTTGGTTTCAACTGGAGGCGTTATTTGCTGGGAGAATAGGCCGTACACTCAACTTAAGGCAGGCGAATCGCCGCAATAGAGAGGTGGCATCTCTGTCTTCATCATCAGTTTTGTTTGGAAATGCAGGAAGGTGGAAGTGGTGAGAGGCGTGGGACTCGAACCCACGACCCGCGCATTAAAAGTGCGCTGCTCTACCAGCTGAGCTAGCCTCTCTCACCATATCGTTCCGCGTATCCCTCTGACACATAAACACAAAAGCTGCGTTAAAGTTCAGTTGCTTTAAAAGCCGGGCTGCGTGTTCCTCGTTGGCGGCGAAGCGCCCTTCGGAAGTGCGCGGAACATAGGTAGAGGCACGTCTGCGGTCAACCCATAAAAACGCGAATATTTCCCGTTCCCGCGTTTTTTTATCGTGAGCGCAAAAAGGTGATTGGTCGTAAGGGGTTGGCCGCGTTAAATGCGTTTTGAAATGTAGCGGAGTCCGCCCTTGTCCATCGCAGATATATCCCTTTTTACAGCGCTTCTGGCTGGTGCGCTCTCGTTTCTGTCGCCCTGCGTGCTGCCATTGGTGCCGCCTTATCTCTGCTATATGGCAGGTATTTCCGTGGAGCAGTTCCGGGACGAGCGCTATGAGGCGAAGCCCCAGGTTCGGCGGGCGGTTATGTTTGCGGCGCTGTTTTTCACGCTGGGATTCGCAACCGTTTTCGTGGCGCTGGGGGCAGGCGCGTCCAGCATCGGCATGGTGCTGCGCCAAAATCTCGATATTCTCGCCAAGATCGGCGGCTTCATCATTATTCTGATGGGCCTTAATTTCCTCGGTGTCTTCCGCATCGGAATATTTTCACGCGAGGCGCGGTTTCAGAGTGGCGGCAAACCGGCCACGCTGTCAGGGGCCTACATCATGGGGCTTGCCTTCGCCTTCGGATGGACGCCGTGCATCGGGCCTGTCCTAGGTGCCATTCTGGGGGTGGCGGCGTCGAGAGATACGGTGGGGGACGGGGCGATGTTGCTTGCCGTTTATTCTGCCGGGCTTGCCATTCCATTCTGGATTGCGGCGGCTTTTTCGGGAAGTTTCATGCGGTTTCTCGTCCGTTTTCGCCGCCATCTCGGCATGGTGGAAAAGGCGATGGGTGTGCTTCTCATTCTGACGGGTGTTGCTTTCATGTCCGGCTTCATCACCAATGTCGCAATCTGGTTTCAGGAAAGCTTTCCAATACTTATGCAGATCGGTTAAAGTACTGACGGCATCATATTGGGCGAGGGGGAGCCATGGCTGAGATCGCCGGATTGCTGTTTCCGTTTTTCGGATTGATCTTGATCGGCTATCTCGCCGGGCGCGTTACCAAGCAGCCCGCCGAAGCGCTTGGCTGGCTGAACACCTTCATCATTTATGCAGCCCTGCCTGCGCTGTTTTTCAAGCTGGTGGCCAAGACGCCTGTCGATCAACTGGCGCGCATGGATTTCGTTGGCCTCAGTCTTCTTGCGACATACTCCATTTTCGCGCTGCTCTTCGTGATCGGTTATGTCGTTCGCCGCAACAGTCTGGCAGACACCACGATCCAGAGCTTTGCCGGGAGTTATGGCAATATCGGCTATATGGGGCCGGGCCTTGCGCTGCTGGCTTTCGGAGAGCGCGCCGCGGTGCCGGTGGCGCTGATCGTTTGTCTTGAGAACGCCATGCATTTCGTCACAGCCCCGGCGTTGATGGCGCTTGCCGGTGGAGACAAGCGTCCGCCTCTGAAGCTCGCCGAAGATGTGGCGCGGAAGGTCCTGACCCATCCGTTCATCTTATCTGTCATTGCGGGTTTTCTCGCCGCCATCATCGGCTGGCAACCGCCGCAACCGGTGCAGCAACTTGTGGATTATCTGGCGCAATCGGCAGCACCCTGTGCGCTGTTTGCCATGGGGGTGACGCTGGCTTTGCGGCCGTTGAAAAGAGTGCCGGTCGAAATCAGCTATATCGTTCCTGCCAAGCTGATCCTGCACCCGATGTTGGCCTATTTCATCCTGTCGTCCTTCGGCTCTTTCGATCCGATATGGGTTTCGACGGCAGTTCTGCTGGCCGCGCTGCCGACCGCCACGAATGTCTTCGTCATCGGCCAACAATATGGGGTTTGGCAGGAACGGGCGTCGGCAACCATCCTTGTAACCACAGGCCTCTCTGTTTTCACCGTTTCCCTAGTGCTTTATCTCATCCGTTCCATGAGCGTCTGAGGCTGCCGAAAATCATCGAGGGCAGGGCTTTGATGCCACGACCGGGCTCGATGCCTTCCCGCATGACCAGACCCCGCAAAGGCCCGACGCTGGAGAGAACATGCAGGCCTGCCGCACGCGCTATCTGCACGGGCAGGAGGCTTGATAGCAGCGAGCGGTTCAAAAGATCGACGCTGAGCGTCCGGCTGACGACATCGGCGCGACGACGGTGGTCGAACGTCGAGCCTGCATCACCGGGAATGGTCTTGCCCGTCAGCGTACCGAGAAGTTCGGTCAGCACGATGATATCCCGTAGGCTGAGGTTCAGGCCCTGTGCGCCAATCGGCGGAAAGCCGTGGCCGGATTCACCCACCAGCGCCACGCGGCCCTTGCCGTAACGATGCGCGGTCATGCTGGAAAGCGGCCATGTCTGCACGTCGTCGGATACGGTGACGGTGCCGAGCATGGATTGCATGCGGTCTTCTACGCGGCGGCTGAGGTCTTCCAGCGGGAGGGTGGTGAGTTCAGCCGCCTGCTGCGGTGTTACCACCCAGACCAGACTGGAACGGTTGCCGGGCAAAGGCACTTGCGTAAACGGGCCGGTCGACGTGTGAAATTCCGTGGAAACATTGCCATGCGGGCGGCTGTGCTCGAAGTTCAGCACCACGGCGGTCTGCGGATAGGACCACGAGCGCACGCCGATGTTCGCAGCTTCGCGCACCTTGGACTTTTTGCCATCTGCACCGACCAGGAAACTTGCGGAAATCTGCTCGCCATCTTCAAGGGTGACGGTCGCCTCGCGCTCTGTGATGTCGATTGCGCCAGCGACGCCGTCGATAAGAGTGATGTTGTTTTCCTGTGCGACGGCCTCGCCCAATACGGTCAGCAGCGTGTCATTGGCCATGTTCCACCCAAAGGCAGGGAGGCCGATTTCCGATGACCGGAAGGCGACAGTTGGCGCACGCAGCAACCGATCCGTACCATCGATGATCTGCATGGTGGACAGCTTGGCCGCAGATGGTTCGATTTGCGACCAGAGGCCGAGGCGATCCAGAAAACGGATGGACTGGTCCATCAAGGCGGTGGTGCGGTGATCCAGCCTGTTGGATCTGGGTGCAATCAGCGCAACGTTGCGGCCGGAGCGGGCAAGAGCGATGGCCGCAATCTGGCCGGCAAGTCCTGCACCCACGATGGCAATCTCAAAGTTTCTCATCGTCCTGTCCAATCCAGCTTTTACCTTAAACGCCTATACGCGTTCCAACATAGAAGTTCCGACGCGCCGAATCCAGAACCCATCTGTGTCGCAATCGTCATGGGGACGCAGTAAAATCCATATTAGCATTAGGATAAGCTTTCGCGCATGGTTGCAAACAGCGATAAATGGCCGCATACCGGACTGGACGTAGCGGATAAAAAACGAGGCGCCTGCGCTGACTATGAAGATATTCAAATACAAGCGCGTGCCCTATGCAGAGATGCGGGCCTTTTCGGTCCACATTCTCACCGCATCCGGTTCCTTCCTCGCGTTTCTAGGCGTCGTGGCCGCGGCGGAGCATCGTTTTGTCGACATGTTCTGGTGGCTGGGTCTGGCTCTCGCTGTCGATGGTATCGATGGACCCATTGCCCGCAAGGTGCGGGTGAAAGAGGTTTTGCCCAACTGGTCCGGCGATACGCTCGATAACATCATCGATTACGTGACCTATGTCCTGCTGCCCGCCTTCGCGCTCTATCAAAGCGGCATGATCGGTGAGCCATGGTCGTTCGTGGCCGCAGGCATGATCGTCGTGTCCAGCGCCATTTATTACGCCGATATGGGCATGAAGACCGATGAATACTTCTTCTCGGGCTTTCCCGTGGTCTGGAACATGGTGGTCTTCACGCTCTTCGTCATTGATGCCAGCGCGACGACAGCCATGACGGTTGTGACGATTTCGGTCATCCTCACCTTCCTGAATATCAATTTTCTGCATCCGGTGCGCGTCAAACGCCTGCGCCCGCTCAACATGACAATATTCCTCGTATGGTGTGTGCTGGGCGGCTATTCGCTGCTGCTGCATTTCGACACGCCGACATGGGTGGCAATGGGTGTCGCGATCACCGGTCTCTATCTCTATTGCGTCGGCGGGCTGATGCAATTGCTGCCGAAACTCGGTACGCGCACGGAATAGCAAAAACAGTCGTTCAAAACTTGCATGCCGCGTCTGTTTTACAGTTGTGCGCAGCAATAAAACGGGTATCTAGTATCAATTACGGGCACTGCCCAATTTTAGTGCATGGTTATCGGTCCGTCGGCTCAACACTTCGTAGAAAGTGCGGCTCCGGGTTGGAAAAGGGGAACAGGTGACGGGATTGGTGACGTCTGAGGCCTTGCCTCTATTGTCCGTTCGCCAGCTGACCAAGCTGTTTGGAGCATTCGGCGCGTGCAATGCGATCGATCTCGATATTGCGCCCGGTGAAATTCATGCGCTGCTGGGTGAGAACGGCGCGGGAAAATCCACGCTGGTCAAGATGCTGTTCGGGGTGCTGGCACCATCGGCTGGAGAGATTCTCTGGAAGGGCGAGCCCGTTCGCATCGGTTCGCCGGGCGAGGCGCGAAAGCTCGGCATTGGTATGGTCTTCCAGCATTTCTCGCTGTTCGAAGCGCTGACGGTTGCCGAAAACATCGCGCTATCACTGGACCCGAAAATTTCGCTGAAAGAAATCGCCCGCGAGGCCGAAGCTCTGTCGAAGGCTTATGGCCTGCCGCTCGACCCTTACGCCCATGTGGCCGACCTTTCGGTGGGCGAACGCCAGCGCATCGAAATCGTGCGTGCGCTTTTGCAAAACCCCCAACTCATCATTCTGGACGAACCGACCTCCGTGCTTACGCCGCAGGAAGCGGATCGGCTGTTCGAAACACTGGCGAAGCTCAAGGCCGAAGGGCGTTCGGTTCTCTATATTAGCCACCGGCTGGAAGAGGTGCAGCGCATCTGCGACCGCGCGACCGTTCTGCGTCATGGCCAGGTGACCGGCGCCTGCGATCCGCGCAAGGAAACGCCGTCCTCGTTGGCACGCATGATGGTGGGTTCGGATGTCGCGGGCATTCAGCGCGATGACACTTGCACCATTGGTGACGTGAGTGTGGAGATGATCGGCCTTTCGGTCGCGGCCCGCACGCCGTTCGCCGTTTCGCTCAAAGATATCTCCATGACCGTCCGCTCCGGTGAGGTTCTGGCCATTGCCGGTGTTGCCGGAAACGGGCAGGGGGAATTGTTCGATGCGCTTTCCGGTGAATATCCTGTCGCGAAGGATGACTCGATATTTCTGCGTGGCAAGCCGGTGGGGCGCATGGGCATCAATGGCCGCCGCCTGCTGGGTGCCGGTTTTGTGCCGGAAGAACGCCACGGCCACGCCGCGGTGCCGACCATGACGCTATCCGACAATCTGCTTCTCGCCCGCTGCCGCTCCGACAGAAAAGCCTTTCTGATCGGCGGTTTTCTGAAGGTCATCCGCAGCTCCACCATCAAAAATGCCGCCAAGCGCATCTCCACCTCAATGGACGTGCGCAAGAGCGGGGATGATCCGCTGGCGGGATCGCTTTCCGGCGGAAACCTGCAAAAATTCATCGTCGGGCGCGAGCTGGACCGCCAGCCCTCCGTGCTCGTCGTCAACCAGCCTACATGGGGCGTGGATGCCGGTGCCGCGAGCCGTATTCGTCAGGCGCTTGTCGATCTCGCCAAGGCCGGCTCTGCGGTTATCGTCATCAGCCAGGATCTGGATGAAATCTTTGAAGTGGCCTCCAGCATTGCTGTCATTTCCGATGGGCGTCTGTCGCAATCCTACCCGGCGGGCGAGATGAACCGAGAAAAGATCGGACTTTTGATGGGCGGTGTTCACGCGGGACATGCGGAGGCTGCCGCACATGCGCATTGAGCTCGAAAAACGCACCGGCGTTTCCAACCTCTTCGCCATTCTTTCACCTTTGCTGGCGCTGGCCCTGACGCTGGTCTTCGGCGCCATCATGTTTGCGCTTTTGGGCAAAAACCCGTTCAGCGCGCTCTACAGCTTCTTCATCGATCCGCTGCTGGAAGTCTGGTCGCTGCATGAACTGGCGATCAAGGCTGCACCGTTGATCCTCATCGCGGTTGGCCTGTCGGTCTGCTACCGCTCCAACAACTGGAATATCGGTGCCGAAGGGCAGTTCACCATCGGCGCGATCACCGGCTCCATCCTGCCGGTTCTCTATCCGCAATGGCAATCTCCAATGATCCTGCCGCTGATGCTCCTCATGGGTGCTGCGGGTGGCGCGCTGTATGCGGGCATTCCGGCACTGCTGAAAACGCGTTTCAACACCAATGAAATTCTGACCAGCCTGATGCTGGTCTATGTCGCGCAGTTGTTTCTCGATTGGCTGACGCGGGGCATCTGGCGTGATCCGGCGGGCTATAATTTCCCTCAGACAACAGCCTTCAATGAAAGCGCCGTGCTGCCGGAAATTCTTGAATCCGGTCGCGCCCATTGGGGCATCGTCTTCGCCATCATCGCCGCCATTGTGCTGTGGTTCATGATGCGCTTCATGCTCAAGGGGTTTGAGGTGACCGTGCTGGGACAGTCGCCACGGGCAGGGCGGTTTGCCGGTTTCTCCTCACGCGGCATGGTGTGGTTTTCGCTGGTTCTGTCTGGCGCGCTGGCCGGTCTTGCCGGCATTTCGGAAGTTTCCGGCTCCATCGGCCATTTGCAGCCGTCCATCTCGCCCGGCTACGGTTTCACCGCCATCATCGTTGCGTTTCTGGGGCGCTTGAACCCGCTCGGCATCATCGCCTCCGGCTTCGTGCTTGCGCTGACCTATTTGGGCGGCGAGGCAGCGCAGCTTTCCATTGGCGTGTCCGATAAGGTTACGCGCGTGTTCCAGGGGCTGATGCTATTCTTCGTGCTCTCCTGCGATACGCTGATCATCTACAAAATCCGCATCCGTTTCGGTCGCGGCAGCAACACCGAAGGAGCCGCATGATGGATATGTTTCAGGCGATCCTTCTAACCGTCATCACCGCTGCGACGCCGCTGGTTATCGCCGCTCTGGGCGAGCTGGTTACGGAACGGGCAGGCGTGCTGAACCTCGGTGTCGAGGGCATGATGATCATGGGGGCGGTCTGCGCCTTTGCTGCCGCCCATATCACCGGTTCGCCCTATATCGGTATTGTCGCAGGTATCGCGTCGGGTGCCGTCTTCTCGCTGCTCTTCGGTTTTTTGACGCTGACGCTGGTAACGAACCAGGTAGCGACGGGGCTTGCCTTGACCATTCTTGGCCTCGGCGTCTCCGGCATGCTGGGCGAGAGCTTCGTCGGTCTGCCCGGCGTCAAGCTGCCGCCCATCGTCTTTCCGGTCCTTTCCGAAATCCCCGTGATCGGACCAGCGCTGTTCCGGCAGGATCTGATATTCTACATGTCCATCGCGCTCGTCATCGGCATTGGCTGGTTTCTGTTCAAAAGCCGCACCGGGCTGAAAATCCGCGCCATTGGCGATAATCACGGTTCTGCCCACGCTCTCGGCATCAATGTTATCCGCACGCGCTATCTCGCCGTCATGTTCGGCGGTGCCTGTGCAGGTCTGGCGGGCGCGCAGCTTTCGCTGGTCTATACGCCGCAATGGGTGGAAAACATGTCTGCCGGGCGCGGCTGGATTGCGCTGGCGCTGGTGGTGTTTGCCTCCTGGCGGCCATGGCGGGTTCTGGCGGGTGGATATCTCTTCGGGGCCGTCACCATCGGCCAGTTGCACGCGCAGGCTCTCGGCATCGGTGTGCCGTCCCAACTTCTTTCAGCAATGCCGTACATAGCGACTATTGTGGTCCTCATCATCATCTCCCATAATCGTCGCACAACGCTGATCAATACACCGGCATCGCTCGGCAAACCGTTCGTGCCGGACCGTTAAAAAAACCAGGTTCACGCCTAACCAAGCAGGGGTAAAAATGAAGAAACTCATCATCGCACTGGCCGCCTCGGCCGCCGCAATCGTAGGCGTCGTTCCCGCCGCGCAGGCCGCAGACGCCAAGAAGGTCTGCTTCGTCTATGTCGGCACCAAGACGGATGGCGGCTGGACGCAGGCGCACGATATCGGCCGTCAGGAATTGCAGAAGCATTTCGGCGACAAGATCGAAACGCCGTTCCTTGAAAGCGTTCCCGAGGGCCCGGATGCCGAGCGCGCCATCGAGCGTATGGCCCGCTCCGGCTGCGAGCTGATCTACACGACGTCGTTCGGCTTCATGGACGCGACCGTCAAGGTTGCCCAGAAGTTCCCGAAGGTGAAGTTCGAACACGCGACCGGCTTCAAGAACGCAGAAAACCTCGCAACCTACAATTCGCGCTTCTATGAAGGCCGTTACATTCAGGGCCAGATCGCAGCCAAGATGTCGAAGAAGGGCGTTGCCGGTTACATCGCATCCTTCCCGATCCCTGAAGTCGTGATGGGTATCGACGCCTTCGTTCTGGGTGCACAGTCCGTGAACCCTGAATTCAAGGTCAAGGTCGTCTGGGCCAACACATGGTTCGACCCCGGCAAGGAAGCCGACGCCGCCAAGGCGCTGATCGACCAGGGCGTCGATATTCTGACCCAGCACACCGACACCACAGCCCCTATGCAGGTTGCTGCCGAGCGTGGCATCAAGGCCTTCGGTCAGGCTTCCGACATGATCAAGGCTGGCCCAACCACGCAGATGACGGCGATTGTCGATACCTGGGGTGCGTATTACATCAAGCGCACACAGGCGCTTCTGGATGGCACTTGGAAGTCCGAATCCATCTGGGACGGCCTGAAAGACGGCATTCTGACCATGGCTCCCTACACAAACATGCCAGATGACGTGAAGAAAATGGCTGAAGAAACCGAAGCCAAGATCAAGTCCGGCGAACTGCACCCCTTCACCGGCCCGATCAAGAAGCAGGACGGTTCCGAGTGGCTGAAGGCTGGCGAAAAGGCTGAAGACAAGGTTCTTCTCGGCCTGAACTTCTACGTCGCGGGTGTAGACGACAAGCTGCCGCAGTAACTTGGTTTTACCTCCGTCACCCCGGCTCAAGGCCGGGGTGACGGAGTTGGTGAGCATTACCAAGCCGCGCCCGGAAACAGGCGCGGCTTTTCCTTGCTCTGCTCACGGCAGGTTTCCAACGTTCACGCAATTTCCATGGTTTCTTTATTCTTGAGCGGTTATAGCGGGAAAATGAGCCCGCCCATCAATTGGCGGGCAAATGAAAGATCAAGTCGGAGATACCAATGGAACGCAGTTGCCTTGCCGTCATTCTCGCCGCTGGTGAAAGCACACGCATGAAGTCGTCCATGTCGAAGGTGCTGCACCCGGTCGCTGGGCGGGCGATGATTGCGCATGTGATGCAGGCTGTCGCAGGCGCTGGCGTCAGCTCTGCTGCCCTCGTCGTCGGGCGTGATGCGGACAAGGTGGCGGATGCGGCACGCGGTGCTGGCGTCAGCGTCGAGCCCTATCTTCAGAAGGAACGTCTGGGTACTGGCAACGCGGTTCTGGCGGCGCGCGCCGCCATCGAAAGCGGCTACGACGATGTTCTCATCGCTTACGGCGACGTGCCGCTGCTGACATCCGAAACGCTGAACAAGGCGCGTCAGTCGCTGAGCGAGAATGTCGACGTCGTGGTCATCGGTTTCCACACCGATAAGCCGACCGGCTATGGTCGCCTGCTGGTGGAAAACGGCGAACTCGTTGCTATCAGAGAAGAAAAGGATGCAACGGACGAGGAGCGTAAAGTCACTTGGTGCAACAGCGGCCTGATGGCGATCAATGGTCGCCGCGCACTCGATCTTCTCACCCGCATCGGCAACAACAATGCCAAGGGCGAGTATTACCTGACGGATATCGTTGAAATCGCTCGTTCGCTAGGCGGCAAGTCCGTCGCCATCAATGCGCCTGAGACAGAACTGATCGGCTGCAACAACCGCGCCGAACTGGCCACCATCGAAAAGCTCTGGCAGGAACGGGCGCGCCATCAGTTCATGATCGATGGTGTCTCCATGATCGCGCCGGAAACGGTTTTTCTGTCCTGGGACACCAAGATCGGGCAGGATGCGCTGATCGAACCCAATGTGGTGATCGGGCCCGGCGTCACCATCGAATCGGGTGCCGTCATTCACGCCTTCTCGCATCTGGAAGGCGCACATGTCAGCGGTGGTGCAACGGTTGGTCCCTATGCCCGGCTGCGCCCCGGTGCCAATCTGGCCGCAAATTCCAAGGTCGGCAATTTCTGCGAGGTCAAGAAGGCCGAGATCGGTGAGGGTGCCAAGGTCAACCACCTGACCTATATCGGCGATGCCTTCGTCGGCGCTGGCAGCAACATCGGCGCAGGGACGATTACCTGCAATTATGACGGCATCAACAAACACGAAACCCGTATCGGCAAGAACGCTTTCATCGGCTCCAACTCCTCGCTGGTCGCGCCAGTCAATATCGGTGACGACGCCTATGTCGCTTCCGGCAGTGTGATTACAGAAGATGTGCCTGCGGATGCGCTGGCCTTTGGTCGTGCACGCCAAGAGATAAAGGAAGGTCGCGCCAATGCTTTGCGCGCCCGCGCGCAGGCCATCAAGGACGCCAAGAAAAAGTCCTCGATATCGTAACGGATAGACACTGAAAGTGACTGCAACCGCAATTGCAGATTTCGCGGAAATCGCTAGGACTTCCGCTAGTTAAAATGGTTTGGAGAAGTGTATGTGCGGCATTGTTGGCATTGTTGGAACGCAGCCGGTTGCAGAGCGCCTTGTTGAAGCGCTGAAGCGTCTGGAATATCGGGGGTACGACTCCGCTGGCGTTGCGACAATTCATGATGGCGCGCTTGCTCGCCGCCGTGCGGAAGGCAAGCTTTTCAATCTGGAAAAGAAGCTGTCCGAAGAGCCGCTTCCCGGCCTGACCGGCATTGCTCACACCCGCTGGGCGACCCATGGCGTACCGAACGAAACCAACGCGCATCCTCATTTTGTCGATGGCGTCGCCGTCGTTCACAACGGCATCATCGAGAACTTCTCCGAATTGCGCGACGAGTTGGCGGCAGACGGTGCCGTCTTCACAACACAGACGGATACGGAAGTCGTCGCGCAGCTTCTGGCCAAGTTCACCCGTGATGGCTTGGACCACCGTGCGGCCATGTTGGCCATGCTGAGCCGTGTTACAGGTGCTTTTGCGCTGGGCGTCATGTTCCAGGATGATCCGACCACGATTCTCTCCGCCCGATCCGGCCCTCCGCTTGCCATCGGTTACGGACGTGGCGAAATGTTCCTGGGTTCGGACGCCATCGCGCTGTCACCCTTCACCAATGAAATCACCTATCTCGTAGATGGTGATTGCGCCATCCTCACTGCCAAGGGTGCTGAGATCATCGATTTCTCCGGCAATCCCGTCCAGCGTCAGCGCCAGATTTCGCAGGCGACGGCCTATGTGGTGGACAAGGGCAACCACCGCCACTTCATGGAAAAGGAAATCTACGAGCAGCCGGAAGTCATTTCCCATGCACTCAGCCACTATGTGGATTTCGCCGAAAAGCGTGTGAAGGATGCCGATCCTGCCATTGATTTCTCCAAGCTGACCGGCCTTGCCATTTCCGCTTGCGGCACGGCCTATCTGTCAGGCCTCATCGGCAAATACTGGTTCGAACGTTATGCGCGTTTGCCGGTCGAGATCGATGTGGCCTCCGAATTCCGCTACCGCGAAATGCCACTTCTGCCCACCCAGGCCGCGCTGTTCATTTCGCAATCCGGCGAGACGGCAGATACGCTGGCATCGCTGCGTTATTGCCAGGAGAACGGCCTCAAGATCGGCACGGTTGTCAACGTCCGCGAATCGACCATGGCGCGCGAATCGGATGCCGTGTTCCCCATTCTCGCTGGCCCAGAAATCGGCGTTGCCTCTACCAAGGCTTTCACCTGCCAGTTGGCCGTTCTTGCCTCACTTGCCATTGCTGCAGGCAAGGCACGTGGCACGTTGACGGTTGAGCAAGAAACGGAACTCGTCCGTCACCTGATCGAAATGCCGCGCGTGATGAGCGAAGTCCTGAACGCCATCCAGCCGCAGATCGAAACCCTGTCGCGCGATCTTTCCCGCTTCAAGGACGTGCTCTATCTCGGCCGCGGCACCAGCTATCCGCTGGCGCTTGAAGGCGCGCTCAAGCTCAAGGAAATCTCATACATCCACGCCGAAGGTTATGCTGCTGGCGAGTTGAAGCACGGGCCGATTGCACTGATTGACGAGAACATGCCCGTCATCGTCATAGCTCCGCATGACCGATTCTTCGAAAAGACCGTGTCCAACATGCAGGAAGTCGCAGCCCGCGGCGGCAAGATCATCTTCATCACCGACGAGAAGGGCGCGGCGGCTTCCAAGCTGGAAACCATGGCAACTATCGTTCTGCCCAACGTAGATGAAATCATCGCGCCAATGGTCTTCTCGCTGCCGATCCAGCTTCTGGCCTATTACACAGCTGTCTTTATGGGGACGGATGTGGACCAGCCGCGCAATCTGGCGAAATCGGTTACTGTGGAGTAAATTCCACGGTCACGACCGCGCCAGATACCCATTGATAACACGTGGCGATAACGCACTTGCGAACAGGATTATCTATCGCAGTGCACACCGCGTCGATTATTCACTTGAAAGGCGGAACGCGTTTCGCCACTGTCCGTTTCAAGAAAGTCTTCATCTTTTGAAGTTTCTCGAATTTATGCGGATTCATGACCGAAATTCCCGTCAAAATTTCTTTCGCAACGCGCTTGCGCAACAGCTTCCTGACCGGTGTGCTCATCCTTGCGCCTGTTACCATCACCATGTGGGTGGTCTGGACATTTCTACAGTGGGTGGATAGCTGGGTTAAGCCATATATTCCGGCGCGTTACGATCCAGAGCAATATTTCGATGTCGCGATTCCCGGTTTCGGCCTTCTGGTGGCAGTCATCGGCATCACGCTGATCGGGTTTCTGGGCAACAATCTCATCGGCAAATGGATCGTCGGTTTTGGTGAGTCCATTCTCAACCACATGCCGTTTGTCCGGCCCATCTACAAAAGCATAAAGCAGCTTTTTGAATCGGTTCTGAAAGAGCATTCCAGCTCGTTCAAAAAAGTCGGACTGATCGAGTTTCCATCACCCGGCACATGGGCGATGGTTTTCGTTTCCTCAGACGCCAAGGGTGAAGTGGCCTATCGCTTCAATGAAATGGGCCAGGAAATGGTCGCGGTGTTTCTGCCGCCGACGCCGGTGCCGACAGCAGGCTTTCTGCTTTTCGTGCCGAAAGACAAGATCATCATGCTCGAAATGTCGCCGGAAGACGGTGCCAAACTTCTGATATCCGGTGGCCTTGTTGCTCCGGATTTCGAGTTGCCAAAGGCAATATCGCCGGTTTGATCGTTAAAGCGCGCCCCTAATATCGGTGCGTGAAAAATCGTTGCCGACATAGAGTAACGGGCAGTTTTCCGATTTGGCTAGTGCATAGGCGAAGCAATCACCGAAATTCAAGCTTGCCGGATGAACACCTTTTCCCCAGCTATCATAGGCTTGCGCCATGAGTCGTGCATATCGCGGTGTTACGTGAATGATTTCAACGCCGAGCCGCTTGATGAGTGCATCAAGCTCGTCCGCGATGTTTCGCCGAGACGCAACGATAGATGCTTCTGCAAGAGTTCCAGCGGAAATGATCAGCCTACTCGCATTTTCCAGCGCTTCGGCACAAGCATCTGCTTCTGGCTCGTCAAGTAGCACCGCCATCAACGCAGACGTGTCTATAGCGATCATTCAGGAAGGCCATCGTTGCCATAGAGAAAATCCTGGCTGCGCGCAGCACTGGGGCCAGCGGTCCGTTTTTGTGCCGCAGACGCACGGACTTCCTCAATTATACGCCTGCGAGCTGAAGCCTCTACGACTGCATTAACGGGTACAAGACGCACGGCAGGGTGACCATGACGCGTCAAGACAATCTCATCGCCAGCTTCGGCACGGCGAACAAGGTCGGTGAGCTGCCCTTTCGCATCGGTTACAGATATCTGCATGTCATTTCTCGAATGAAGGAAATCCTTGCTTCAGGATAGACCGTTTAATGGTCCATTTCAATCATCGTCAAACACCTCGTCAGACGTCGAGGTCGAATGAAACACTGGCACGAAGACGCGCATATAGACGAAGCGCACGCTCCAGCCCTTTTCCTGTGCTTCTGCCCATGCCTTCTTGCGCCCCGGTTTCTTGAAAGTCTTGCCGATGGCTTTCTTTTCGCTTTTGGCAAAGGTTTCCGGCAGCAGCAGGTTGTCCGGCGAGCAAAGGGCGTAGCCCTTGCAGAAGGCTGCGGGCGGTAGGGGCATGTCATTCATGTTCGTTAGCCTGCATGGAGGAAACGGATCGCTTCGTCACGGCGATGGAGATAGAGCAGGGTGCGCAGATTGCGGCCTCGCTCGCTTGAAAGTTCCGGGTCACGCTCGATCATATAGGCGGAGTCCTTGCGGGCGATTTCCAGAAGGTCGGCGTGGGCTTCGAGGCTGGCGATGCGGAAACCCGGCGTGCCGGATTGGCGGGTGCCGAGAAGTTCTCCTTCGCCGCGCAGCTTCAAATCCTCTTCGGCAATCAGGAAGCCATCTTCGCTATCGCGCAGAATGGAAAGGCGTGCCTTGCCGTTTTCGCTGAGTGGACCCTTATAGAGGAGAATGCAGGTGGAGGCCTCATCGCCACGCCCGACGCGCCCGCGCAATTGGTGCAGTTGGGCAAGGCCGAAATTTTCGGCGTGCTCGATGACCATGATCGTCGCATCCGGTACGTCCACACCGACTTCGACCACAGTGGTTGCCACCAGCAGGCGGGTTTCGCCGGTCTTGAAGGCCAGCATCGCCGCGTCCTTCTCCGGCCCGCTCATGCGGCCATGGATAAGGCCGATGTCTGCGCCCAGTGACTTGGATAGAACGGCATGGCGCTCTTCGGCAGACATGAGATCGGATTCTTCTGATTCCTCCACCAGCGGACAAATCCAGTAGGCTTTCTTGCCTTCGGACAGCGCGCTTTTTAGCCGTGCAACGATATCGCCGATGCGCTCGGTTGGAATTGTCACGGTCGTGATCGGTTTGCGGCCCGCTGGTTTTTCGGTTAGCTTGGAAACATCCATATCGCCGAAGGCGGCCAGAACCAGCGTGCGGGGAATGGGCGTTGCCGTCATGACAAGCATGTGCGGCGAGATGCCCTTGGCGGTCAGCCGCAGGCGTTGGTGCACGCCAAAGCGGTGCTGCTCATCCACGACAGCCAGCACGAGGTTCTTGTAGGTCACGCTATCCTGAAACAGGGCGTGGGTGCCGATGATGATCTGCGCCTCACCGGAGGCGATCCGCTCCTCGATTTCGCGACGTTCTTTGCCCTTGGTGCGGCCAGTCAGAACCTCGCAGGAAATGCCGGCGGTAGCGGCGAATTTCGAGATCGTCGCGAAATGCTGGCGAGCGAGAATTTCGGTGGGTGCCATTAGCACGGCCTGACCGCCAGCCTCGACGGCGGTGGCCATGGCCATCAGTGACACCAGTGTCTTGCCCGCGCCGACATCGCCCTGCAACAGGCGCAGCATGCGGTCTTCACCGGCCATGTCCGTCAGGATGTCTTTGACTGCGGCACTTTGGCTGGCCGTCATCGAAAACGGCAGGTTTGCCAGAATTCTGGCGGCAAAATCGCCGTTGGCGCGGATGGGTTGGCCCGTAACCTTGCGCAGTCTCTGGCGGACGAGCGCCAGCGAAAGCTGTCCGGCCAGGAATTCGTCATAGGCGAGGCGGCGGCGGGCAGGGGCCTGCGGATCGATATCGGTTTCGTCACTCGGGTCGTGAAGCTCGCGGAATGCATCGGCCACATGCGGAAAGCTCTCACGCGTTGCGAGCGCGTCATCGATCCACTCAGGAAAGACCGGCATCTTGGTCAGTGCGCCGTCGATCGCACGTCTCAGGACCTTAGGTGAGAGCCCCGCCGTTAGGGGGTAGACCGGCTCGACCAGTGGCAGGTTTTCGGCTTCCGAGACCTTCACCATGAAGTCCGGGTGCACCATGGAGGCGCGACCGTTGAACCAGTCGATCTTGCCGCTGACCATCACCTCTTCGTCCACCGGCAGGACCTTGGACAGCCAATCGCCTTTGGCGCGGAAGAAGGTCAGTGCCAGTTCGCCGGTCTCGTCATGCAGAAAGACGCGGTAGGGCGCTGAGCGATTTCCCGGCGGTGCGGGCTGATGGCGGTCCACACGTCCCTGAATGGTGACAATGGCACCCTGTGGTGCATGCGCTATGCCGGGGCGGTTGCGACGGTCGATGATGTTGTAGGGCGCGTGAAACAGAAGGTCGACGACGCGGCTTTCCGCGACGCTTTCCCGGCCCAAAAGCTTTGCCAGCAAATCGGCAAGCTTCGGCCCTACGCCGGTCAGCGTGGCGACGGTAGCAAACAGCGGATCGAGGAGGGCGGGGCGCATGGTGAGCAAAATCGTGGAAGGTCGTGCGCAATGCAAGAGCGGTGAGATGAGAAACTCGGTTTATCACCGGCAGATTTTCCGGTCTGTGATGATATTTGCGTAAAAATCGGTTCCCAACCGTTCCTGTCCTGTTCTATAGGAAAGGCAACAGATGAATTTGATTGGAGGACGCTCCGCGATTACGAGGCCCGCTGTTTTCGGCCATCCTTTCCTCTCCCTCATCCCTGTGCTTGTCACAGGGATCCAGTCAGCCCAAGTCTTTGGGCTGAAAAGACGTGTTGACCTGACAGACGTCAGGTCGCTGGATTCCTGTGACGAGCACAGGAATGAGGGTGGTGGTGCAGGGACCGGCAGGTGGGCTGCCGAAGCGTAAGTCGTCCCACAGGGAAGGAAAATGCGATGACAGGACTGGTGCGCACAAGCGCTGACCTCGATCCGAGGCGCAGGCGGATTCTTTATCGGTGCTGGCATCGCGGCATCCGGGAAATGGACCTCGTTCTCGGCCAGTTTGCGGAAGAGAACATCGCTGACCTATCCGATGAGCAGCTGGACGAGCTTGAAATCATCATGGACGAGGAAGATCAGGACCTCGTGCAGATGGTAACGGGCGCGCAGGCCATTCCTGAAAAATTCCAGACGCCGTTGTTTAGAACAATCATCTCCTACCGTCCGGATTTCGATCTGGTCACTGCGCAGAACGGACAGACCCCAAAATGATAGCCGGATTCGATGTCAGGCTGGTGGCATCGGCCGATACGCCGTTGACCATTGGAAATGTGCCGACCGGCACGGAAGCGTTTCTTCTGGCTGATTTGGCGCGACAGGGCACGCCTGTTGCCTATGTGCTGTCCGATGGCCAGCGCGTGGCCGATCTGGAGCAAATGCTCAGCTTCGTTGCGCCTGACATTCCGGTTTTGAGCCTACCCGCATGGGACTGCCTGCCCTATGACCGCGTGTCGCCCAGCGCGCATGTGTCAGCTCGCCGCCTTGCCACCCTGTCCGGCCTCATCCACCACCAGAAAAAACCGCATCCGGCCATCGTGCTCGTCACCGTCAATGCCATGTTGCAGAAGATGGCCCCGCGCGACGTCATCGAAAGCCTTGCTTTTTCGGCCAAGCCCGGCAACCAGATCCGCATGGAAGACATTGCTGCCCGGCTAGAGCGCAACGGCTTTGACCGCGTGGCGACGGTGCGCGAAGTGGGTGAATTTGCCCTGCGCGGCGGCATTCTCGATGTGTTTGTTCCCGGCACGGAAGAGCCGGTGCGATTGGATTTCTTCGGCGATACACTGGAGAGCATCCGCACCTTCGATCCGGCCAGCCAGCGTACCATCGGCCAGGCCCGGTCGCTCGACCTCAGCCCCATGAGCGAGGTGACGCTGACGCCGGATACGATCAGTCGCTTCCGTAAGAACTATCTGTCGATGTTCGGGGCTGCCACGCGAGACGACGCGTTGTATCAGGCAGTATCCGAAGGCCGCCGTTATGCCGGCATGGAACATTGGCTGCCGCTGTTTTACGAGCATCTGGAAACGGCCTTCGATTATCTCAAGGGTTTCCGTATCGTTACCGACCACACGGCGCGGGAGGCTGCCGTGGAGCGCTCCAAGCTGGTGCATGATTATTTCGACGCGCGCCAAACATCCGGCCAGATGAAGGGCGCAACGCAGGGTGCGCCTTACAAGCCTGTGCCGCCTAGCCAGATTTATCTCGGCGGCAAGAGCTTTGATGAGGCGCTGAATGCGGTCAACGCGGTGCGCCTGACACCCTTCAATGAGCAGGATTCCAAGGACAAGCCCGTCGCGACGCTGAATGCGCATGTCGGTCCGCGCTGGGCGAAGTCGCAGACGGAAAACGAGAGCGAAGAGCGCATCAATGTCTTCACGCTTGCCGTCAAGCACATTGCCGAGCGTCGCTCCAAGGGTTGGAAGGTTCTGATCACCGGTTGGTCCGAGGGCTCGCTCGACCGCATGTTGCAGGTGCTGAACGAGCATGGGCTTGAGAACATCAAGACCATCCAGTCGTTCAAAGAGATTGAGAAGCTTGGCAAGGGTGAGGCTGCCGCGGCTGTCCTGAGCCTTGAAGCGGGTTTCGAAACCGGCAATCTCGCCGTCATCGGTGAGCAGGATATTCTCGGTGACCGCATGGTGCGCCGTTCCAAGCGTCGCAAACGCGGGGCGGACTTCATCTCGGAAGTCGCCGGTCTGGATGAGGGTTCGCTCGTCGTTCACGCCGAACATGGTATCGGCCGCTTTGTCGGTCTTCGCACCATCGAGGCGGCGGGTGCGCCGCGTGATTGCCTTGAGCTGCATTATGCCGATGAGGCCAAGCTGTTCCTGCCGGTCGAAAACATCGATCTTCTGTCACGTTACGGCTCGGATGCGGCGGAAGCCAATCTCGACAAGCTGGGTGGCGGCGCATGGCAGATGCGCAAGGCCAAGCTCAAGAAACGCCTGCTGGATATGGCGGGCGATCTCATCCGCATCGCCGCTGCGCGTATGGTGCGTCATGCGCCGACGCTGATTGCGCCTGATGGTCTCTATGATGAGTTCGCGGCCCGTTTCCCCTATGATGAAACGGAAGACCAACAGAATGCCATCGATTCCGTTCGGGATGATCTGGGTGCCGGTCGCCCCATGGATCGATTGATCTGCGGTGACGTCGGTTTCGGCAAGACGGAAGTCGCGCTTCGCGCTGCGTTCCTGGCCGCCATGAACGGTGTGCAGGTGGCCGTCGTCGTGCCGACAACGCTGTTGGCGCGCCAGCATTTCCGCACTTTTTCCGAACGCTTCCGTGGCTTGCCCATCCGGGTGCAGCAGGCGTCGCGTCTGGTGGGTGCGAAGGAATTGGCGCTGACGAAGAAAGAAGTCGCAGAAGGCAAGACGGATATCGTCGTTGGCACACATGCGCTGCTGGGCGCTGGTATCAATTTCGCTAATCTCGGTCTTCTCATCATTGATGAGGAGCAGCATTTTGGCGTGAAGCATAAAGAGCGTCTGAAAGAGTTGAAGAGCGATGTGCATGTGCTGACGCTCTCAGCCACGCCCATTCCGCGCACCTTGCAGCTTGCCATGACGGGCGTGCGCGAGCTGTCGCTGATCACCACCGCGCCGGTGGACCGCATGGCGGTGCGCACCTTCATTTCGCCGTTCGATGCGCTGGTCATCCGCGAAACGCTGATGCGTGAGCATTATCGTGGCGGCCAGAGCTTCTATGTCTGCCCGCGTTTGGCTGACCTCGCTGATATCCATGCCTTCCTGCAATCCGACGTACCGGAACTGAAGGTGGCGGTTGCCCACGGCCAGATGGCGGCGGGGGAGCTGGAAGACATCATGAATGCCTTCTATGATGGCAAATACGATGTTCTTCTGTCGACCACCATCGTCGAATCCGGCCTCGATGTGCCCACGGCCAATACGCTGATCGTCCACCGTGCCGATATGTTCGGCCTGGCGCAGCTCTACCAGCTGCGCGGTCGCGTCGGACGCTCCAAGGTTCGTGCCTTTGCGCTGTTCACGCTGCCGGTCAACAAGGTGCTGACGACCATGGCGGAGCGCCGGCTGAAGGTTCTGCAATCGCTCGACACACTCGGCGCAGGTTTCCAGCTTGCCAGCCATGATCTGGATATTCGCGGCGCGGGCAATCTTCTGGGCGAAGAGCAATCCGGTCATATCAAGGAAGTCGGCTTCGAGCTTTACCAGCAGATGCTGGAAGAGGCCGTGGCCGAAGTGAAGGGCGAGGACGATGTCATCGACACCGGTTGGTCGCCGCAGATTTCCGTCGGTACATCGGTCATGATCCCGGAAAATTATGTTCCAGATTTGCACCTGCGCATGGGTCTTTACCGCCGTCTGGGCGAGTTGACCGATCTCAACGAAATCGATGGCTTCGGCGCTGAGATGATAGACCGCTTCGGCCCGTTGCCGAAGGAAGTGCAGCACCTGCTCAAGATCGTCTACGTCAAGTCGCTGTGCCGAACGGCCAATGTCGAGAAGCTGGATGCGGGTCCGAAGGGCGTCGTCGTGCAGTTCCGCAACAAGGAATTCCCGAACCCGGCAGCTCTCGTTGGCTACATCGGCAAGCAGGGCTCCATGGCCAAGATCAGGCCAGATCACAGCGTGTTCCTGACCCGTGATCTGCCAACGCCTGAGAAGCGGCTTGCGGGTGCGGCGATGGTGATGACGCAGTTGGCGGAACTGGCCAAATAAGCATGGGTATATCCCTTGATATCTCGCTCAGGTTGCGACATCCTGCGTAAAGGGTAAGCGCAGGGGGTGAATTTGTCAGAGGTAATTTTTCAGTCTGGAACTATCACCATCACATCAACACTGGCTAAATTCGGAAGTGATACTTATCCAATAGCCAATATTGGTAGCATTAAAGTTGGTGTAGAGCCGAAAAACCATGGAGGCGGAGCAGCGTTAGTTGCTGCTATCGCTGGAATAGTCTGCGGTTTTTTTGGGGGCGCTGGAGTTGGCATCGTCGTTGGGATCACTGTATTTATCGGGTTGCTTATTGTGTTGGGGAGAGCGCCCGTTGAAAAAACACTTACATTCAAGACGTCGAGTGGGGACGTTACTGCGCTGAAAACGACCGACGTGAATCTTATAGAGGGCGTTAAATCTGCTATAGAATCGGCTTTTGTCCGCCCCTAGCTGAGCGCGCTACATTGAAAATAAACGGTGCGAGTTTAACTGGGGCAATCCTGATCTCGCTTACATCGCCGTTCCTTACGGCGATTTAATCAAACGGACATCTGGCTGTAGGATTGGGAGGCATAGTCTTGGCTTTATCGGCGCGGCAATGTTTCGCCTGATGCCGTTAACGAAGGAGCAGGACTATGTTGACCACCATGAAGAGGTTTGTCACCGCTGGTCTGGTTGCTTTGACAATTGCGGGCACCACAATTGCCACCACCAGCCAGGCAGAAGCACGTAACAATTTCGGACGCGGATTGGGCGCGGGTATCGCTGGAGCCGTTGTCGGCGGCGCGTTGATTGCAGGCGCGCGCAACTATTACGGCCCGCCAGCCTATAGCTATACGCCCGTTTACAGCCGGCCCGTCTACGGTCCACCTGTCGTCTATGAGCCCTCCTATCCCCGCTGCCATCTGGCATGGCGTCAGGATGGCTACGGCGACATGTATCGTGTGCGGGTCTGCAATTGATGGTGCCGAGGACGGGCTAGTCAGTCCGTCTTTTCCCCATCACTCTCCGGTGTCATCGCGACGGCAACATTCTGGTCTGCCGCCGCAATCGACGTTGGAAGAGCGACATGTCTCTGGCGTTCGCGAATGAGTGTGATGAGGCCTGAGCCGATGATAAGGGCTATGCCTACCAGCATCCAGCCATCAATAGCATCTCCGAAAATCAGATAGCCGAACAGTATGGCCCACAGCATCTGGCTATATTGCGTCGGCCCGATAACTGCGGCTGGTGCATATTTCGCCGCGTACATGACGAGAACGTTGGCGAGAGCGCCGAGAAGGCCGTAGCCTGCCAGGAACATCCACTGCTCGGCATTGGGCGGAGTGAATGACGATGTCATCGCCACGCCGCAAATCACCAGCGTTCCCAGCAAACCCGCGCCATAGAGCGATATGTTCTTTTCCGATGGCCCCATGGCGCGGAAAATGACGATGGAAATCGCGCCGCAGAGACCCGCTACGATGGCTGCGAAATGTCCGGTCGAAAGTTCGCGGAAACCGGGTCTCAAGATTACAAGCACGCCCGCAAAGCCGATGATGACGGCAGACCAGCGCTTGATGCCGACCTGTTCCTTGAGGAAGAGCACCGACATGATGGTGACGAAGGCGGGCAGCAGGAAGATGAGCGCGAAGGCTTCTGCCATCGACAGATGGGTGAAGGCCGTGACCGAGGTGATGGCACCGAGACCTGAGGTCGCGAACCGCAGCAGCCAGAGTGGGCGGTTGGTGGTACGGACAATATCTCGCCAATCGTCATTGCGCTTGCGAATGAAGGGCAGGGCGCAGAGCCCAAAGAGGGCACCGAAAAAGGCGGACTGGATGGGCGACAATTGCCCTTCGATGAGCTTCACGCTCGCATCGCTCCAAGCGTAAGCCGCAAAGGCTGCGAATGCGAGCAGAATGCCCTTCAACGTGCTATCGGACACGGAAACACCTGAAAATATTAGGGGCCGGAAATCGACAGCGGGGAGGCGCTGACGATCAGTTCATTGCCCTATGCTCTTCCAGCTTCAATCTGGCAATATCCCGCAGTGCATTAATAAGCACTTCCTTGCTTTGCGCGCCGCTGACGGCATATTTCTGGTCGAGGATAAAGAAGGGAACGCCTGCAACGCCCATCTGCTGTGCGGCGTCGATTTCCGCCACGATCGTGTCCTTGTCGGCGTCGGAGGCTAGCAGCCTGGTTACGACCTCTCGGTTCATACCGGCCTGTTCTGCAATGTCAGCCAGAACCTCGTGGTCACCAATGTTACGACCCTCTTCGAAATTCGCCTTGAAAAGCGCCGTCGTTACCTTGTCCTGAAACTCGCGTCCTTCAGCATGTGCCCAGAGCGACAGGCGGTGCGCATCCAGCGTATTGGGGCCGATCTTGATGGCGTCGAAATCGAAGTTTATGCCGACTTCCTTTCCAAGCTGCGTCAGCATCTCGTGGGCCTGCTCGACCTTTTCCTTACCGCCCAGCTTCTTTTCAAGCTCGGCTTTCTGGTCCACGCCCTCAGGCGGATAGTCCGGGTTCAGGCGGTAAGGACGCCAATTGACGTCGACGCTGACCTCATCGAGAATTTCAGCCAAAGCCAGATCGAGCCGCGCCTTGCCAAGATAGCACCAAGGGCAAACCATGTCCGAGACGACGTCGATAACAATGCGCTGCATGGTGCTTCCTTTCAGAATTTGAATATCTGCCCCATCTAGGGGCGTTGTCGGCCATGCGCAAGGCGTTACCAAAAGAGAACCAGCTTACTGAGCGCGGGCATCCCACCATGTCTGTTTCTGGTTTCCGACCATCGGTGTCATCTCCGGTCTTGCGATATATTTCCAGCGCGCCACCCACTGCGCACCGATGTGATACAGCGGAATAATATAGTGGCCTGCCGTCAGCAGACGGTCATAACCTCGCACCGCGGCTTGAAAATCCTCCGTAGAGCGCGCCTGCAAAAGGGCGTCCAGCATGCGGTCCACATCAGGGTCGGCGACGCCTGCATAGTTGAAGCTGCCATTGGCATCACGCGAAGCAGAGCCCCAGCGGTTCAGCTGTTCGGCACCCGGCGAGAGCGATGACGGCAGCGAGCGGATGATCATGTCGTATTCAAAGCTGTTCGAGCGCGCCTGATATTGCCCGTCATCCACCGAGCGAATGGCCATATCGACTCCGATCAGCCGCAGCGAGCGTTGATAGGCAAGCGCGATGCGCTCCTGCGCCGGGTTCTGGGTCATGATTTCAAAAGCAAGCTGGCGACCCTTGGAGTCAGACATCTTGCCGTTCTTGATCGCATAGCCACCTTGCTTGAGTGTATCGACAGCCAGCTTCAGGACCGTGCGGTCAGCACCGGAACCATCGGTAACGGGCATGGCGTAGGTGCCAGCCAACAGCTCCGGCGGCAGCTTTTTGGCCGCATCGCCAAGCAGGGCCAGTTCACGCGCGTCGGCGGCATTGCCGAAGGCACCTAGCGGCGAGTTCTGGTAGTAGCTCTGTGTGCGTTTGAACGAACCGCCCATGATGTTGCGGTTCATCCATTCGAAATCGAGCGCATAAGACAGGCCTTCGCGCACCTTTTCATTCGCGAAGATGGCTTTGCGGGTGTTGAACACGAGGCCGAACATGCCGGATGGCTGGCGTGGTTCGAAAATATCGCGGGCAATGTCGCCGCGATGCACAGCCGGGAAATTATAGGCCTGTCCCCAATGGGACGTGTCGGCTGATCCGTTAATGGCATCGCCTTCAGGGTAAATGTCGATATCGCCCTTCTTGAAGGCCTCGAACATGGTCGTCACTTGAAGGAAATAGAGAACGCTGATCTCGTCGTAATTATCGAATCCGACCTTAGACGGCACATCCTTCCCCCAATAATCCGGGTTCCGCTCCCAGATGACCCGTTCTCCCGGACGCAGAGATTTGATTCGGTAGGGGCCGGAGCCCACCACCTTGCCAAGGCCGCTTTGTTCGAAGGTGTCAGGGTCGATGGCGTGTTTCGGCAGGATGGGCGTCGAAGAGGCGAGAATCAGAGGCGTTTCGCGGTTGGCATTTTCGTTGAAGGTGAAGCGGACGCTATGTTCGCCGATCTTCTCCATCTTCGCCACGCCGTTCAGGCGGCTGTTGAAGGGCGGGCGGCCCTTGTCCTTCAGAAGATTGAAGGTGAACATCACATCTTCGGGCGTGACCGGCTGGCCATCCTGCCATTTAGCCTTGGGGTTGAGGTTGAACTGGATGAAGGTGCGGTCGTCGTCCCACTCGGCGGTTTCAGCCAGCAGACCATACAGCGAGAATGGCTCGTCGCCGGAGCGCTGCATCAGCGGCTCATACATGAGGTTGCCGAATTCGGGGTCCCAGACGCCGCGCGCCGTGGTGCGCATGCCCTTCAAGACGAAGGGATTGAGGCTATCGAAGGTGCCGACGACGCCGTAGGAAACACGCCCGCCTTTTTTTACGTCCGGGTTCACATAGGGGAAACTCTTGTAATCTGCGGGCAGGGCAGGTGTCCCATGCATCGAAATCCCGTGAAGAGGTTCCGCCAGCGCCAGACCTGAAAAGAGGAGAGCAGGGATGAACGCCAAAAGGCTTCGCATGTTAATTGTCCTGTCGCATTCTGGCTGTCTTGTCACGTATGTCGCTTTGACGCGAGACCGCTCGCCTTGTATTGATTCCCGCGCGAATGTATCACACACGACTATGGCAGGCATCGGACGGCGGAAAACTTGTCGGCCTTCAAGAAAAAGTTAAAGAAGTGCTGGATATCGCACTCAGCGGGATGTAACAGAGTTGCCGAAACAGTCGGGTCACGCATTTGCCTCATTTAAACGACAGTGGAACGGGCAGACGGATACCGGTGATGTTAAGCAGTTCGTGCCGTTCTGCTTCACATAAAAATTTAGGAGACGGAACTGTTATGATGCAAACCGCAAACACAATCACCCGTGCAGCCCTGGCTGCTGTTGTCGTTTCTCTGGGTGCCGTGTCTGCACCTGCCGTGTCGCAGGCCCAGCAGGCTGCTCCGGCTGCCGGAGGTGCTGGCGCACCACCACTCGGCTGGTTCAAGACATGCAGCAAGCAGGAAGACAATGATGTTTGCGTCGTGCAGAACGTCGTTCTCGCCCAGAATGGCCAGATGATCACGGCTGTTGGCCTCATCAGCGTCGAAGGCAAGGTCAATCGCAAGCTGCTTCAGGTTTCCGTACCAACGGCGCGTCTTCTGCCTCCTGGCGTGATGATGCAGATCGATGGTGGCAAGGGCCAGAAGCTCGACTACGCAGTTTGCCTGCCCGATAAGTGCACGGCTGAAGTTCCTTTGACGGATGCGATGATTGCCAGCATGAAGAAGGGCACAGAGATCGTGTTCACCTCCATCAACTTCCGCCGCGCTCCAAACCCGATCAAGATTGCACTGTCCGGCTTCACCGGCGCTTATGATGGCCAGCCAATCACGCAGTCGCAGCTTGCCGAAAGCCAGCGTTCGTTGCAGGAAGGCATGCAGAAGAAGGCTGAAGAGGCTCGTAAGAAGCTCGAAGCCGCTCAGGACGCCGCAAAGTCCAAGCCTGCAAACTAATCAATTCGACAATAAAAAAACCGGTCTGAGATTTCAGGCCGGTTTTTTATTGTTCAGATGTCAGTTCGGAAGATCAGTGCGTCATTGCTGACTTCGCCCGCAATTCACCATTGGGAGTGGTGTCGAAGATGCGGGAAATATTCGGGTTGCGAAGCGGCTGATCGCTCTCGTCGTGGACAAGGTTCTGCTCCGAAACATATGCGACATATTCGGTGTCGTCGTTTTCTGCCAGCAGATGATAAAACGGCTGGTCGCGATCCGGACGAATTTCCGCAGGGATAGCGTTCCACCATTCTTCGGTGTTGGCATATTCCGGGTCTACGTCGAATACCACACCGCGGAACGGAAACACCCTGTGACGAACAACCTCGCCAATCGTAAATTTTGCGTCTCTTTGTTTCATGGCATGCACATCCTTTCCCCACACAATTTGGGGTCTGAATGAAAAATATCAAGATATTTGGTGTCTGGACCACATTTTCTTGAATGACCTTGTCGATTCATACCCAAAAGAAAAGGCGGCCCAAAAGCCGCCTTTTTTAGTTCTTGATCAAGCCGAGTAGTACATGTCGAATTCGACTGGGTGCGGGGTCATTTCGAAACGCATGACTTCCTGCATCTTCAGCTCGATGAAGGCATCGATCTGGTCGTCATCGAACACGCCGCCAGCCGTCAGGAACTTGCGATCCTTGTCCAGGCTGTCGAGCGCTTCACGCAAGCTACCGCAGACCGTTGGAATCTTCTTCAGTTCCTTCGGTGGCAGATCGTAGAGATCCTTGTCCATTGGCTTGCCGGGATGGATCTTGTTCTTGATGCCATCGAGACCAGCCATCAGCATCGCTGCAAAGCCGAGATACGGGTTCTGGGCCGGATCAGGGAAGCGGACTTCGACGCGCTTTGCCTTCGGGTTGGAGCCGAAAGGAATGCGGCACGAGGCGGAACGGTTGCGGGCCGAGTAGGCTAGCAGAACCGGTGCTTCGTAACCTGGTACCAGGCGCTTGTAGGAGTTGGTCGTCGGGTTGGTGAAGGCGTTGATGGCCTTGGCATGCTTGATGATGCCGCCGATGTAGTAGAGGCAGCTCTCGGACAGGCCTGCATATTCGTCACCAGCGAAGGTCGGCTTGCCACCCTTCCAGATGGACTGGTGAACGTGCATGCCCGAACCATTGTCGCCAAAGATCGGCTTCGGCATAAACGTCGCCGTCTTGCCGTAAGCATTTGCGACCTGATGCACGACATATTTGTAGATCTGCATCTTGTCTGCGTTGCGCACCAGCGTGTCGAACTTCACACCCAGTTCGTGCTGGGCGGCTGCGACTTCGTGGTGGTGCTTTTCAACGACAACGCCCATTTCGCCGAGAACGGTCAGCATTTCGGAACGCATGTCCTGAAGGCTGTCGACTGGAGGAACAGGGAAATAGCCGCCCTTGACGCGTGGACGGTGGCCGAGGTTGCCGGTTTCATAGTCGGTGTCGTCGTTGGACGGCAGCTCAGACGAATCCAGCTTGAAGCCTGTGTTGTAAGGGTCGGCCTTGTATTTCACGTCGTCGAAGACGAAGAATTCAGGCTCAGGACCAACGAAAATCGTATCGCCGATACCGGAGGCCTTGAGATAGGCTTCGGCCTTTTTCGCCGTGCCGCGTGGGTCGCGGTTGTAGGCTTCGCCGGAGACCGGGTCGAGAATGTCACATAGAATGACCATGGTGGACTGGGCGAAGAACGGGTCCATGTGAACCGTTGCCGTATCCGGCATCAGCACCATGTCGGACTCGTTGATGGCCTTCCAGCCGCCAATCGAGGAGCCGTCAAACATGACGCCATCGGCGAACATGTCTTCGTCCACGCAGGCAATGTCCATCGTCACGTGCTGCAGCTTGCCCTTTGGGTCGGTAAAGCGCAGGTCCACGAACTTAACGTCGTTGTCCTTGATCTGCTTGAGAATATCGTTTGCGGTCGTCATAAAACTTTTCCTTGAGTGTTTTGGTAACAAGGTGAAGCCCCAGCTTTCGTGCTGGGTGCAGTCTTTTTATATGGCGTCTACGCCTGTCTCACCCGTGCGGATACGAATGACCTCTTCGATATTGGAGACGAAAATCTTTCCGTCGCCAATGCGGCCTGTCTGCGCTGCGTTGCGAATGGCCTCGATGACGGCATCCGCATTTTCATCCGCAAGCACGACTTCGACTTTTACCTTCGGTAAAAAGTCTACGACATACTCTGCGCCGCGATAGAGTTCCGTATGGCCTTTTTGACGACCAAAGCCCTTAGCTTCCGTAACCGTTATTCCCTGAAGTCCGACTTCCTGAAGGGCTTCCTTCACTTCGTCGAGCTTAAAAGGCTTAATGATCGCTTCGATCTTTTTCATGAGAAAATATCTCTCCGCTTCTTCCGTTAAAGCGGTCTTTCCGCTCTGCCACAAGAATGCACGTATCGTGCCAGATCGGAAGCCGCTTTGAATAAAAAAACTTCGAAAAATGGAGATATGAAGCTAAATTTGGTTCGCCTTCGCTGTTTTCGTGGACGAAAATACCGTTCAGGAACAGCGATATGGCGATTTTTTGATGAATTTGCGGATTTTCCATTACGCTCAAAAAGCGCAAGCTCGAATGCGGTTAAGATTATTTTTTAGCCATTTGATTTTATTTTGTGCATTTGATTTTGCCTAATTTTGCGTCGATTGCATTTTGCGAAATTTTGCGCTGAATATGCCACCATGATGTTCTCCACCAGACACGTTTTGATAGATCCCTCCGCCATGGCGCGCATCGATGCCGGCGCAGAAGCGAGCGGCATTTCCATCGCCTCATTGATGGAGCGTGCGGGGCAGGCGGTCGCCGCCTCTGCGCTCAAGCACTATCCACAAGGCATTCGTTATGCCGTGCTGTGCGGCACCGGCAACAATGGCGGCGACGGGTTCGTGACCGCGCGTGCTTTGAGGCAAAGTGGGGCCGATGTCGCCATTTATATGTTTGGGGATGCGGCGAAGCTTAAGGGCGCTGCCCGGCAGGCGTTCGATGCCTGGGATTCGCCATTCGAAGCACTTGATCGCTACGAGCCACGGTTCGGTGACGTCGTCATCGATGCGATTTTCGGCGCGGGGCTTTCTCGGGATGTTCCGGATGATGTGGATGCCATTATTGGTAAGGTAGAGCCTGCGTCCATTCCCGTTATCGCCATCGATTTGCCGTCCGGTCTCTGCGGGCGGCGCGGTATTGCGCTTGGACGTGCCTTTCGGGCGGAGCGAACTGTGACTTTTGTGGCGCGCAAGCCCGGCCATGTCCTGATGCCGGGGCGCACTCTGTGTGGCCCAGTCGATGTTTTCGATATCGGTATACCCCAGCGCATTCTAAAAGAGCGTTGTGGCTCTATCGTTGAGAATCATCCGGGCCTCTGGGTAGATGCTTTCCCCAGGCCGCACGAGGACACACACAAGTTCAAGCGGGGACATCTGACGGTATTCTCCGGCCCCTCCCATGCCACGGGCGCGGCCCGTATGACGGCGATGGCGGGTTTTCGCGCCGGTGCCGGCATCGTCACGATCGCGGCTCCGCACGAGGCTCTGGGTGTCCTTTCCGTTACGCTGACGGCAGTCATGGTCTCGGCAATCGAATCCGACGAGCAGCTTGAGGCTTGGCGCGATGACAAGCGGCATGCGACCTATGTTCTGGGCCCCGGCTTTGGCGACATGGAGAAAGCGCGTCGCTTCGTCTCACTGGTGAAAGACAAGGCGCTGGTGCTGGATGCGGATGGCATCACGGCGTTCAGGCAGGAGCCGCGGCAGCTGTTCGATCTTTTCGCCAATGACGCGCCTCGCATTCTGACGCCACATGAAGGCGAGTTCGGTCGGCTGTTTCCCGCTATCGCCGCAGATGACAATCTCAGCAAGATCGAGAAAGCGCAGGCGGCAGCGGCGCTCAGCAATGCCGTCATCGTTTACAAGGGTGCAGATACCGTCATTGCGGCACCGGACGGTCGTGCGGCAGTCAACACCAATGCGCCGTCCTATCTCGCCACTGCCGGTTCTGGCGATGTGCTGGCGGGAATAGCGGGCGGTTTTCTGGCACAGCAGGTTCCGGCTTTCGAGGCCGCCGCTGCTGCCGTCTGGCTTCATGGTGACACTGCCCAGAGGCTGGGTGCCGGTCTGACGGCCGAAGATCTGGCCGCAGCGGTCCGTCCTTTTCAGGCCTAGCTAATGGACGGGCTTGCCTTGGCTGGCGACAGCCGCCATGCGGGATGCGCTCATCACCAGCTTGCGCTCCGCACGCTCCTGCTGCGGTGTACGATTGTAGATTTCGCGATAACACTTTGAGAAATGCGATGCGGAGACGAAACCGCAGGCAACGGCCACTTCCACCACTGGCATGGCGGATTGCACCAGCAGGTGACGTGCGCGATCCAGCCGGATTTCCAGATAGTAGCGGGCAGGGGACCGGCCCATCTCCTGCCGGAACAACCGCTCCACCTGACGGCGCGACAGGTCTGCATCGTCTGCAATATCCAGCAGGGATAGCGGTTCCGAAAGATTGCTTTCCATCAATTCGATGATCGAAAGAACCTTGTCGTTCTGCACGCCAAGGCGCGCGCGTAGCGGTAGACGCTGACGGTCATGCGGATTGCGCACCCGGTCCGTCAGCTGCTGTTCGCAGACACGGTTGACGAGGTTTTCGCCAAAATCCTGGCCGATGAGGTTCAGCATCATATCCAGAGAGGCGGTGCCGCCTGCACAGGTATAGATGTTGCCATCTACCTCGTAGAGATCGGCATAGACCTCGACCTGAGGAAAGGCTTCGGAAAAGCCGGGCAGATTTTCCCAGTGGATCGCACAGCGTTTGCCGTTCAACAGGCCGGCCTGAGCCAGCACATGTGCGCCCGTACAGAGGCTGCCGACGGCGATGCCGCGATTGTTTGCCTCACGCAGCCACGCATTGACGGATTTGTTGCTGTATTGCTCGATGTCGATGCCGGAACAGATCAGCACCATGCTGGGGCGATTTTCACCGCTCACCGATTTGCGTTCGTCCGCCAATGAGGTGTTGGCTTCCAGTGCTATGCCGCTGGAGGAGGCGACCTTCTGGCCATCCGCAGATGCCAAGCGCCACTCGTAAGCCGCATAACCCAGCATGCGGTTGGCGATGCGGAGCGTTTCCACCGCAGCCGTGAACGGCAGCATTGTGAATTGAGGGACCATGAAAAAGACGACGGTGCGTTTTTTGGGAGGAGTTTTGCTCACGACGACCATGCTCCATTGCGGAAACACAATTCCTTGCTTGGAAATGGTCCGCTGTATATCTCATTTGCGACGCTTTCGGCACAAGATACGACGGCGCTGATGCGGTGTCAAAAAAATGATCGAAGTCGCCGGTTTAACATTCCTCAAACATGCCGAGTCGGAGGCAGAGCCATCCATGAGATAAAACTGATATTTCGCATTTTATTAATATTGTTTTCAATTTTTAGGCGCAGCCTTTGATCGATATTGCCGAATTGCGCGTTCTGTTGACGTGATGGAACGGCGCTCTTCGAGAAGGGCTGAGCGTTTCTTGTCCGGTGCCTTTAAGCGGAGTATTGCGTATGCATGAAGCTGGCCTGACCGTGCTGGTCGTCGAAGACGAACCGATCATTAGATTCACCCTGACGGATGTTCTGGAAGAGGCGGGCTATACCGTTCTGGAAGCATCGAACGTGCTGGAGGCGGTGGCCATCATCGGCAAGGTGCACACCATTTCCGCCGTCGTGACCGACATCGATATGCCCGGTGGCCTCTCCGGTATCGATCTGGTCCACATGCTGGACACATGTCAGCAGCATATTTCGGTGATTGTCACCTCCGGGGGACATGCGCCGGATACGCTGCACCTACCGGCAGATGCGCGGTTCTTCAGCAAGCCCTATCATTTCGATGACATCTTCTTTGCTCTGCGCGCCGGTATCGCTGCCAAAGCGAAGAGTGCTTCAAGAAAGCGCCTGTCCAGAGCAGGCGGTTGGCAACTCGGCCATCCGTAAAAACCAAAACGCCGGCATCTCTGCCGGCGTTTTTTATTATGTCTTACGAAGGCGCGTTATGCAGCGCGCAGAAGCACCAGGCTGCGGCCTTCGACGGTGTAGATTTCGCCATTGGCAATAGTGTTGCTCGGTGCAGCTGGGTCGGCTGTCGTCAGCTCCGTCATCCAGCCATGATCCGCGTCCGGCAACTTGAACTCGACAGCGCCATCATGCGGATTGAACAGGATCAGCACGTCTTGCCATTCATCCGCTTCTGCGGGCAGTTTGCCTTGCGGGTCTTGTGTGAGGCGCAGGCCAAGTGATGTGCTGCCCGCATCCTCCCATTGTTCCTGCGTCTGCTCTCCGCCACCGGGGTTCAGCCACGTCGCATGGGTGCCGTCACGCCAGCTGTCGCGTCTCAGCAAGGAGTGGGACTGGCGCAAATCGATCAGCTTCGAGGTAAAGGCGCGAAGCGTTTCGGCACTTTCCGGCAGATTTTCCCAATGAACCCAGCTCAGCTCGCTGTCCTGGCAATAACCGTTATTGTTGCCCATCTGGCTGCGGCCGAATTCATCGCCAGCCAGCAACATGGGAGTACCATGTGATAGCAACAGGGTGGACAGGAAGTTCCGGCGCTGGCGATCACGCACGGCGGTGATGTTCTCATCATCGGTCGGGCCCTCTACGCCATAGTTGAAGCTGCGGTTATCGCCGTGGCCGTCCTTGTTGTCCTCGCCATTCGCGTCATTGTGCTTCTCGTTGTAGGACACGAGATCGTTCAGGGTAAAGCCATCATGTGCGGTGATGAAGTTCACGCTGGACCAAGGCCTGCGGCCTCGCAGGTCATAGACATCGGCGGAACCGAGAACGCGGGCTGCGAAGTCGCCAGCGGTGCCGTCCTCGTCCTTCCAATATTCGCGCACCGTATCACGGTACTTGTCGTTCCATTCCGCCCAACCGGGAGGGAAACCGCCGACCTGATAACCACCGGGGCCAATGTCCCAGGGCTCGCCGACGAGTTTCAGTTTGGAAAGAACGGGGTCCTGGCCCACGGCATCGAAGAAACCGCTGCGTTGATCGAAGCCCTCCGGTTCGCGGCCAAGAATGGTGCCGAGATCGAAGCGGAAGCCGTCGATGTGCATGTCTTCTGCCCAGTAACGCAGCGAGTCCGTCACCATTTGCAGCACGCGCGGATGCGACGTGTTGACCGTGTTTCCCGTGCCGGTATCGTTGATGTAATAACGCGGCTTGTCGGGCATGGTGCGGTAGTAGGAGAAATTGTCGATACCCTTGAAGGAAAGGGTCGGTCCCAGCTCGTTGCCTTCTGCGGTGTGGTTATAGACCACGTCGAGGATGACCTCGATACCGCCATCGTGGAACGCCCGCACCATATCGCGGAAGCCTGCCATGCCCTTGGGGCCGTAATAACGTGACGCCGGTGAGAAGAAGCCGAGCGAGTTGTAACCCCAAAAGTTTTTCAGGCCCTTTTCCAGCAGATGTGAATCATCAGGGAAAGAATGGATCGGCAGAAGCTCGACGGAGGTGACGCCGAGGCTTTTGATATAATCGACGATCTGCTTGTCACCCAAGCCCTCATAGGTGCCACGCAAATTTTCTGGTACGCCGGGGTGCAGCTTCGTGAAGCCTTTGACGTGGGTTTCGTAGAAAATCGTCTTGGACCAGGAAACATCAGGCTTTTTGTCGTTGCCCCAGTCGTAATCATTGGGATCGATCACCCGGCACTTCGGCATCTTCGCGGCGCTGTCGCTCTCATCGAAGGAGAGGTCCTTGTCTTCCGCCTCCAACTTGTAGCCGAACTGCTCCGTACCCCATTGGATATCGCCAACCAGCTCGCGCGCATAGGGGTCGACCAGCAGCTTGTTGGGATTGAAGCGATGACCCTTTTCCGGGTCGTATGGGCCGTGCACGCGATAACCATAGAGCGCGCCGGGTTTCAGTCCGGGAATGTATCCGTGCCAGATTTCATTGGTGAATTCCGGAAGGGTAATCCGTTCGATTTCGGTTTTGCCGTCTTCATCGAACAGGCACAGTTCGATCCGTTCCGCGTGCGCGCTGAAAATTGCGAAATTGACACCATCACCGTCGAAATTCGCGCCGAGACGGGTGAAGTCGCCGGGCAAAATGCTGGAACCGAACTGGGCCATAGATATCCTCGTGCTTGATTGGGGCAGGGGGAAATGTGGTGGCCGGGTATTTGTTCCGCAGTGCAAAAAAATGGCTCGCCAAGATTCAATCTTGCGAGCCATCTATTTCGTCGTTTGCGCCGCTTTTACTTGGCGGCAATACGCATGCGTTTGCTGTCGCTCGATGGCCATCCAATATCCTTCAATGTATCTGCCGGTAGCGCTTCCAATGCGCGCAGCGATTGTCTGCGACGCCATGATGCGAGCGCATCACCGCCAAGTTCGACAGCGAGGGAAAGCCAATGCCGGGAATGAAGCCTAAGCCATGACGGGCTCCGGCTCTGCTGGGTTATCGTGGTCATTTTGAAACTCCTTATGCTCCACGTTCAGTGTCAGACGAAATTGATATGCGCGCTTGCGGCGCATCAATCAAACGAATGAATTTTATATCTCTCATCACAATTGGTGATGTTTTAAAGCGTGGTTTCGAGACACCATTCTTTGTCTGTCAGGAAACAATGCGAGATCGTTGACAATCAATCAAACGAAATGATATCGATCTATTGATCAGAAAAATTGAAAGCATGTCTCATGACAGTTTCTTTCCGCCAGCCACTGCCTCTGTTGGACAACGACATCCTCAGAACCTTCGTCGCGATTGCCGAGACGGGTAATTTTTCGACCGCTGCCGAAGTGGTGTTCCGAACACCGTCGGCCGTTTCGATGCAGATCAAAAAGCTGGAGGAGCAGTTGAAGACCACGCTGTTCCTGCGTGATGCGCGCTCTGTGACGCTGACGGCGCATGGCGAGACGCTGCTGACCTATGCGCGGCGTATGATTGCGTTGTCCAATGAGGCTGTCGCGCGGTTCGTCATGCCGGAACTCTCTGGCGTCGTGCGGCTTGGTGCACCGGAAGATATTGGCGAGCGGGGTTTGCTGCCCGGTATCCTCAAGCGTTTTGCAGAGGTTTTCCCAGCCATCATGGTTGATGTGACCATCGATAACAGTTCGCAGCTATACAAACGCATGGATGAGGGGCGGCTTGATCTGGCACTCGTCAACTGTGCGTCTCTGCCCCTGCGTGACACGGGCGAGGTCCTGATGCGCGAAAGGCTGGTCTGGGCGGGTGCGAAATGCGGCACCGCGCATATGCGCGATCCTTTGCCGATCTCCATCTGGGAGGATGGCTGCATCTGGCGCTCCGAAGCCATCAATTCGCTGGAAAAACAAAACCGACGTTTCCGCGTGGCTTATCTCAGCGGCCATACGATGGCTCAGAAGGCCGCGATCGAGGCCGATCTTGCCATTGCCCCGCTGCCGCGCTCCTATGTGCAGAATGACATGGTCATCCTGAGTGAGAAGGACGGTTTGCCAGAGCTTGGCTGCTTCGATATCCGCCTCATTCTTGCGGATAAGCCGACACGCCCGGTTCAGGCGGTTGCCGACAGCATTCGCAATGCTTTCCGGGATGTTGCGCAAGTTCTGTAGTCCGCTGAATTATTTTTTACCGTAGCGCGGAACCGGTTTGCATGTGCTGCGTTTTCTGCGCGCTAATTCGATCATCGTTTGCGCTGCGCGCGCAGACATAAGGGGAGTTTCAATATGTTCACACGTTTCTTCGCAACCACTGCCGCTGTTCTCATCGCCCTCGTTTCCTTGAGCTCTTGCGGCAACACCATCCGCGGCGTCGGCAAGGATGTTGCTGGCACTGTGGACGGCACACAGGCTGCTGGACGAAGCGTAGATCGCGCCGCGCGCCGCTAAAAGCTTCCACCGAAATTTAAAAGAAAAAGCCGGCGATATTTTCGCCGGCTTTTTTATGGTCACGATGTTTTTAGATGTGTTTTCCTGAAAAGAATTCTTCGGCCTTTAGAGGCCTTATTCTCGTCGCCCTCCAGCGCTTTACACTTTCCCAAGAACAGATCGATGAGACATGGGGAACAATGCGTAAGCTGATACGATACCTGCTGCCGTTTTTATTCTCGACGAGCGCGGGTGCAGCCGATCTGCTAGATTTCTGTCAGGCTCTCGATCATATGGGTGGTCGCTATACGGTTTGCAGTTTCGATCCGGCGAAGAGCAATATTCGGCTGTACCAGTGGGATCATGTTGCTGGAAAACCTTACGGCTCGTTCGAGGCGCTGTCCTCTGCGCTGTGGAGACAGCATAGTTTCGTCACCTTCGCCATGAATGGCGGCATGTATCACCGGGATTTGTCACCTGTTGGTCTGCATATCGAAAACGGTGTCGAAACCAACGCCATCAGCACCGGTGGAGGTTGGGGCAATTTCCATATGCAGCCCAACGGCGTGTTCTTTATGGATGGCCAGAAAGCCGGTGTGCTGGAAACGAGTGCTTATCTCAACACCAATATCAAGCCGGATTTTGCCACGCAGTCCGGGCCTATGCTGGTCATCAACGGCGAACTCCATCCGAGATTTTTGCCGCAGAGCGATAGTTTGAACACTCGCAACGGCGTTGGCGTCTCAGATGACGGTAAGGTCCACTTTGCGATCTCGGAAAACGCCGTCCGCTTCTACGATTTCGCAACGCTGTTTCGTGACCGGCTGCACACGCCGAACGCGCTTTATCTCGACGGCAGCATTTCCAGTGTGGACATACCAGCGGCCAAGCGACGTGACTGGTGGCACCCCATGGGGCCGATCATCGCTGTGGTCGATAGGGTGCCGGATTAGGGCCGAACCCCTATAGCGGTGATTTGGGATAGGCTTTTTCCAGTCCGCCTGACTTCGTCAATCCGGTGCGAAACGCGGCAAAGGCAGCATGCTGGCTGCTTTTCGAAACCTCATGAAGACGTATCTGTATGCGGGCAGGGGCATTGTTGCCGAACCACTCGCCACATTTTTCAAGCTTCAACGCGTTCAGAAACCGCGCCTGCGATTGCTGATCCAGAAACAGATGCAGGCCTTCCAGAAGGTTTGCGTCCTGCAGCGCATTTTCCAACAGCAACCTCAACCAGGCCTGATCATCCTCCGTCATGGTGGTGATTTTCGATGCGACGGTGTCGCGGTCTGGAAAGGTCGAAGCCGTGGCCTGCATGATGTGTCACCGTTTCTGGAGTTGACGTTCTCTCGATATGCAAGATGCCCGATAATCCACATGTAAAATGCGTTCAATATGGTCGGGGCGCAATCTGTGCAAAACCTCGTTCAAGGGCGGATTTATACACATCTCGACGCCTCATGATGAACGAATTCAGACTGTGTTTACACTTTGGTCCAAATTGAGACGGGTACGGAGCGCGCCCTGTTTCGAAATGAACATCTAAGCCCTTGTTTTTTATTGTACCTATGCAGTGAGTGAATGGCAGCTTGGCAAATACGCCTTGCTTTAGCCGTTTTTTGCATTTGCCTTTGTCACAAGTTTTTAATAAATGGTTCACCCACTGGCCGACGCATGAACGGCCCGAGAGTAACACGCTGGAGTAATCATGGACGAAACCGCACAGAAATCCTGCTGGGCCGTAACATTTCGCGCACTTGCAGGTTTTGCCGCTTTTCTCGCATTGACCTACGTTTTTGGTAGCCCGTAAAAATCTCTCTTAAATTTTCAGATATCGCAGCACGGTTTCTCCCAGAAACCGTGCTGTTTTCGTTTGCGGCACCCGTATGTCGCGCTCAGTGCATTTCATGCCCATTTTGATATGACACGTTACGATGGTTCAGATAGACTGACCCAATACGTCTATACATAGGGCAGGCAGATATGTTTCTTTCGGTTTTCGATGTGTTCAAAATCGGTATTGGACCCTCCAGTTCACATACGATGGGACCGATGTCGGCTGCGAACCGCTTTCTCGAAACCATCCTGTCGGACGACTGGCCACGGCCATCCGGTGCTGTCGTCTCTTCCATCAAGGTCAGTCTGCACGGCTCTCTTGCCTTTACCGGCATCGGTCACGGCTCTGGACGTGCTGTGGTGCTGGGTTTGAACGGGGAGCGTCCCGATCTGGTTGACCCGGATGCAATGGACCGCATCGTTGCCGATGTTGAAACAACCGGCCTGGTTTCGCCGGCGGGTCATCCTTCCTATGTTTTTCGTCCCGCTGAAGATCTGATCTTCGACAAGAAGAACCCGCTGCCGGGCCACGCCAACGGCATGACGTTTTCCGCTTACGACAAACAGGGCCGGATGCTGCTCAAACGCATCTATTATTCTGTCGGTGGTGGTTTCGTGGTGACGGATACCGAGCTCGAAGCGATGCGTCAGCGCGGCAAGACCGTCGATAATGGACCCAAGGTTCCCTATCCCTTTGCCAGTGCCAAGCAGATGCTTGAGATGGCGGAGCGTTCTGGTCGCACCATCGCGCAGATGAAGCGCGCCAATGAAGAGACTGTCATCACTCGTCAGGAACTGGACGAGCGGCTGGACCAGATTTGGGAAGCAATGAATGGCTGCATCGAGCGCGGTCTGAAAGGCGAGGGCATCATGCCCGGTGGTCTCAAGGTCAAACGCCGTGCACGCTCTATCCATGACAAACTCAATGCCGAATGGCGCAGCAACCGGCTCAATCCTTTGCTGGCAAATGACTGGCTGAGCGTCTACGCCATGGCGGTGAATGAAGAGAATGCCTCCGGTGGTCGCGTGGTAACAGCCCCAACCAATGGCGCGGCAGGCGTGGTGCCTGCGACTGTTCGGTACTTCCGCCATTTTCATGATGATGCGACGGTGGATGACATCAGGGACTTTCTGCTGACGGCGGCGGCCATCGGCGGAATCATCAAGCACAATGCCTCGATCTCCGGTGCAGAAGTCGGCTGTCAGGGCGAGGTGGGGTCTGCTGCGGCGATGGCGGCTGCTGGACTTGCTGCGGTCATGGGCGGCTCGCCTGCCCAGATCGAGAATGCGGCTGAAATCGCGCTAGAGCACCATCTCGGCATGACTTGTGATCCTATCGCCGGGCTGGTTCAGGTTCCCTGTATCGAGCGCAATGCTCTCGGCGCGGTCAAGGCTGTCACAGCCGCATCGCTGGCGCTGAAGGGGGATGGCGAGCATTTCGTGCCGCTGGATGCCTGCATCGAAACCATGCGCCAGACCGGGAATGACATGAGCGAGAAATACAAGGAAACCTCCACCGGTGGCCTTGCCGTTAATGTGGTGGAATGCTGAACATCACAACTTATCAATGCTTGACGCACGAGCCGAAACGGCCTTGATAGGCCGCATGTCTCTAAATCTTATCAAGCTTTGTGTTGGCGCTGATTCCATCGAGGATTTGCGCGAGTGGGTTTCCCAACGCGCCCTCACGGCGATTTCAGCGGGGCTGGAACCGCACAGCGTCCACACCACACGCATGTTTCCCAAACGCGCAGAAGAGCTCTTGGATGGCGGCTCGCTCTATTGGGTCATCAAGGGCCAGGTTCAGGCGCGCCAGACACTTCTGGATGTCCGCTCGTTCAAAGGGGAAGACGGTATTAGCCGCTGCGACCTAGTGCTTGGGCCGGAGGTCATCGAGACCTCGCCTGCACCCAAGCGGCCGTTTCAGGGTTGGCGCTACCTGAAGCCTGAGGAAGCCCCGCGTGATTTGGGCGGGGCAGGCATGTCCGACGATCTGCCGTCCGATCTGCGGCGCGAACTGGCTGAACTCGGCCTGTTATAGACAAAAAAAGAGCCGGTCCGGGGCAACGGAACCGGCTCTGGCACGGTCTGGTCCAACGGGGTGACTGGACCGGCCATAAGCATGCGTCGAGCGTGGGCTAACCGCCCAGCCTCACTTATCCCTTGATGCCGGCGACAGCGTTCACAGCGCGGCCATCCTGAATTTTGACCCAGCGGCCGGGGTTGGTGCTGTCCTGGCGCTTGAGGTAGGTGTATTCCGTCTCGGACCAGTCCATGACCTTGTTGCGCAGGTTGTCGAGAATAAAGTCGCCGCGGTCGGTGCGAACTGTCAGAACTGCGTGGCCGGAGCCATTTGGCTGAAGAACGACCGTGATCAGCAGGTCAGACGGGGAGATGCCCTTGTTCATCAGCATCTTGCGCTTCAGCAGAACGTAATCTTCGCAATCGCCTACCGTCGTCGGGTAAGCCCAGCGTTCTTCAACGCCGTAAATTTCCATATCTGTCATTGGCGTGATCGTGGTGTTGACCGTGTAATTCACGTCCAGGATCATCTTCCAGTTTTCTTCCGTCAGTCTCAGCGGGCCTCTGTCGGCAGATGTCGGCTGGCACTCGCTCTGATATGTCTGGCAGAATTCATAATGACCAATCGGCGGGTTGGCCTTGCCCATGATGCGCATTGCTGCGGCTGGCGATGCTTCTGCTTGTCCCGCAAATGCACCTGCGATCAATGTTGCGATCAAAAATCCGAAACGGCTAATTTTTTTCATTTCTTGTCTCCCCGTTGTAAGGAGAAGAATGCCAGCGATATTTTGACCGCCCGCAAATAACGGCGCTCAAATTCGATGTTAAATTTAGGAAAAACAGCGTTTTATTTGAATTAGTTTTGATCTGTATTTGAAGAAAATTTGATTAGAATTTTATCGTTTCGATTAGAAATTTCAGTGAAAAATTCCTATTAAGTCATTGTAAAACTGTAATTTATGGAGCGCTCTGGTTAATGGCGCTGTGCTAATTTAAGGGGTGGTGGCACGTTTAAACTATTCTTTGACTATACTTCAGCGACCGCATATGTGATTCCCATGCGTCGAAATCAATCATTGGGTGTATATTTCTACCTCTGATTGTCTTATTTGTGTCATTTCGAGGCTGTTTTTCTGCTTTTTCTCGAAAATATTTTCATTTTCCCACAATGGCGCAGCTTGTTTGCGCGGTTTCGCGTGCTGTCTCAGGAAGGGACTGTGCGTGAACCTCGGTCTGAGGCCAGTTAAAGGCACAAAAAAACCGGCTCACGCTAGGCGCTGCCGGTTATGTCGAGCAAAAATTTTGGAGTGTCAGAGAAACTCGATCAGCGCATCGCGTGACTGCACGGAATCGAATTCGATCGCCACGCCTTCCATGAAATGGCGAACGATGCGGCCAGCCATGTTGCCAAGCCGCACATTTGTGCCAAGCGCCGGACGAACATCGATCTCGACAGCTGCGCCTGATAGCGAAAGGTCGATGATGCGGCATTGGGCGATATTGCCATCGCTGAGCAGAAGATCGGCAATTGGGTTGCGCGGTGTCAGGCGGTCATGACGGCGGTCTTCCGGCAGACCAAGAGCCTGACGCTTGGCGACCCATGCCAGTTGCGCCGCTAGTTTTTCGCGCTTGCGTTCGGTCGCCATGATGGCAATGGTGAAGCCATCCGCCGTCAGTGCTTTGACGATGCCCTCGATGCGACCAATGTGCTGAAGATAGGCAATGATGCGATCGCCGTTTCTGGGGCGAACGAAGCATGTGATGCGCGCGGTCTCAGCCGTCATCTCATTGGCGGTGCAATCATACTCTTCCTGCGAAGGAACCATCAACCGACCTGACAAACCAACCGACACAACCTCGACAGGGTTCGGTTCCGCAGTGCGTGCGGTAAAGGCGACAGTGGTTGATCGAGATGAGAACATGAGCGGCACAATGAAGAGGGATGATCACTCTCCTTTATATGTGTCGAGTTAACAGACCGTTCCGCAATAACCTGCGAATATTCGCATGCATTCTCATAAAAAGACGGATCTGTTGATAGCGCTATCAAATGCCGCAGGTTCAACGAATGTATAGGAGGCTGGTGCCTCCAGCAGTCGACTTCGTGTCAGCTCCAGAGGTTTGAACGGCTGGCCGAAATCTGCCAGTGGTGGGTCGGAGACAAGAGCGCCTAGCAAACGCGACGGGAAGTGCGCTTCGGCCTCCAGCGGCAGAAGCAGCATTTCGAATTCCTGGGCGGTATGGCCGCTGGCGCTTTCGGCCCAAAGATCGAAAATAACCGGCCTCTCATGTTGAAACACGCCATTGGCGATGCGGCATGCTTCATAAGCGGCCTCCGGCTGCCACATCATGGAAAACGGCGTGTCGCGCAATTCACGACAGAAGAGATTATAGAGGCGCGTGCCCGTTAAACGAAACACGGGAGCGTCATCACCCAGGTCGGTCAGAACGAACAGGTCGGGCAGCACATGGCGAATTTGCGAGGGATCGATCTCGCCACGCAGCGGTGCAGGGCGATTGCCCCGAATTTCGTTCCAATAGGAGTAAATCTCCAGGCTTTCATTCGTCTTCATGACATAGTCTCCGTCCCGCAGGGCACCTGTTCCAATTCGAAACAGATGCCGCGTTCATTTGCGGTGCTGAAGATGTCCTTGCGATTTTCATGCCACGCGCTCGGTCATCACAATCCCTCGCAGCCTTTATTGGTTGCAGCCGTGACGTATCGTCGGCGCTTCTTTTTCCCGCAGCGTTACTATATTGCTCGAGAACATACGGACGCGACGGGAAGGAAGATCTGCCAATGACGGACAACGAGGGTGAGACACCACAGGCGAATGATGCAGCGCCGCCGGAGGTCCGTCAGAAAACACCGGTTTTCAATCTGCCTGGCGCTCTCGTGGCCGTCATCGGCCTATTGATCGCGGTACATGTCGTTTCAACTTATGTGTTGTCCGACGATGGTTATGGCTGGTTCATCTTTACCTTCGGCTTTATTCCTCTGCGCTACGCCACGCCCTTGTCGCAACAGGGAATGGAGTGGCTCTGGACCCCGATCACATATTCGTTTTTACACGGTGGCATAGAGCACATCCTTTTCAACGGGCTGTGGCTGATGGCGTTTGGCGCTCCGGTTCTGCGCCGAATAGGCACATTGCGTTTCACTTTGCTCTGGTGTGTCTCTGCCGCTGTTGCCGCCTTCGGACATACATTCCTCCACTGGGGGGACGCCACGGTGCTGATCGGCGCATCCGGTGTGGTGTCGGCGCTGATGGGCGCGGCGTGCCGCTTCGTGTTTCCCGCGCATGGTGGCGGGTACCACCCGTCCATCGGGCACCTGTTGCCGAGGCAAGGCATTCTTCAATCGCTCTCCAATCGCACGGTCCTCATCTTCACTCTGATGTGGCTGTTCGGCAATCTGCTCATTGCTTTCGGCATTCCGCTTATGGGGGATGTCGGCGGCGAGGTTGCCTGGGACGCCCATATTTTCGGGTTCTTGCTCGGTTTCCTCTTCTTCGGCCTGTTTGATCGCAAGATCATCCCGCGTGCCTAAGCATTTGCGGCTGTTCTCAATCGATTGAAGCTTTTTAGCCCACGGAAATTTATTGCTTTCCATAGGCTCGTGGCGCACCATCGGCATGTAAGTGAACCGCCTGCGCCGTGGAGGAGACATTGCGCGTGGTTCAAAGATCAGCCGGACAGGAGGAAACATGGCGATATTTGTGAAAGAACTTCTCGACCTCAAAGGCCGTGATGTCGTTACGGTCAGGCCGGATTTGTCGTTGGGCGACGCCGCGATTACCCTGCATGAACACCGCATCGGTGCTGTCGTCGTTACCGATGACGCCGGTGCCATTCTCGGCATCTTCACAGAACGTGACATGGTCAAGGCCATCGCAGCCAATGCCTCGGCTGCTCTGCAGACCAAGGTTTCCGACGCCATGACGAAGAACGTCACGCGCTGTCATGAGGGATCAAGCACCGATGACCTGATGGAACTGATGACAGGAGGTCGTTTCCGACATCTGCCGGTAGAGGCAGACGGTCGTCTGGTTGGCATTATCTCCATCGGTGACGTCGTTAAGGCGCGCATCAGCGAAGTCGAGGCGGAAGCCGAACACATCAAGGCTTATATCGCTGGATAGGGTTCTAGGCTATCAGGTTTGAAACACCTGCTGCATACGTTGCAGCTCCGGTATTCGGGAGCGCGTTTCTTCGTATCCGCGCTCTATCGATTCGGCAGCTCGGTGAAACTCTGAAAGACCAATGTGGTTGATGCGCGGATGCAACGTCAGATCCGGCGGGTCGCCCGCCAGCTTGGCGCGTGAAATTCTGTCTTGAATAATATTGAAAGCCTGCACCATAACGCCCGGCAAGCCGATGCGCGATGATGGCTCGGCTGGCGTCTTCACGGTGGTTTCCTGGCTGCACGCACCAGCGCTGTGTTTGACGACGGCGGAGCGACCGAAAATATCGTAGTTGAGGTTCACCGCCACCACCAGCGCCTGCTCGTAGGCACGGCAGACGGAAACCGGAACAGGGTTGACCAGCGCACCGTCGATCAACGTCCGACCATTGCAGCGCACCGGCTCGAAAATGCCGGGCAGTGCGTAGGACGCGCGAAGGGCCGTGATCAGATCGCCCTGATGCACCCACACCTCATGACCGGTTTTAAGCTCTGTCGCGACTGCGATGAAGGGATGTTCGAGGTCTTCGATATTGAGGCCCACGAGGTGTTCCTGCATGCGCTTGGTCAACCGCATCCCACCAAACAATCCGCCGCCGCCAATCGTGAGGTCCAGTAGACCCGCGATGCGGCGCATCGTCAGAGAACGCGCGAATTCCTCGAGTTCGTCCAGCTTGCCTGCGAGATAACAGCCACCCACCAGCGCACCGATGGATGTGCCCGCGATCATGCCGATTTTGACGCCAGCCTCATCCAGCGCCCGCAGAACTCCAATATGCGCCCATCCGCGTGCCGCGCCGCCACCGAGTGCCAGCGCAATGCGGTTTGCAGGAATTCGAGGTGTCTGGGCAGGAGTTTGCTGCTCGATCTTTTCCAAACTCGCCGTTGCCGCCGAATTTTCGCGATTTAGTCCCCAACCCAACATCTATTCCCACTCCCAAGCAGATGCACGAGGTGCCAGTATACCGCGCAAATCCTATGATTTCGTAGCGAAACGAGACAGGACAAAAAAGATCAGTCTTTTGTGAGGAGATTTTCGGGCGAACCATAGGTTTTTGCTGGGTCGAAATGCCTGACATCATCCGTAATCGTGGTTACGGCCTTGCCGTTTTCCAGCGTGACCGTGCGATAAAAGCACGAGCGTCGGCCCGTGTGGCAGGTCGCATCGTGGCCAGCCACGGAGACTTTCAGCCAAACGGCGTCCTGGTCGCAGTCCGTGCGGATTTCCTGCACTGTCTGGAGATTGCCGGACGTTTCGCCCTTCTTCCAAATCTTATTGCGAGAGCGGCTGTAGTAATGTGCGATGCCGGTTTCGAGCGTCAAGGACAGCGCTTGCGCATTCATATGCGCCACCATCAGCAATTCACCGCCCTTTACATCCGTGACAACGGCGGCGACGAGGCCATGTGCATCGAACTTGGGCGAGAACGAACCCGCCGATTCGAGTGTTTCCTTATCCGCAGGGGCGGGGGGAAATGTTGACGACATGGAACCTCCATTGCAGCAATGTCCGAAAGTTCGAATAGCTTCGGACATTCAGACGCATGAGTAAACTTGGAGCACTGGAAGCGAGGCGGTTTTCCGCCGTCGCTTTATAAGGTTGGTGCTGGGATCAGCGGCTGTAGACCATGGTCATGAACCGGGCCTGCTGTGCGGCTTCGGCTTTGAATGTACCGGTGAAGCTGGTCGTCAGCGTTGTCGAGCCCTGCTTGCGCACGCCGCGCATGGACATGCACATATGTTCGGCGTCGATCAGCACGGCCACGCCGCGTGGCTTCAGCGTGGTTTCGATCGCGTTCGCAATCTGCGCCGTCATTGTTTCCTGCGTCTGCAAGCGACGACCGTAGATTTCAACGACGCGGGCGATCTTGGAAAGTCCCAACACGCGGCCCGCCGGCAGATAGGCGACATGCGCCTTGCCGACAATCGGAACCATGTGGTGTTCGCAATGCGAATGGAACGGGATGTCGCGTACCAGAATGATGTCGTCGTAACCGCCGACTTCTTCGAATGTCGTTCCCAGCACGTCACTTGCGTCGAGATCATAACCGCTGAACAGTTCACGGTATGATTTCGCCACGCGCTTTGGCGTGTCGAGCAGCCCTTCGCGGTTGGGATCATCTCCCGCCCAGCGTAGCAAAACGCGCACGGCATCTTCGGCTTCCGCCTGCGTAGGGCGCAGGTCTGCTGCACCGTTGGGTGTGCCTGCACCGGGGAAATTCTTCACGATTGCATCCATCTCTTGGGTCTCCCGATGCGGTTGAAACGCCGCACCTGAACTTGGTTACGGCATGACTTGTAAAGATGCCGCGCCTGCTATCTGGTTGTTTTCAGGCAATTTGGCAAGTCTGTCATCGCTTTTTCGATGTGCGACGATTAAAATCGCTGCACCTTGATGACGCTGGTGTCTCATAACATATAATGATGACGGCACGCAGAAAAGCCTTACCACTGAAGACGCAGTGTTTGAAAAATCAATCCTGCGCAAATGGACGATCACATGGATGACATTTACAACAACCGCATTCTGGAGTTCGCAGGCAACATTCCGCTGACGGGAGATATGCCGGATGCGGATGCCAGCGCGCAGAAACATTCGAAGCTCTGCGGCTCGAAGGTAAAGGTTTACATCAAGCTGCGCGACGGAGTGGTAACGGATTTTTCGCATGAGGTACGCGCCTGCGCTTTGGGCCAAGCCTCCTCATCCATCATGGCCCATCACGTCGTCGGCGCGACCAGCAATGAAGTGCGCAAGGCACGGGCCGATATGCTGGCAATGTTGACGACTGATGGCGATGGTCCGAATGGTCGCTTTGAAGACATGCGTGTTCTTAAGCCCGTCAAGGACTATAAGGCTCGCCACGCTTCCACTATGCTGACCTTCGACGCGATCTGCGACTGTCTCGACCAGATCGAGGCAGATCAGCGCGTTCCGGCCTGAGCCGTGTGCAACGAGCCGAACTGCCAACACACAAGAGTACGTTCCCGCAACTGGTCAGGACCGTTTCGCAAGACACCGGGTCGTCTGCTGGGCATGGGCTTCATTCGCTTTTACCAACTCGTCTTTTCCGGTTTCGTCGGCAATTCCTGCCGTCATATCCCGACTTGTTCCGAATATGGCTATGAGGCCTTTGCCCGGCATGGCTTTTGGGCCGGTGGCTGGTTGACCCTGTTCCGCGTCGCCCGTTGCGGGCCGGGTGGTACCAGCGGGCTTGATCCTGTGGCGGAGAGGTTGGCATCGCGGCAGAAGTGGTACACGCCGTGGCGGTATTTTCACGCGTCGAAGTCGCGCGAAGCAAACTGACTTTACCCATCGGTAGAACGCGGTTAAAAAGCCGCGTCGAATAAGTAAGCATTTACTTATCACTGCACATGAAAACCACCCGCATTCGTTGGCGGGACTGGACAGGAGAATTATAATGTCTGACGCCGTTTCCCTCACATTTCCCGATGGCTCCGTACGCCAGTATGCTCCCGGCACGACCGGGCGCGATGTTGCCGAATCCATTTCCAAGTCGCTTGCAAAGAAGGCCGTCGCGATTGCGCTGGATGGCACTGTGCGCGACCTTTCCGACACCATCATCGATGGCAAGATCGAAATCGTCACCCGCGATGACAAGCGTGCGCTTGAACTGATCCGCCATGATGCAGCCCACGTGATGGCCGAAGCGGTTCAGGAACTGTGGCCCGGCACGCAGGTGACGATCGGCCCCGTCATCGAAAACGGCTTCTATTACGACTTCGCCAAGAACGAGCCCTTCACACCGGAAGATCTGCCGAAGATCGAAAAGAAGATGAAGGAGATCATCGGTCGGTCCAAGCCGTTTACGCGCGAAATCTGGTCGCGTGAAAAGGCCAAGGAAGTTTTTGCTGCCAAGGGCGAGAACTACAAGATCGAACTGATCGATGCGATTCCCGAAGGGCAGGACCTGAAGATCTACTATCAGGGCGACTGGTTCGACCTTTGCCGTGGCCCGCATATGGCGAACACTGGACAAATCGGCACGGCCTTCAAGCTGATGAAGGTTGCCGGTGCCTATTGGCGCGGCGATAGCAACAACCCGATGCTGACACGCATCTACGGCACCGCATGGGCGACACAGGAAGAGCTGGATCAGTATCTCCACATTCTTGCCGAAGCCGAAAAGCGCGATCACCGTCGTTTGGGCCGCGAAATGGACCTGTTCCATTTTCAGGAAGAAGGTCCGGGCGTGGTTTTCTGGCACGGCAAGGGCTGGCGCATGTTCCAGACTTTGACGGCCTATATGCGCCGCAACCTTGAAGGCACCTATCAGGAAGTCAACGCGCCGCAGGTGCTGGACGCTTCGCTGTGGGAAACATCAGGTCACTGGGGCTGGTACCAGGAAAACATGTTCGCCGTAAAATCGGCCTATGCCTTCACCCATCCGAAGGATGAGGAAGCGGATAACCGCGTCTTCGCGCTGAAGCCGATGAACTGCCCCGGCCACGTTCAAATCTTCAAACATGGGTTGAAGTCTTACCGAGAACTGCCTGTTCGACTTGCGGAATTTGGTAACGTCCATCGCTATGAGGCATCCGGCGCTTTGCACGGCCTTATGCGCGTTCGCGGCTTCACGCAGGATGACGCGCACGTCTTCTGCACGGAAGAGCAGATGGCGGCGGAATGCCTGCGCATCAACGATCTCATCCTGTCGGTGTACAAGGACTTCGGCTTCGAGGAAATCGTGGTCAAGCTCTCCACGCGTCCTGAAAAGCGCGTCGGCTCCGACGAAGTCTGGGATCGCGCTGAAAGCGTCATGACCGATGTTCTGAAATCCATCGAAGAAAAGTCCGAAGGCCGCATCAAGACCGACATTCTGCCGGGCGAGGGCGCGTTCTACGGTCCGAAGTTCGAATACACGCTAAAGGACGCCATCGGTCGCGAATGGCAGTGCGGCACCACGCAGGTCGACTTCAACCTGCCGGAACGCTTCGGTGCCTTCTATATCGATCAGGCCTCCGAAAAGCGCCAGCCAGTCATGATCCACCGCGCCATTTGCGGCTCGATGGAACGCTTCCTCGGCATTCTCATCGAGAACTTCGCCGGTCACATGCCGCTTTGGTTCGCGCCTCAGCAGGTCGTCGTCGCCACGATTACCTCTGATGCTGACGATTACGGTCGTGAAGTCGCCGAAGCTCTGCGCGATGCGGGCCTATCGGTCGAAACCGATTTCCGCAACGAGAAGATCAACTACAAGGTCCGCGAACACTCGGTCACCAAGGTCCCGGTCATCATCGTCTGCGGTAAAAAGGAAGCCGAAGAACGCACCGTCAACATCCGCCGCTTGGGCTCGCAGGCTCAGACATCATATGCGCTGGATGAAGCGATTGCGAACTTGGTGGATGAAGCAACACCACCTGACGTGAAGCGCAAGCGTGCGGCGAAGGTTGCCAAGGCGAAAGCTGCGTAACGTCTACCTAAGGTCTCGAAATCGGTATGCTAATCAGTCACCCTCGGAACCCAGTTCCGGGGGTATTTTTTTATGGTCCATAAGATTGATTTGTATTACAATGAAATACAGATTTCAGGAGGATTGAATGACAAAGCAAGCTCTTTCCAATCCCATCACCCTGCGCATTCCGCAGGAAGTTTTGGCGGAAATTGAAGCCATAGCTGAAACAACCGAGCGGTCTCGCAGTTGGATCATCGTGCGAGCGCTCAAAACGTATCTGCTGAACGAAGGTGCCGACATTCTCGCTGTCAGGCAGGGGCGGCAAGAAATCGATGATGGCAATCATGAGAACGTCGATGATGTCATCGCTGATTTAAAAAGAGTTTCGTCCGAAAAGGCTGCCTGATGCGCGTCATTATTTCGCGTTCTGCAGCGACATATCTGCGAAACGAAGTTCAGTATCTAAAAAGCAGAAGTCCCGCTGCTGCAACGCGTTTTACGAACGCCTTTATGGATGCGCGGAGCAATCTGGAAACCTTTCCAGGCATGGGCAAGGAAAGCGAAGAGCTTCCCGTTCCCGGATAAAAGACGTGGGTGTTCGGTGACTACCTGATGGACTATACGCGAAAAGCCGATGTCATTGAGATTGTTGCAATAAAGCACGGCAGGATGCGGCCTCTGACTCCCACACAGGAGCCGGACGAAGATTTCGAATAGATGTGACTAGCGTCACTCAAAATCGCCAGTCGTCTCTTCCGGGGCTTGGTCCTTCATCAGCACTTCCACGTCCGAGTCGCTACCGGCGGCCACTTTGAACGTGCGCTGGTAGACCTTGTCCTTGTTGCGGGCGATGGCGGTGTATTCGCCGTCGGCAAGGACCATGGTGGAGAAGGCGCTGACGCTTTCGTTGACGATGTCGCCGGAGCCGGTCAGCACCGACCAAGCCGTATCGGCAATGGCTTCGCCGCCGTGTTCGGATACGAGTTTCAGCGTGACCTGTGCGGCGTGGTGCTGGAGCGTCGCTTCCGTCAGTTTGCCCGCTTCCACCTGAATATCAGCGCGCACGACGGCATTGATGCCGCCGTATTCGGATACGACGTGGTAGGTGCCGGCATTTAGTCGGATGACGGTGTTGGGCTTGACGTCCGACATCACCAGACGGCGCTCACCATCTTCCTGCGTGTCGGAAGAATAGACCGAAAATTTGAGCTGGTTGGGCGAAATCCGCTTGTCGGTCCCGGCCACCGCATTCAAGACGAAGCCGCCTGCGTCGAGGATCAGGACCTGCTTTTCGATCTTGCCGCTGGTGGGAATGTTGAGCTTTTTCGTTACGCCTGCGCGACCGAAGGATACATTGACGAAATAGTCGCCGGGAGACAGGTGGAACTCGGCTGAGCCGCCATCGGAGCTTGCCAGCATCGGCAGTTTTCCATCAGGGCCAGGCATCGGGCTGAACACGCGCCAGGCAAGTCCCTCCATCATCGGCTGGCCGTCATTGGTCAACTTTGCTTCCATCACGATATCGCGTGACGTGGTTTTCTCGGTATCAGGTGCGGAAGGTGCGGTAAACGCATTCAGCTTCGGCATCTTCGGCGTACCGCCCAGTTGTTTGAAATCCTTGAACGCGTCCTGCGAAAACGCGACACCATGCGCAAGCACGGCCGAAACGAGCGCCATGGAAAGGCCTGCCGCAATTTTGATGGATGTCATTTTACTCAACCGGATTGACTTCTTGTTTTTCTGGCACCACTTCAAGCCCAACGCGGTGGCGATTTCAAGGCCCATAATTTCATATGTACGAGAATGGATCGGTTCTGAGATGAAAGATAATATTACGCTCCTCGACTACCTGAAGGTTCGCCGTTCCACCCCGGCGTTGCAACTGGCAGAACCGGGGCCGGACCGGGCCGAACTAGAAGATATCCTGCGCCTCACAGTCCGTGTACCCGACCATGGAAAGCTCGCACCGTGGCGCTTCATCGTTTATCGCGGTGAGGAGCGCGAGCGGTTGGGCGAGGCGGCGTTGAAGCTCTCACTCCAAAAGACGCCGGATATTGGCGCAGACCAGCAGGAGGTCGAGCGCACCCGCTTTACCCGCGCACCCGTGGTCGTTGCCGTCGTCAGCACAGCGGCACCTCACGCCAAAATTCCCGAGTGGGAACAGATCATGTCGGCGGGCGCTGTCTGCCTCAACATGCTGATGGCTGCCAATGCCTACGGATATGCCGCCAACTGGTTGTCCGAGTGGGTTTCCTTTGATGAAGACATCTGGCCGGAACTGGGTGTGAAGTCTGGCGAAAAAATCGCTGGCTTTATTCACATTGGTTCCACGACCTTCCCGCCGATAGAGCGGCCGCGACCTGAACTTGCAGACGTCGTAACGTGGGTCGGTGAGGCTTGATGTTTTACACCACCGACACCAATCGTCATCGTCTGTCTCACGACCCGTTCAAGGCCATTGTTTCACCGCGGCCGATTGGCTGGATCGGGTCGAAAGGCCGTGACGGCTCGCTCAATCTCGCGCCCTATTCGTTCTTCAACGCCGTTTCAGACACGCCGAAACTGATCATGTTTTCGTCCAGCGGCCATAAGCACAGTGTGCGCAATGTCGAGGAAAGCGGCGTCTTCACCGCAAATCTGGTCAGCCGCAACCTAGTAGAGCAGATGAACTCGTCGTCCGCTCCCGTCGAGTATGGCGTGAATGAATTCGAGATTGCTGGCTTGACGGCCAAGCAAGGCAAGCTTGTGGATGCGCCCTATGTCGCTGAAGCCTTCGCGGCTCTGGAATGCCGGGTGACACAGATTATTCGACCGATTGATGTCAACGGTACCGAGTCCGAGTCCTGGGTGGTTTTCGGGCAGGTCGTTGGTATTCATATCAATGAGTCGGTGATCGAAAATGGTCGCATCGACATGAGTCGCGCACGGCCCGTCGCCCGCATGGGTTACAGGGACTATTGCGACGGCGGTGCGGACGTCTTCCAGCTTGCCCGGCCGGGCACGCGCTGACGACGCCCATCTTCAACCGGTTAATTTATATGGTGAACCAAACGTAAACCTTTTGCTCCTAGTGTCGGCTGTGGATGGCAGGGATGGATTCGTTTCGAATCTATCCTGCTGAAGCAGTCGGCATTGTCTGTTGGTGGGGCGCAGGGTGATCGTAAAAGCATTTTTTCGTTGGTCTGAAAAAGCTGGGTCGACCGACAGGTCGAAGGCAGCCACCACGCTTGCCAAAGCCTATCTGCAATCCTCTTTGCCTCTGGATCGATATGACAGCGCGCATGACGCGATGACGTATCTGCTGGATGATCCTTCACCCAAGGTGCGGCTCGCTCTGGCGGAAGCGCTTGCTTATTCAGACGAAGCGCCAAGGCACATCATTTTCTCTCTGGCTCAAGATCAGCCGGAAATCGCCTGTCTCGTCATCATCCATTCGCCGGTACTGCGGGACACGGATCTGGTCGACCTCGTGGGCAACGGCACTCCCATCACGCGGGCGATGATTGCTGCGCGTCCCTATCTGGAAGCTGGCGCTTGCGCTGCCCTTTCCGAGATCGGCGAGCTTCTTGAACTTTCCGTTCTCCTGGAAAACCGCAGCGCCTGCATAACGCCTTTCACGTTGCGGCGTATCGCCGAACGTCATGCACAGGAAGCCGAGATTCGCGACCTGCTGCTGCGGCGCGATGACCTTCCAGCCGATGTTCGCTACGCACTCGTCGGGCATATCGGCGCGGCCTTGGCAGCGTCCGATCTGGTTTGTTACGCCATGACTCCGCACCGTGCACTTGGCGTCATTCGTGACGCATCCGAAACCGCAACGGTGCTGATTGCCGGGGACGCGACGGGCGAAGCCACGCCCATGCTGGTCGAACATTTGCGTGCCGGCGGTGGGCTGACGCCAGCTTTTCTGATGAACACGCTTTGCTCGGGTAAGCTGGATTTCTTTGCGCAGGCCATCTCCAACCTGTCGGGACTGGAGGAGCGACAAGTCCGCTCCATTCTCGCCACAGGCCGGCACCACGCGCTGAAAGCTCTCTATCACTCAACCGGTCTGTTCGGCGCGGTGCTCGACATCTTCATGGAGGCGACGCTGCTGTGGCGCAACGCATCCGATGCGCCTTACGCCAATCCCGTCGCAGACCTGTCGTCGGGACTGCTGGCCAAGTTTGCGCATGTGGATGGTGACGCCACGATGCGTGAGCTTCTGCATATGGTCGAGAAATTGCAGATTACTCAGGAACGGCAGCGTGCGCGTTCTCTGGCAATCGATCTGGTTGCGGAAGCAGCGTAAACTTATTTAGTGAAGCGCCGGGCGATCCATGAATAGCTGTCTTCCACCATGCGCACCGGCTTGCCAAGCACTTCCTTGACACCTTCCGTGGAGGGCAAAATCTTGCGCACGCGGCCAATGGCGCGTTGTGTCAGGGTCTGTTCTTCCTGCGGTGCGAGAGCAGGTGCGACGCCCGATACATCCGGCGTCTGTGCATCGGCTTTCGCCGTTTCGTTCTTTGGCGTTTCGGGTGTCTGGCACACGGCGACGATGACCGGATAGGACGCGTTCGCGAAATTGCCGAGCTGCTTTTCCGATTCGGCATCGCACAGTTCTATGCTCGTCCAACGTTGTTGAAGCGTGGCGATGTGCTGGCAATCGGTCGCGCTGTCGTCGCAGCCGAGAATGGTCATTAAAACAAGCGCTGTTCGCATTTTCGCTCTGTTGCCTCTGGCCGGAGAATCCTACAAACCGGAGTGATCTAACGCAATTGCAGTCTTATTGCGACGAACAGTTGGGCATTCAGAAAAATTAACGGAAATTACCATGTTAGTCGAAATCAAACTCGAGCATCCGCGCCAACCGGAAATCCAAAGCCTCATGGAGATGTCGAACACCTACATGGCTTCGCTTTATCCCGCGGAAAGCAACCACATGGTGGATCTCGATGCGCTTGAGAAGCCGAATGCGTCATTCTTCGTGGCGCGAAATGATGGCACGATCGTCGGCTGCTGCGCACTTGTGGAAGCGGGGGATAGCACGGCTGAAATCAAACGTATGTTCGTTGATCCGCAAGCGCGTGGTCTCAGCATCGGTAAGTTGATGATGCAGGCTGTTATCGCGCGCGGGCAGGGGCTGGCACTATCGGCCATTCGTCTGGAAACCGGAATCAGCCAGCCGGAAGCGATCGGCCTCTACCGCAAGGCGGGCTTCGTGGAAATCGAACCCTTCCCGCCCTATAAGCCAGACCCTCTGAGCATGTTCATGGAATTGAAGCTCTAAAGCCGATTAGATCGCCGTCTTTCGTAGCGGTGGAGGTTCATTTATCTCCGCCGTGGCCTCGGTCATTTCGGCTTCGATTGCCGAAATTTCCACTTCGCGCACCCATTCACGCCACACTGCAACCAGCAACGCCATAAGGACCGGGCCGATAAACAGGCCGAGGAACCCCATTGTCTTCACACCACCGACGAGACCGAAGAAGGTCGGCAGAAACGGCAGCTTGATGGGGCCGCCGACAAGGCGCGGGCGGATGGTTTTGTCGACAATGAAAAGCTCGATAGAGCCCCAAGCGAATAGCGCGATACCTGCGGTGACGGAACCGCTGGCAACGAGATAGACGGACACCAGCGTGAAGGACAGCGGTGCACCACCGGGAATGAGCGCCATGACACCGGTCAAAACACCCAGCGTGACGGGCGAGGGAACGCCCGCGATCCAGTAGGCGATGCCCAAAATGATGCCTTCACCGATGGCGATCAGCGTCATGCCTGTGACCGTGGAGCTGATGGTGGCGGGAACGACGCGGGAAATGCGCTCCCAGCGAGTCGGCAGGATGCGCTCTCCAACCAGGTCGATCTGCCTCGCGAAGCTCACGCCGTTGCGATAGACAAAAAACAGTGCAATCAGCATGAAAAGCAGTGTCAGGATAAGGTGGAAGGCACCATTACCAGCGGCCACGATGGCGCGGTAGATATTGCCGATATTGGCACCGCTGACGAGCTGGATGACTTCGCCGATGGCACCGGGTGTGCCGATGTAGCGAACCCACTGCTCGCTCATCCATGCGCCAAGGCCGGGCAGGGCGGCAATCCATTCGGGTACGGGAGCGCCGGTCTTGTTGACTTCGACGGCCCAGCCGAACCATTCGCGGACTTCACTGGCCGTGTAGGAGGCGGCAATGAAAATGGGAACGATGAGGAAAGCGATGATGAGAAGCAGCGCGATTGTCGCGCCCACCGTGGTGTTGCCGCCGACGCGACGAAGCAGTTCACGATAAACAGGCCAGCTGGCAAAACCGATGACGAGTGCGGCCAAGACCGGCACAAGAAAGCCATAGAAGAAATAGATGCCAGCAGCGACAATCAGAAACAGAAGCCAGCGGGCGGCCGAAATGGACGGTACGAGCGCAGTACGAGCATGGGTGGCCGGACTTAGCCAACGCGGCTCTCCGCCTTTTCTATGATTGTCGATTTTCGTCAAAACGGCGTCTCTTTCGCATTCCCCGAATGGATCGTATTCTGTCATCATTTAGTGGACAGTTTACAACATATTACATCACCATTTCGTTTTTATAGTGTTCGCTCATTTAATCGGGGCATTTTCTTAAAAATAACGCAACGCGCCTTGGCCTCTGGAAACAAATATGAGAGTTGAAGGCTGATTTTACAACTTTACGGCGGCTTCGCGCCGTTATGGACAAAAACATGCTTCGCCGCTTCTTCTCCTACTACCGCCCTTACCGGGGTCTGTTCATTCTCGATTTCTCCTGCGCCGTGCTTTCCGGCCTTTTGGAACTCGGGTTCCCCATGGCGGTCAAGGTCTTCGTGGATGTGTTGATGCCAGCGGGTGACTGGCAGCTCATCATGATGGCATCCATCGGTCTTCTGGTGATCTACGTGCTGAACACAGGGCTGATGGCGACTGTCACCTATTGGGGACATATGCTGGGCATCAATATCGAAACGGATATGCGCAGACATGCGTTCGATCATTTGCAGAAGCTGTCCTTCCGGTTCTTCGACAATCAGAAAACCGGTCATCTGGTGGGGCGACTCACCAAGGATCTCGAAGAAATAGGCGAGGTGGCGCATCACGGCCCCGAAGACCTGTTCATTGCCATCATGACCTTTTTCGGCGCTTTCCTGCTGATGATGTCGGTCAATGTACCGCTGGCGCTGATCACCGCCGCCATCGTGCCTGTCACGGCATGGGTGACGAGCCGCTACGGTGCCCGCATGACCAATAATTTCCGCGCGCTCTATGGCCGTGTCGGCGCGTTCAATGCACGCATTGAGGAAAATGTCGGTGGCATGCGTGTCGTTCAGGCATTTGCGAACGAAGATCACGAGCGCGCGCTGTTCGAGCAGGATAATCAGAACTACCGTCAGACCAAACTCAACGCCTACAAGATCATGGCGGCCAGTACGTCGCTGAGTTACATGAGCATGCGTCTGACGCAGATGATCATCATGATCTGCGGCGCATGGTTCGTCCTTACTGGCGATCTGACGAGTGGCGGGTTCATCGGCTTTCTGCTGCTGGTCAATGTGTTCTTCCGCCCGGTCGAAAAAATCAATTCCGTCATCGAAACCTATCCCAAGGGCATTGCCGGTTTTCGTCGGTTTACAGAACTGATCGATACCGCTCCGGATATTGCCGATGCACCCGACGCTATCGTTGCACCGGCCTTGCGTGGCGAAATCACATACAAGGATGTGAGCTTCGGCTATAGCGATGGAAAGCAGGTTCTCAGCAACATTGATTTGACGATCAAGGCGGGCGAAACGGTTGCTTTCGTTGGTCCATCCGGCGCGGGAAAGACCACGCTCTGCTCCTTGCTACCGCGTTTTTATGAAGTCACGGGCGGCTCGATCAGCATCGATGGCATCGATATCAGGCACATGACGCTTGCGTCGCTGCGCAGCCAGATCGGCATTGTACAGCAGGACGTGTTTCTGTTTGGCGGAACGATCCGCGAAAACATCGAATATGGGCGTCTCGGTGCAAATGAAACGGATATCTGGGAGGCCGCGCGCAGAGCCAGACTGGACAGCGTCATCCAGGATATGCCTGATGGCATGGACACTGTTATCGGTGAACGGGGCGTGAAACTCTCCGGCGGTCAGAAACAGCGCATGGCGATTGCACGCATGTTCCTGAAAAACCCGCCGATTCTCATTCTGGACGAGGCAACATCCGCTCTCGATACGGAAACGGAAAGAGCCATCCAGCAATCGCTCGCAGAGCTCGCCAAGGGCCGCACGACGCTGGTTATCGCTCACAGGCTGGCAACGATCCGCGACGCGTCACGCATCGTGGTCGTGGATGAAAGCGGCATTGTTGAAACCGGCGATCACCACTCGCTTCTGGCTTCCAAGGGGCCTTACAGCCGCCTCTATGAAGCGCAATTCGGCGCGCAACTGTTGGTGTGAGTGTGGCGGATTACGGCGCTGCAGGAGTATCTATCGTCGGGTTTGCCTCCGGTTTTCCCGGATGCGAATTGACGAGGTAGGTCACCGCAACTGCACCCGCGGCCACGATCAACACCACGATGATCAGCATCGTGAACGTCCAGGGGCTGGATTTGCGGCGCGACCATATGATCTTGCGACCGCGCAAGCGGTCCTTGTTTTTATCGTCGTGATATTCCGGTCCCAGATTTTCGGTGTTGGACATGCCATCCCCCTCGTTTTGCAAGTCTTTGCTGTTAGGGCCAACGCGTAACTCCGTGCGAAGTTCAACGAGATGACCTTGCCCTGCCGGACGGTGCCCGTCATTGTGTCGGCGAAACACCACGTTAGATGCCTGATGGAGGACCGATTTGATTTCCAATCCGCGCGCTTTGCTGGAGGAGTTGTTTTTCGCAGCGGTCAAAGCGGCTGACCCCTATGAGGCGATCTTAAGTCACCTGCCGGAGCGTCCAAAAGGCCGCACCATCGTCATCGGTGCAGGCAAGGCGGCAAGCCAGATGGCGCAGGCGTTCGAGCGCGCATGGCCGCATCCGTTCGACGGGCTGGTCGTTGCGCGCCACGGCCCGATCGCAGAATGTCACAGCACCAAGGTTCTCCAGTCTGCACACCCCGTCCCGGACGACGCCGGCCTTTATGCCGGGCAGTCGCTGATGGCGCATGTTCGAGGGCTGACAGCGGATGATCTGGTCATCGCGCTGATATCCGGTGGGGGCTCGGCTCTTTTGCCCGCACCGCCCGAGGGTTTCACACTGGCGGATGAGATCGCCCTCAATGAAGTGCTGCTGGCATCCGGCGCGCCTATTTCTGCGATGAATGTGGTGCGTAAGCATTTCTCCCGCATCAAGGGTGGCAGACTTGCCGCGCTGGTCTATCCCGCTCGCGTCGTTTCTCTGGTTGTGTCAGATGTCCCCGGCGACAACCCGGCATTCGTGGCATCTGGTCCGACCGTGCCCGATGAAAGCAATGCCGACGAAGCTTTGCGCACCATCCGAGCCTACCGAATCGACCTGCCAGAACGGATGATCGAAAGCATCCGTCAGGCGACCGCGCCGAAACCGACGGATGCGATTTTTGCTGTAAACGAAGTCCACGTCATCGCTTCGTCACGCGTCTCTCTCAACGCTGTGGCAGAGCTCGCCCGGCAGCGGGGCGTGCATCCTCTTATCCTCTCCGACACCATTGAAGGTGAGGCGAAGGACATAGGCCGTATGCATGCGGCGCTCGCACGGGAATTTTCCGTAAACGGCGCGTTCGACAAGCCGCTGCTGCTGCTTTCCGGTGGTGAAACCACGGTGACGATCGGCAGCGGTCGCTACGGCAAAGGTGGACGCAACGCTGAACTGCTGCTCTCTGCCGCGCTCGATCTCCAAGGGATAGCGGGCCTTACCGCTCTTGCGGCAGATACGGACGGTATCGACGGTTCGGAAAACAACGCAGGCGCGTTCTGCGATGGCGATAGCATCACCCGCATTCGCGCTGCAGGCGGCGATGCCCGCGCACTTCTTGCCGGCCACGACGCATGGTCCGCTTTCGACCTCGCAGGCGACCTCTTCGTGCCAGGGCCAACCGGAACGAATGTCAATGATTTCCGGGCGTTTCTGCTGGAGTAATCCGGCAGACCTCCCGATGACCATATCAAATCAGGAAAGCCGCTCATGACGAACATTCTCAACTTCAAGCCAGATGGCGATCTCGCCGCGATCCAGCCAGAAGACGGTGCACCAGCACCCGACCGGCTGATTTCAGGCAACCCGAAGTTCACCACATGGAACATCGAGGAAGCCACCGGCGGCATCTACGCCGGAATCTGGCAATCCACGCCCGGCAAATGGCGCGTCGAATATGACGAGTGGGAATATTTCAATATCCTCGAAGGCCACTCGATCCTGACCGAAAACGACAGCCAACCCATCCACCTCAAAGCCGGAGACCGCCACATCATCCGCCCGGGTTTCAAAGGAACGTGGGAAGTGGTGGAGACGACGCGCAAGGATTATGTCGTGAGGTTGTGAGGGCCTACCAGCGCGTCAGTACACCAAGAGACGGCATCTTCTCATCGATGGATATTAGCGCCATGTTTTCGATAATTGCCTGAGCCGCGAGAATGCGATCAAAGGGGTCACGGTGCTCACCGGGTAACATGGCGCTTCGAACCATGTGAGCGCTGTTGATCGGAAGCTCTATAAAGCCTTCCTGCTGGATAACGCCTGCGAAGTCTGGAAGTATGAGCGACGCGGTTGGCAACCGGCCTTTTGCGAATTTGGTCGCGATTTCCCAAGCGGATGCGGCGCTGACGTATATTTCGTTTTCTGCGTCAGCGACTATTGATCGCGCTTGCACCGAAAGCTGCTCATCATCACTGAGCCACCACAGCAAAGTATGCGTATCCAACAGATACTTCATTCAGCTGCGAATTCTTTGAGTTCATCGTCAGTCAAGGGCTCGAAGAACTGCGGTCCGACAACGAGCGCTCCCTTAAAACGACCTGGTACGCGTCTCGGTTTAGCTGCACTTGTTGTTGGAGAGTTTGTGTCTGCCGCTGTAAGTGCGCCTATTTCTTTGGCTAAGCGTTCAAGCTTTTCCTTAAGAGAGTCAGACGTTTGAAGACGCGCCGCGTCTGTGTTCTTTTTGGATTTGCTCGCCACGAAATTCGCCTCGTCGGTATCCTGTATGAATATCATACAGGATTGGCAACAAGAAAAAAGTCCGCATCACCACACCAAATCAAGCTGCTCCAGTCCGTAGAAATGATACACGTCCTTCACCGTCGGCCGCTCCGCAATTCGTAGCCCCGGCAAGCGCTTGAACAGCAACGGGAGCACGATGTTGAGCTCCAGCCTTGCCAGCGGCGCGCCGATGCAGAAGTGGATGCCCGCGCCGAACGAGAGGTTTGGAGCTTCTGCGCGGTCCGGTTTGAAGGTGAGCGGGTTGGTAAATTTCTGTGGGTCGAGATTGGCGGCGGCTAAGATGAGGCTGACTTTGTCGCCGCGCTTGAAGGTGATGCCATCGATCTCGACCGTTTCCAGCGCCCAGCGTTGGAAGATGTGAACGGGTGCACCGATGCGCAACGTTTCTTCCACTGTTCTCTCGGTCGATTTTTCGTCGTGAAAGAGGAGAGCAGGGTCGCTCCCGCTTTCGAGGATGACGCGAACCGAATTGCCGATCTGGTGGACGGTGGCCTCGTGACCGGCGTTGAGCAGAACGATAGTGGTCGAAATCAATTCGTCGTCGGTGAGGTACTGGCCTTTATGCTCCGTATGGATCATGTGGCTGAGCAGGTCGTCTTTCGGTTCCGCGCGCCGCTCTGCAATGACACTTCGCACGTAATCCGCAAATTCCTGTGCGGCGATGTCTGCGGCCAGTTCATCGTCGCGGGTGCGTTTGAACATGTACATGCCGACATAGGCATGCGACCATTTCAGTAGTTGTGGGCCCATTTCTTCCGGAATGCCGATCATCCGCGCAATCATTGTCACGGGAATGATATCGGCGAATGATGACAACAGCTCCGCCTTGCCGTCTTTTTCGAAGCGATCGATTAGCCCGTTGGCGAGCGCTTCGATTTCCGGCTTCATCTTCTCGACATGGCGAGAGACGAAGGCGCGGTTTACCAGCGTTCGCAGCCGCGTGTGTTCCGGCGGCTCTATCTCCAGCAGCGAATGGCGTTCGGCGGCATCGAAATGACGGACGTGTTCGAGAGGCTGCGGCAGGCCCAGTTCTTCACGGGTTGCGACATGCAGGATTTGCCGACCGAATCGGCGGTCACGCAGCAATGCGTTCACATGGTCATAGCCGGTGAAGAACCATTGCTTCTGCTCCTCCCAGTAAAATGTGGGACAGTGCGCATGCAACGCCGCGTAGACGGCGTTGGGGTCGCTGTAGAAAGCGGGGTTGCGGGCGTCTAGCGAAACCGAGCGTGTGTTGGTGTCGATGCGGAGGAAATCAGGCACGTTTTTCATGCCAGATCTCTAGCGCAAACCTACCCTCCACGGAAGCGATTCTATTCACCCACAGCCACGCCTTCGCGGCGCGGATCGGCGCTGCCGACGAGGCCGTTGGCGGTGATTTCTATAGCGTGCAGACCGGAGTTCATCTCGCCCGGCTTTACCTCGTAACCCATTGCTTTCAGTGGCTCTGCGAATTTCTCCGCATCCGTCCCGGCTTCGATGTCATAGGTGCCGAAGCGGTTGATGAGATGCGGTTGTGCGACGATTTTTTCCACCGGCATGCCCCAGTCGATATAGGCAATCAGCGCCTGCGCGACATAGCCGATGATCTGGCTGCCGCCGGGTGAGCCGATGGCCATCAGCGGCTTGCCATCCTTCATCACGATTGTCGGTGCCATGGAGGAGCGTGGACGTTTGCCGGGCTCCACGCGGTTGGCCACCGGCAAGCTGCCATCATGGGTCTTGAAGGAGAAATCCGTCAGTTCGTTGTTCAGCAAAAAGCCGTTGGTCATCAGGCGTGAGCCGAAGCCGCCTTCGATGGTCGTCGTCATGGAGAGAACGTTGCCCTGCTTGTCAACAATCACAAAGTGGCTGGTGGACGGCATTTCCAGCGCCGGGCCACGACCGAACAGCAGCGCGTGATCCCATGTCGGCTCGCCCGCTTTGACGGCATCGGGAGCAAGTGCCTTGTCTCCATCCAGCAGGGAGGCGCGGGTGGCGAGATAATCCTTTGTCAGCAACCCCTTGATCGGTAGCGGCATGAAATCCGGGTCTGCCAGATAGCGTTCGCGGTCGGCAAAGGCCAGGCGCTGCGCATCGCCAATCAAACGCCAGCTTTCGACATTGTCAGGGCCAAGCGCCTTGATGTCGAAGTTTTCGATAACGCCCAATATCTGACCCACGGCGACGGCACCGGAGGAGGGCGGTCCCATGCCGCAAATATCAAGCGCGCGATACTTGGCGCAGACCGGCTCGCGCTCTTTCGTGCGATAGTTCGCCAGATCGGCAAGAGACAGAACGCCGGGGTTGCCGCTCGCTTCTCGAACCGTTTTGACAATCGCCTCGGCAATCGGCCCGCTGTAAAAGGCATCCGCCCCTTTGGTCGCGATCGTGTTCAGCGTTTGCGCATAGGCGGGGTTTTTGAGCACGGCACCTGCCTTCAGCGGCGCGCCGTCGGCATCGTAGAAATACCCACGCGCTCCTTCATATTTCTTCAGCCTGTCTCCGTCCGATGCAATCAGGGATGCAAGGCGGGGTGAGACTTGGAAGCCGTCTTTCGCAAGATTTTCAGCGGGGCTGAAAAGACCGGCCCATGGTTTCGTGCCGTATTTCTTGTGCACATCGGAAAGCAATCGCACTGTGCCAGGCGTACCGACGGAGCGCCCGCCAATCACCGCATCCAGAAACTTCAGCGGCTGGCCGGTTTCATCAAGGAACAGCTTTGGCGTCGCTTCCATCGGCGCGGTTTCGCGCCCATCGAATGTGGTGATCTTGTTTGCCGTGGCATCGTAATAAACGAGGAAGCTGCCGCCACCCAGGCCGGAGCTTTGTGGCTCTACCAGCCCCAGCACCGTCTGCACGGCCACCATGGCATCAATGGCATTGCCGCCATCGGCTATCACCTTTCGGCCAGCCTCGGCGGCCAGCGGATTGGCTGCGGCGACCATGTAGTTTTTCGTCTCTACTCGGGCAGCGGTGGTCGTGCCTGTCGCCTTTTCCGGGGCTATCGTGTCGGATGCCTGCTGGGCCTGAACTGCCCCTGCAACCACTGTCGCTGATAACAGAAGACTGGTGAAAAACCTGACATGCATGACGAAACCTCCAACACTTGCGCAGATGCCATGATGGGATCGCAAGCGCGTCGAGGTCAAGTCGTGGTTTATCGATTTGCGATATGGGTAATGCGGGTGAGGGCCGCCACCTGTCGGTCGGCATTGTTATCGCATGGGTCTTCGTCGCGGTCGTCTGCGGGTATGACGATGTTGATAGACCCTTCACGCACGACAGTACGGTTGCGGCCTTCCTTCTTGGCTCCATACAGCGCGCGGTCGGACATGGTCAGCATCGCATCGAGATCGGCATCCGAGGCTCTCTGGCAGAAAACACCGGCGCTGACCGTTGCGAAGAAGCGTTCGTTGTCTGCAAGCAGCGCGAGACGGCTGAAGCGAATACGGATGGCTTCTGCCAGGATCGCAGCTTTCGATGGATCGTCGGTTTCGATCAGGCAGGCGAATTCCTCGCCGCCCATGCGGATCAAAACGCCTTGTCCACGCACGATCTCGCCTGCCTCTGCGCAGAACCGAACCAGCACCTCGTCGCCGCGCTGGTGACCATACCTGTCGTTGATGTTCTTGAAGTGATCGATATCGAACAGGATGAGAGCGATGTGGCGGGATTTGGTGCCGACCTTCGTCTTCAACATCTCGAAGGCGTCGGTCATGCCACGCCGGTTCAACGTCCCGGTCAGATGATCCGTCATGGCGAGGTGTTGCAGACGGCGTTCGGTATCTTCCATGAACATTTTGATGCTGATCATCAGCAGCACGATAAAGCCGAAGGACCCTGCCACCGCAACAGGTGCCGTCAGTGGCACCACCTGTCCGGTTGCCAGATTGTAGGGGATTACCAGCGACGCGGTTATCGCGCCCATGAAGGCCTGGACGATCAGTGCGCCAATCAGCACCTTTCGTGTTTTCGATATGTATTCGCTCGACATCACCAGAACGCCGGCCAGCATGAAATAACCGACGGCGGCACAGATGTGATAGAGGATGATCCGGGCTTCCATGCTGTCACGAACCGGCGGCACGAACATGAAAGCCACCCATATGAGCGCCGGAATGGCGATCCAGCCGTCGATCTTGCGGTCTTCGAGTTTCAAAAGACCAGCAAGCCAGAAACCGAATGCGGACAGCGCTATGGTATTGCCGACCTGGATCGACAGGACGTTGGGTATTTCTCCGCGCAACAACACGAGAATGGCTCCGACGCCCACAAGCGCGAAACCGGATGCGAAGCATAGATGATATTTCTTCGACGGATTGTGCAGCCACAGCACCGCCAGAACGGCGGCGATGGTCAATGTTTGCATGGACCAGATAAGCATGCCTGTTTTAGCGTCTAGCACTGCACTATCCCTGTCTGTCTCGGCGTAAATGCGGAAACATATGCGCGCATCGTTCGGCGCTCAGACTTCCGCGTGAAGATGAATGTCCTGCAAAACCTGAAGCATCATCGTGATGCAAATCGGTCGGGCGGCAGTATCGACGTTTAATCCCTAAGAAGTCGTTTCTACTTCACGTTAGGAGAGGTTGTGCGTGTATATTTACAGTGAATTTAAGAATTGGTTGACCAATATGCCGTTTCACCGTTGATGACGGACGCGACCGTATCAATTCGTGTGGCGTCATTTCGAGCGCCCTAGTATGGCGGCCTAGGAAATTTGCCGGGACGTCATTAAGGATATACGCCGTCGAGCCTTGAAGAACGGTGTCATCACACTCTATGTAGTGAGTAGACGAATTGAATTGATTCCGGGTGCTGATGCCTCCGGGTAAGAGTTGACAAAGGACGGACATGACAAATCCAGTTGATACCGCCATGGCTCTGGTGCCGATGGTTGTGGAGCAGACCAATCGCGGCGAACGGTCCTATGACATTTACTCACGCCTTCTCAAGGAACGTATCATCTTCCTGACCGGTCCGGTGGAAGATCATATGGCGTCGCTGGTTTGCGCGCAGCTGCTGTTTCTGGAATCGGAAAATCCGAAGAAGGAAATCGCGCTCTACATCAACTCGCCAGGTGGCGTCGTAACCGCTGGCATGGCGATTTACGATACGATGCAGTTCATTCGTCCGGCCGTTTCCACGCTGTGCGTTGGTCAGGCTGCGTCCATGGGCTCGCTGCTTCTCGCCGCCGGCGAAAAGGGCATGCGCTTCTGCACGCCGAATGCCCGCATCATGGTTCACCAGCCGTCGGGCGGCTTCCAGGGCCAGGCTTCCGATATCGAACGCCATGCGCGCGATATCATCAAGATGAAGCGTCGCCTCAATGAAGTCTACGTGAAGCATACGGGTCGTACACTTGAAGAAGTTGAAAACACGCTGGACCGTGACCACTTTATGGACGCGGACGAGGCCAAGAACTGGGGCGTCATCGACAAAATCCTGACCTCGCGTCAGGAGATGGAAGGCGCAATCGCCAGCTAAGCTTTTCGTTTATGACTGTTGTTTGAACCCGCGAAGTGAAAATCGGGGGTTTAAACCACAAAATAAAGCGCTAATAGTAGATATTAAGGCTGTGTTGAATTTTTATGACGTAGCTTTGAGTCGCCTCGAAAAATCCGTTTTGGGTTGATGACGGGGCGAATGACGAATAAAACCGGAGCGATAGTCGCTTCGGTGGCTGAAGGGGAATTCGTTGCCGCCGTTTCAGGTTCACAATCTGATGCGGTTAGTGCCCCGGGAACGAAGCCGATACGAAAGCTTGTGAAAAGCGGGCGTGTTGGCAGACGGTAAGTTGACCGCGATCCGCCTGGCGGACCAGCGGCGTGCTGGAAGGAAAGTGATATGAGCAAAGTCAGCGGCAGCAACGGCGGCGACTCTAAGAATACACTCTATTGTTCATTCTGCGGCAAGAGCCAGCACGAAGTCCGGAAACTCATTGCCGGACCGACGGTGTTCATTTGCGATGAATGCGTCGAATTGTGCATGGACATCATCCGCGAGGAGAACAAGACCTCGATGGTGAAATCGCGCGAGGGTGTTCCCACCCCGCAGGACATCATCAAGATTCTCGACGAATATGTTATCGGCCAGAAGCAGGCGAAGAAAATCCTGTCCGTGGCTGTTCACAACCATTACAAGCGCCTTGCGAACTCTTCCAAGAACGGCGACATAGAGTTGGCGAAGTCGAACATCATGCTGGTTGGACCGACCGGCTGCGGCAAGACCTATCTTGCCCAGACTTTGGCCCGCATCATCGACGTTCCCTTCACCATGGCTGACGCGACGACGCTGACGGAAGCCGGTTACGTGGGTGAAGATGTTGAAAACATCATCCTCAAGCTGCTCCAGTCTGCCGATTACAACGTTGAACGCGCTCAGCGCGGCATCGTCTATATCGATGAAGTGGACAAGATTTCCCGCAAGTCTGACAACCCGTCCATCACACGTGACGTGTCGGGCGAGGGCGTTCAGCAGGCGCTTCTGAAGATCATGGAAGGCACGGTTGCATCCGTTCCTCCGCAGGGTGGCCGCAAGCATCCGCAGCAGGAATTCCTGCAGGTGGATACGACCAACATCCTGTTCATCTGCGGCGGTGCGTTTGCTGGTCTCGACAAGATCATTTCTGCCCGTGGCGAAAAGACCTCCATCGGTTTTGGCGCAACGGTGAAGGCGGAAGACGATCGTCGTGTGGGCGAAGTGCTGCGCGAGCTGGAGCCGGAAGATCTGGTCAAGTTCGGCCTCATCCCCGAGTTCATCGGCCGTCTGCCGGTTCTGGCGACGCTCGAAGACCTGGATGAAGATGCGCTGATCCAGATTCTGTCGGAGCCGAAGAACGCTTTGATCAAGCAGTACCAGCGCCTGTTCGAGATGGAAGACGTCGAGCTGACATTCCAGGGCGATGCGCTTCGCGAAATCGCGCGTCGTGCGATTACCCGCAAGACCGGTGCTCGTGGACTGCGTTCGATCATGGAGAAAATCCTGCTCGATACGATGTTCGAGCTGCCGACACTGGATGGCGTTCGGGAAGTGGTCATCTCTGACGAAGTTGTCAGTGGTGCCGCACGTCCGCTTTACATCTATGCGGATCGTCAGGACGAAAAAGCCAACGTTTCGGCATAGGCTTCAAACGCACGTCTTTGAAATGGAAAGGCCCACCGCAAGTGGGCCTTTTTTGCGTTTTATGCACGGGAAAGGTTGCATTATGGCGTCGTGATCCGATTTTGCGTTTGGAGCGGATTGCGCTTTCCTGATAAAGTTTTAGAAGTGATTTGCAGCGCGATATGACGTTTTTTTGAATGTCGGCTGCTTTTTCCGATTCGGCGTGGCGGGCGGAAAACGGAAAATATAAAGCGTATTGTTGCGTGTAGCGTATTTGAAGTTTTATCCCGTCCAGGACGGAAGGGTATCTGCTGTTGTGACTTGAAAATGACGGTGGCGAACTCCACTTTCAGTCACGACAAAGAATATGCCGGAAACTCCCACAAGATAGTCCGGCAAGTGTCTCTCCCAAGAGAGGCCATTGAAAGGAAATGATATGACGAACATTACGTCTGCTGCATCTGGCGGTACATATCCCGTACTCCCTCTGCGCGACATTGTCGTTTTCCCGCACATGATCGTTCCGCTCTTCGTCGGGCGGGAAAAGTCTATTCGTGCGCTGGAAGAAGTCATGGGCTCGGACAGGCAGATCATGCTGGTCACCCAGATCAACGCCAGCGATGATGATCCTGATACATCTGCCATTCACAAGGTCGGCACCGTTGCCAACGTTTTGCAGCTTCTGAAGCTGCCTGATGGCACGGTCAAGGTTCTGGTCGAAGGCAAAGGCCGCGCCAAGATCGAGGAATACACCGACCGCGAAGACTTCTACGAAGCGACAGCAGTCTTGCTGGACGAGCCGGAGGAAGATCCTGTCGAGAACGAGGCACTGTCTCGCTCGGTGGTTTCCGAGTTCGAAAGCTATGTGAAGCTCAACAAGAAGATTTCACCGGAAGTCGTTGGCGCTGCTGGACAAATCGATGATTACTCCAAGCTGGCTGACACGGTTGCCTCGCATCTGTCTATCAAGATCACCGAAAAGCAGGAAATGCTGGAAACGGTGAGCGTGAAGCAGCGCCTCGAAAAGGCACTCGGCTTCATGGAAGGTGAGATTTCCGTTCTGCAGGTCGAAAAGCGTATCCGCTCGCGCGTCAAGCGCCAGATGGAGAAGACCCAGCGCGAGTATTACCTGAACGAACAGATGAAGGCGATCCAGAAGGAACTCGGCGACGGCGAAGATGGCCGTGACGAGATGGCCGAGCTGGAAGAGCGCATTGCCAAGACCAAGCTCTCCAAGGAGGCCAGGGAAAAGGCCGACGCGGAGATGAAGAAGCTGCGCCAGATGAGCCCGATGTCTGCGGAAGCGACCGTCGTGCGCAACTATCTGGATTGGTTGGTTGGTCTGCCATGGGGCAAGAAGTCCAAGATCAAGACGGACCTGAACGCGGCTGAAGCGGTTCTTGAGCTGGATCATTTTGGCCTCGACAAGGTCAAGGAACGCATTGTCGAATATCTGGCCGTGCAGGCCCGTGCTTCGAAAATCCGCGGCCCGATCCTGTGCCTCGTTGGTCCTCCAGGCGTTGGTAAGACCTCGCTTGCGAAGTCCATTGCCAAGGCAACCGGTCGTGAATATGTGCGTATGGCCCTGGGTGGCGTTCGCGATGAAGCGGAAATCCGCGGCCATCGTCGGACCTATATCGGCTCCATGCCTGGCAAGATCGTCCAGTCGATGAAGAAGGCGAAGAAATCCAATCCGCTCTTCCTGCTCGATGAAATCGACAAGATGGGCCAGGACTTCCGTGGCGATCCGTCATCTGCTTTGCTGGAGGTGTTAGATCCGGAACAGAACTCCACATTCATGGACCACTATCTCGAAGTGGAATACGACCTGTCGGACGTCATGTTCGTGACCACCGCCAACACGCTGAACATTCCAGGCCCATTGATGGACCGTATGGAAGTGATCCGCATTGCCGGTTACACGGAAGACGAAAAGCGCGAAATCGCCAAGCGTCACCTGCTGCCCAAGGCAATCAAGGAACATGCGTTGCGCCCGGAAGAGTTTTCCGTCAGCGACGATGCCCTGATGGCCATTAGCCAGCAATATACCCGCGAAGCCGGTGTTCGCAGCTTTGAGCGTGAGTTGATGAAACTCGCCCGCAAGGCAGTGACCGAAATCATCAAGGGTAAATCGACGTCTGTTGCCGTTACGGCTGCGAACATCAACGATTACCTTGGTGTTCCAAGATATCGTCACGGTGAAGCAGAAGGCGAAGATCAGGTTGGTGTCGTTACCGGTCTGGCATGGACGGAAGTCGGCGGCGAATTGCTGACGATCGAAGGCGTCATGATGCCGGGCAAAGGTCGCATGACCGTGACCGGCAACCTGAAGGAAGTGATGAAGGAATCCATTTCGGCGGCGGCATCCTATGTTCGCTCGCGCGCTGTGGATTTCGGGATCGAGCCGCCTCGTTTCGACAAGTCGGACATCCACGTTCACGTTCCAGAAGGTGCGACACCGAAGGATGGTCCATCCGCAGGTGTTGCTATGGCAACCGCCATCGTTTCGATCATGACCGGTATTCCTGTGGACAAGAACGTTGCGATGACGGGCGAAATCACCCTTCGCGGTCGTATCCTGCCCATCGGCGGTCTGAAGGAAAAGCTGTTGGCAGCGCTTCGTGGCGGCATCAAGAAGGTGCTGATCCCTGAGGAGAATGCCAAGGACTTGGCCGAGATTCCTGACAACGTTAAGAACGAGATGGAAATCATCCCGGTCGCACGCATGGGTGAAGTTCTGCGTCATGCGTTGGTGCGTATGCCAGAGCCGATCGAATGGGATGGCAGCATCGAGACGCCTGTAATTGCAACTGTTGAAGGCGTCGATGATGCGGGTCAGACAATTGCGCATTGAGTTGCGACCGCAGATCATGATGCTAAATTAGCACAAAATCGTCGAAAGGCTGGCAGAAATGCCAGCCTTTTTTGTGAAAAGAACTCTGGACCCCTTGTTTTTCAGGCCATTCCGGCGCTTTTGGGTGGCGGTGCGCGAATAGATAAGTATTCTGCGCCGATCCAATTTGAGTCGTTTCAAACCATTGAAAGGGGTGGAAACATGAACAAGAATGAGCTCGTTTCTGCAGTTGCCGAAAAGGCTGGTCTTACGAAGGCTGATGCCGCATCTGCGGTCGACGCAGTTTTCGAAACTGTACAGAACGAACTGAAGAGCGGTGGCGATATTCGTCTCGCTGGCTTCGGCAGCTTTACTGTCAGCCGTCGCGAAGCTTCGAAGGGTCGTAACCCATCCACCGGTGCAGAAGTCGATATTCCGGCTCGCAACGTACCAAAGTTCTCCGCAGGCAAGGGCCTGAAGGAAGCTGTAAACTCCTAAGTTTCAAGAGGCTGTTTGCCCGCGGCGGGCGAACGGTTTCGAGGTCTACGAGGAAAATTCGGCTGTTTGCGCAGTTTTGCGAAAGAACGCCGATGAAATGCGAAAAGCCCGGCTTCAAGCCGGGCTTTTTGTTTATCATCACCTTCTGATTGTCATTGGCCTGTCACGTCCATGTCGCAAAAGCCCCCTCATGCATTTTTCCAGTGCACTGAAGGGGACACCATGACATTTCGTTTTTCGAGTGCTGCGTTGACCGCAGCGCTTTTTGCTTCCGCCGCATTTCCCGTCGCCGCCGAACAGGTCTTCAACCGCGTCTCGTCGTTTCCAGTCGCGTTGAACCTTCCTGCCGATAAGGATGAGAAGACGACGACGTCTGCAGAAATCATCACGGCCAGCGAAGATGGCAATACGCTGATCTATTCCGACAGCCCGCTTGGCGGCATCGGTTTCGTTGACATCAAGGATGCAAAGGCTCCAAAGGCCCTTGGCGCGCTGATGATGGATGGCGAGCCGACCTCGGTTACGGTATCAGGTGGAAAAGCTCTGGCGGGCGTCAACACGTCTGAGAGCTTCGTGAAGCCGTCGGGTAAGCTGGTCACGGTCGATATCGCGACCAAGAAGATCGAGGCGAGCTGCGAACTCGGGGGTCAGCCGGACTCCGTTGCCGTTTCTCCGGATAAGAGCTTCGTTGCCATTGCCATCGAAAACGAGCGCGATGAAGAGGTCAATGACGGCGCACTTCCACAGATGCCCGCAGGCTTCCTCGTCACCATCGGACTGAAGGATGGCGCGCCGGATTGCTCGACGCTGAAGAAGATCGACGTCACCGGTCTTGCCGAAATCTCTCCTGAGGATCCAGAGCCGGAATTCGTCTCTATTAACGCCAATGGTGAGATTGCCCTGACGCTTCAGGAAAACAATCATATCGTCATCGTTGACGGCAAAAGCGGCAAGGTCACGAGCCATTTTTCCGCCGGTACGGTTGATCTGACAGGCATCGATACCAAGACCGATGGTCAGCTGAAGTTCACCGACAAGCAGGACGCGCGCAAGCGCGAGCCGGACGCCGTGAAGTGGCTGGACAACAACCGCATCGTCATCGCCAACGAGGGCGACTGGCAGGGCGGTTCGCGCGGCTTCACCATTTTCGACAAGACCGGCAAGCTGCTTTACGAAGCAGGCTCCTCCTTCGAGCATGCGGTTGCGGCCATCGGCCATTACCCGGAAAAGCGCTCAAAGGCGAAAGGTATCGAGCCTGAAGGCTTGGAAGCAGCAACATTCGGCAACGATAAGTATTTCTTCGTTCTAGCCGAGCGTGCATCTGTCGTCGGCGTTTACAAGGACACGGGCGGCGAGCCACAGCTGACACAGATACTTCCATCGGGCATTTCCCCTGAAGGTGCCGTCGCCATTCCATCGCGCAACCTACTGGTCACCGCCAACGAAGCCGATCTGGTGGAAGACGGTGCAGCACGCTCGCATGTCATGATCTATGAGCGTTCGGAAGGGCAGGCGGCTTACCCGCAACTCACCTCGGTCACAGTCGATGGTGCACCCATTGGCTGGGGCGCTCTGTCCGGCCTCGTGGGTGATGCGGAAAAGGACGGCATTCTCTATGCCATCTCCGACTCCGTCTACGGTAACCAGCCGTCGATCTATACGATCGACGCAACCAAGAAGCCTGCCGTCATTACCAGCGTCCTGCGCGTCAAGCGTGACGGTCAGCCAGCGCAGAAGCTGGATATGGAAGGCATCACGCTGGATGGCAAGGGCGGCTTCTGGGTCGCGTCCGAAGGCAACAGCGACAAGCTCGTTCCACATGCGCTTTACAACGTCACCGCCAAGGGTGAGATCAAGACCGAAATCGCTCTTCCTAAAGACCTGCTGGAAGGCGAAACCCGTTTCGGCTTTGAAGGCATTACCCTGATCGGCAAGGGCGATGACGCCACGCTGTGGATGGCCGTTCAGCGCGAATGGGGTAAGAACGAAAAGGGCATGGTCAAGCTGGTGTCCTACAATCTGAAGTCCAAGGAGTGGGGTGCCGTGCACTATCCGCTGGACAAGACCAAGGATGGTTGGGTCGGCCTGTCTGAAATCACCGCCCACGGCGACAATGTCTACATCGTGGAGCGTGACAACCTGATCGGCGACAAGGCAAAGATCAAGAAGCTGTACAGCGTCGCGATTGCCGACCTGAAGCCCGGCAAGATCGGCGGCGAGCTGCCGTTGGTCAAAAAGACCGAAGTCCACGACTTCCTCCCCGACCTCAAGGCTCAGACAAACGGCTACGTCGTAGACAAGCTGGAAGGTTTCGCCTTCGACAAGTCCGGCAAGGCATTTGCCGTGACCGATAATGATGGCGTGGATGATTCCTCTGGTGAGACGCTGTTCTTCCCGGTCGATCTGAAGGGTACGAACTAAGCTTAATAAGCTGCAAGGCTTATTTCTCCGTCATTCCGGCCTTGAGCCGGAATCCAGTTCGCCGCGTCTGCGGCGAGAAGGAGTCTTTGCACCGCAGACGCGGCGCAGGCTGGGTCCCGGATCAAGTCCGGGATGACGGAGTAGGAAGCATCCATCAAACAAAAAGCCGGGCGTCAGAGATGACGCCCGGCTTTTTATCGTGATCGCTTCACCCAGAGATCACGCGTCTTTCAAAACATACTGTTCCAACGCATCGCGGTTGATCTCGATGCCCAGCCCCGGACCATCCGGTATCTGAACCACGCCATCGACATGATCCAGCGGGCTGGTCAGCACGGCCTGGCGGTAGGGGTTTTCCGTGCGGTCGAACTCTAGAATCGGCGGGCGCGGATTGCGCCGGGCAGGGTCTGGCGGTAGGTAGGCCATGAATTGCAGGGCGGCGGCAATGGCCACGCCGGTTCCCCACACATGCGGAACAACGCGCACGCCGTAGAGCGTTGCGAGGTCGGCGATGCGTTTGGTTTCGGAAAAGCCGCCGCTGCCTGCAAGATCGGGCTGGAGAATGTCCACGGCACGGCTTTCCAGCGGGGCACGCATGCCGTAACGCCCGTGCCACGTTTCGCCACCGGCCACGGGAATGGGCTGACCGGCGCGAACAGCTTGATAGGCATCCAGCTGTTCGGGCACGACAGGCTCTTCGAACCAGTCGATACCAAGTGGTGCCAGCGCCTTGCCCACCTCGATGGCCTCGAGCGCGTCGTAACCGTGATTGGCGTCGATCATGATGCGGACATCAGGGCCAACCGCCTCGCGTGCGGCACGGATGACGGCAATATCTTCGGCCACATCGAAGCCGATCTTGATTTTGACCGCATGGAAACCCTGTTTGGCATAACCCGCAACTTCCGCTGCGACGTCAGACACCGCATCGACACCATCCTTGCGGAATGAGCCTGTGGCATAGGCCTGGACGCTTTCGCGGAAACGACCGCCCAGCAGGCGCGACACGGATGTGCCGAACCGCTTGCCCTTGATATCCCAAAGCGCGATATCGATGCCGCTGAGCGCCGTTATCGTCAGGCCGCGTTGACCTTGGTCACGCAGCAGGTTGTAGAGCTGATGCCAGATGATCTCGATATCGAGCGGGTCTTTGCCGATGAGGTGAGGGGTGTAGGCGGCCACAACGGCTGCATTCGGCTTTGCCGGACCGAGGCATTCGCCCCAGCCCACGGTGCCGTCATCGCATATGATCTCCACAAGGCAGTGGATGCGCCTGTCGAAGCGCATGGACGCGCTTTCGAAGGCGTGAGCCAGCTTGTAATCGAGCAGATGAGTGCGGACCGCCTCTATCTTCATGGCTTGTAAGGTCCAATCAGCGCTTCCATCATGCCCACTTCCTCTTCTGTGAGGTCTGTCAGCGGCGCGCGAACCGGACCCGCATCGAAGCCCATGAGGCGGACACCAGCCTTGATGGCGGAAACGGCGTAGCCCTTCTGGCGGTTGCGAATGTCCATGAAGGGGTAGAAGAAATCAATGAGAATGCGGTCCGTCGTTGCTCTGTCTCCGGCGCGCAGCGCCTTGTAGAACTCCTGCGCAAGCGCCGGCACGAAGTTGAACACGGCAGACGAATAGGTCGTCACGCCAGCACCCAGGTAAGCATCGGCAAACAGTTCAGCCGTCGGCATACCACCGAGGTAGGTCAATCGCTCGCCAACTGTCGCGGTGATCTTGCGCACCAGGCCGATATCGCCGGAGCCATCCTTGAAGCCGACCAGGTTCGGGCAACTGTCGCAAAGCTTCTGAAGTGTTTCAGCCGTCAGAATCGAGTTGTCACGGTTGTAGACCATGACGCCGATGGAGATGGAATCACACACAGCCTTGATGTGCGCATAGAGGCCAGCCTGCGAGGCATCCATCAGGTAATGCGGCAGAAGCAGAATGCCATCGGCACCTGCCTTTTCCGCGCTCTGGGCAATCTGAATGGCGATCTTGGTGCCATAACCACAGCCCGAAACGATGGGAACCGAGCCGGCGGCGGCCTTTGCAGCCTTCACGACCGTGCCGACCTCTTCAGGAGCAAGCGAGAAGAATTCACCCGTGCCGCCCGCAGCAAACAGAACGCTCGCATCGAAGCCGGAAAGCCAGCTGACGTGATCGAGATAGGGCTTTTCGTTGAATTCGCCGTCATTGCTGAAGGGTGTTACGGGGAAAGAGAGAAGGCCCGCACCGAGTGCAACCTTCAGTTCCTGTGGGTCCATAGCCATGAATTTCGTGTCTCCGATTGTTCGTTGCGGCGATAATATTCGAGATATTATCTTCGTCAAGAACTTATAATACAAGTTGGCTGAATTCGAACCAAAATTTCCGGCGGTGAGACCGTGCGGAGGTACGGCCTAAGGTCGAAAGTTAGGTCCGCAGCCATACGCTGGCTATCTGCAAAGACACTTGAAAAACTCAGCCATCATGACGTAGAGATACGATAACAGATGAATTTATGTATGACCACGAGTGAGCGCCGTTTCGGCGTTTGGCGTGGCGATGTGGAGGAAACATGCTGAAGACTTTGTTGTTGACGGGCGCTGCTGGCGGTGTGGGCCAGGCCATTCGCCCGCTGTTGAAGGACATGGCAGAGAGGATCGTGCTGTCCGATATGGTTGACGTGACCGACTTGGCCGCGCATGAGACCTTCATCAAATGCGATCTTTCGAACCGCGCCGAAGTCGATGCGGCTGTCGCCGGTGTCGATGGCATCATTCATCTTGGTGGCATTTCGGTTGAGCGCCCCTTCGAGCTTATCCTCAAGGGCAATATCGAAGGCGTTTACAATCTTTACGAGGCAGCGCGTCACAACTGCCAGCCACGGATCATATTCGCTAGTTCCAACCATACGATCGGTTTTTATCGCCGCGACGAGAAGCTCGACAGCACCTCGCCGGTGCGTCCTGATTCTCTTTACGGCGTCTCGAAGTGCTTCGGTGAAAATCTGGCGAGCTTTTATTTCGATAAGTTCGGGCAGGAAACTCTATCGGTGAGAATCGGTTCGCTGACTGAGGAGCCGAAGACGACACGCATGCTGGCAACGTGGCTGAGCGCTGCGGATTTCGTGTTGCTCTGCGCGCGTGGGTTCCAAGCGCCGCGTCTCGGCCACGCCGTGGTCTATGGCGCATCCGACAATCAGGAAAGCTGGTGGGATAACGGCAACACGGCCTTCCTGGGGTGGAAGCCACAGGATAGCTCGGCGAAGTGGCGCGCCGAGTTACTTGCGCAAGCGGGCAAAGAGGATCCGAAAGATCCAGCCCACATTTATCAAGGTGGCGGGTTCACCACCTACGGTCATCCAGCGGATGGTTGACGTCTACGTTTAACGCGTGGGGAGGGGCAGGGGACGTTCTACTTCTACTTATCCTGCCTCTCTGAGTCGTACTGTACCCAGCGGAAAAAGAAGTAGATTGGCAGCGCGATAAGCGCCAGCGTTACGATTGAGTTCGCAAACATGGTTCATCCCATCAAAACGCGACTTCATCATGAAGCCGACGCTATGATTATGGGAGATAATTTATTTAGAAATATTGAATCTAACGGGTAAAATCATGGGTTCAGCGCAGCACTTTGTCTCGAAAAAACGCAACGGCGCGACAAGTCAAAAATATCGTTAAGAGATCATTACTTTGTCCAAGCGGTGTTGCCGTTTTTTAAGTGCTTGAGCAGAACGAGTGACGGGAGGCGCTGCGGATGCAGTCATGGTACCGATGCGTCATCGGGTAGAACGCACGATCACTCATGCACTCTGCGATGAAGCCGAGTCGTCACTGATGACATGAGTGATCAGCACGCACACTCAGTCGTAAAAAACTGATGCCGAAGTAGCCGAATGGCACTATTTGAGGTTTTTTAAATGAATGGTGGGCGATGACGGACTCGAACCGCCGACATCCTCGGTGTAAACGAGGCGCTCTACCAACTGAGCTAATCGCCCTTCGCGTCTTGCAGATCGTGTCTGCCGCGTCGGTGGCCGTGATGTATTGGTATCGGAAAAAAACCGCAAGAGCTTTTGTGAAGTTTTTTTGTTTTTTTCGATTTTTATGAGAACTCGGTTTCGCGTCGAAGGCTTCTTGTCTGTCAGAAACCCAGGGAAACAGCCATTCTCTGTCGGTGGTGTTTTTGCATGACGGCAAGTTGGAGGAGGGGCTTCTTTGTGCGGTGCTCCCCATGTGTGGCCTTCAGAGTTCGAGACAATGAAGAGGGCCTTATTCGCGAATCCTCCAACGCAATGTGTCCTGTGCAGAGCGGATCACATATAATCTTCTGCGTCTGTGGATAAGTGCCTCGGCTTGGAGACAAAAAACTGAAATGGGAAAAGTACCGGGAAACCGGGCCTCTTCGCGTCTTTGTCAAATCAAAATGCTCAAGCTTATTCTTTTGTCGTGAAAGCTGCTTGACACCCCAACACGAACGTCTTAGTTAGCCGCTCAACGAACAGCCGAGGCGAGTTCGTAAGGCGGGTTTCGGCCAGTCTTTAGGGAATATGCGGGTGTAGCTCAGTTGGTTAGAGTGCCGGCCTGTCACGCCGGAGGTCGCGGGTTCGAGCCCCGTCACTCGCGCCATTCCTTCCTCGAAAACGACGGATCGCATGATCCGATATAATGCGCGGGTGTAGCTCAGTTGGTTAGAGTGCCGGCCTGTCACGCCGGAGGTCGCGGGTTCGAGCCCCGTCACTCGCGCCATTTTCTTCTGATAGCAGAAGCAAATGTCCTCCTTTCAAATCGCAATGGTTGCGTAAAAATCTCCAAAGCTTAGTTTTCACAAGTCCATATGCCGTGTTTTCTGCGCGACTTGTCGTCTCGCTTTGCTATAAACTATGCCCGCAAAGCACCTCTTCGGCATCGTTTCAGGTGGGCGATTTCTTGCGTCTTTGAGTCATGTTTTTCGAGTCGTTTTGGTCGGCTTCAAGCCGTTTTGAAGCGCAAAAATATGCGACAATTTGGTGGCGGCTGATACAGTCTGATTGCTCATATTTTTTAATGACTTAGCGCGATGAATCCTGGTGTTTTCGACGTTGTGTGCATATAATAGCGGCTGCTCCAAGTCACGTTTGGATCGAAATGACACTTAATCTCTTGCAGAGCGCGCTTGGCTGGGATAACCACTGCGGCGTTGCAACATAATTTTCGACCCTGCGGATTCTCGTTTCCAAAGGGGTATGCTCGACGCTCGGTCGAGTAAGGAAGAGACAATGACTGAACTCCTCAGTTCCTACATTCCGATCGCAATCTTCATTGGTATCGCGCTTGTCATCGGTCTGGCGCTGTTGATTGCGCCTTTCGCCGTTGCCTACAAGAACCCCGACCCTGAAAAGCTGTCCGCCTTCGAGTGCGGCTTCAATGCGTTCGACGACGCGCGCATGAAGTTCGACATTCGCTTCTATCTGGTGTCGATTCTGTTCATCATCTTCGATCTCGAAGTCGCGTTCCTGTTCCCGTGGGCTGTGTCCTTCGGTGAAATCGGCTGGTTCGGCTTCTGGTCCATGATGGTGTTCCTCGGCGTTCTCACCATCGGCTTTATCTACGAATGGAAGAAGGGGGCACTGGAATGGGCGTAGTTCACAACGACACGACGCTGGTCGCACCGAAGCCCAAGGGCATCGTCGATCCGTCCACCGGCAAGCCAGTTGGCAGCGATGACGCCTACTTCACCGAGATTAACGACGAACTCGCGGATAAGGGTTTTCTGGTCACGACGACCGATGACCTGATTACCTGGGCGCGCACCGGCTCGCTGATGTGGATGCAGTTCGGTCTTGCCTGCTGCGCCGTCGAAGGTCTGATGCAGGCCTCCGGTCCACGTTACGATATGGAGCGTTTCGGCGTTGCGCCACGCGCTTCACCACGTCAGTCGGACGTGATGATCGTTGCCGGTACGCTGACCAACAAGATGGCACCTGCGCTTCGCAAGGTCTATGACCAGATGCCGGAGCCGCGTTACGTCATCTCTATGGGTTCCTGCGCCAATGGCGGCGGTTATTACCACTATTCCTACGCCGTCGTTCGCGGTTGCGACCGTGTGGTTCCCGTCGATATCTACGTGCCGGGCTGTCCCCCCACTGCGGAAGCACTGCTTTATGGCGTGCTTCTGCTGCAGAAGAAGATCCGGCGTACCGGTACGATCGAGCGTTAAGGGCAGAGGACTTATAAATGAGCGAAGCTCTCAACGATCTCTCGGCCTATGTGAATGAAGTACGCGGTTCCCTGCTGGAATCGTCCGTCATTGCCTATGGCGAACTGACGCTGAACACGACACCGGACAATGTTTTAGCGCTGTTGACGTTCCTGCGTGACGATGTGCAGTGCGGTTTCGTCAACATCATCGACATCTGCGGTGTCGACTGGCCGCAACGCGAAAAGCGTTTCGATGTCGTCTATCACCTGTTGTCGCCACGCCAGAACCTGCGTGTTCGCATCAAGCTTCAGGCGGCAGAAGACGAAGCCGTGCCATCTGCGACATCTGTTTTTATCGGCGCGGAATGGTTCGAGCGCGAAGCCTGGGACATGTATGGCATTCCATTCGAAGGCCATTCCGACCTGCGTCGCATTCTGACTGACTACGGTTTTGAAGGTCATCCGCTGCGCAAGGATTTCCCGGTCACGGGCTTTGTGGAAGTGCGCTATGATGACGTGCTGAAGCGCGTTCTCTACGAGCCGGTCGAGCTGAAGCAGGAATTCCGTAATTTCGACTTTCTCTCCCCTTGGGAAGGAACAGACTATGTTCTTCCGGGCGATGAAAAGGCCAAGCCATGACAGAGCATAACGTTCGCAATTTTACGATCAACTTCGGCCCGGAACATCCGTCCGCGCACGGCGTGTTGCGTCTCGTCCTCGAACTCGACGGCGAAGTCGTTGAGCGCGTCGATCCGCATATCGGCCTGTTGCACCGTGGCACCGAAAAGCTGATCGAGACCAAGACCTATCTTCAGGCTTTGCCGTATTTCGACCGTCTCGATTACGTTGCGCCGATGAACCAGGAGCATGCTTTCTCGCTCGCTGTGGAAAAGCTTCTCGGTCTGGAAATTCCGATGCGTGGTCAGTTGATCCGTGTTCTGTTCTCGGAAATCGGCCGCATCCTGTCGCACATCATGAACGTTACGACGCAGGCTATGGACGTAGGCGCAATGACGCCGCCGGTCTGGGGCTTCGAAGAGCGTGAAAAACTCATGGTGTTTTATGAGCGCGCTTCGGGTGCACGTCTGCACGCAGCCTATTTCCGTCCAGGTGGCGTCCATCAGGACCTGCCGCCTGAGCTGGTCGATGATATCGGCAAGTGGTGCGATCCGTTCATCACCTTCCTCGACAATGTCGAGGGACTGTTGACCGACAACCGTATTTACAAGCAGCGTAACGTCGATATCGGCGTCGTTTCGCTCGAAGATGCGTTCGCATGGGGCTTTACCGGCGTCATGGTTCGCGGTTCGGGCGCTGCCTGGGACTTGCGCCGTGCGCAGCCTTACGAGTGCTATTCCGATCTCGAATTCGACATTCCCGTCGGCAAGAATGGCGATTGCTACGACCGGTATCTGATCCGCATGCAGGAAATGCGCGAATCGATCAAGATCATGAAGCAGTGCGTCGAGCTTTTGCAGGGCAAGCACCGCATCGGTGCTGTGTCGTCGCTCGATGGCAAGGTCGTTCCGCCAAAGCGTGGCGAGATGAAGCGTTCGATGGAAGCCTTGATTCACCACTTCAAGCTCTACACCGAAGGTTATCACGTTCCAGCCGGGGAAGTGTATGCGGCCGTCGAAGCGCCGAAGGGCGAGTTCGGCGTCTATGTGGTCGCGGATGGTTCGAACAAGCCTTACCGTTGCAAGATTCGCGCTCCGGGTTTCGCGCATCTGGCGGCCATGGACTTCCTTTGCAAAGGCCATCAGCTTGCCGACGTGACGGCTGTTCTCGGCTCTCTGGACATCGTGTTCGGGGAGGTCGACCGCTGATGCGTTTGCCGCTGGCCATATCGGCTTTTGTTGCCGCGACCGCACCCGTTTTCGCCCAGACGGCGGATGACGGCGTGTCTTCGAAGGCAGGCGGCGGTTCATCATCTGTCAAACAACTTCTGTCACAGGGATACGAGATAAAATCCTCGCTTCCCAATGGCGGAAAATTCATTGTGTTCATGCAAAAAGACAAAACGGCCTATGCCTGCGAATTCGTCACGGTGACGAAATCGCGGTGCGAGTCGTTAAACTGATGGGGCGTGAGGAAGTATGTCCGTTCGTCGACTAGCCGAAGATCAGGTCCAGCCCACGGGTTTCGCGTTTAACGCGGACAACACCGCATGGGCGGAAAAAACGATCCAGAAGTATCCTGAAGGGCGTCAGCAATCCGCGGTCATTCCGCTGTTGATGCGTGCGCAGGAGCAGGACGGCTGGGTCACCCGCGCCTGTATCGAGAAGATCGCCGACATGCTGGATATGGCTTATATCCGCGTGCTTGAAGTTGCGACCTTCTATACGCAATTCCAGCTGAAGCCGGTTGGCACCAGAGCACACATTCAGGTCTGTGGTACTACGCCCTGCATGTTGCGTGGTTCCGAAGCGCTGATGGATGTCTGTCGCCACAAGATCCACCATGATCCACTGACACCCAATGAGAGCGGTACGCTGTCTTGGGAAGAGGTTGAATGTCAGGGTGCCTGCGTCAACGCGCCGATGGTCATCATCTTCAAGGATGCCTATGAAGACCTGACGCCAGAGCGTCTGGAAGAGATCATCGACACGTTTGAGGCCGGCAAGGGCGACACCGTCAAGCCAGGTCCGCAAATCGACCGCCATCTGTCGGCACCGATCGGTCCTCTCACCACGCTGACGGAAGAGACGAAGCCGGATCGCTCCAATCTCGACAAGCCAGCCGAAGCCCCTGCGACGGCGGTTCCAGCAGCGACACCTGCACCTGCGCCATCCGAAGCTGCAAAGCCTAAAACGACGGCAGCCGAGTCGGATGCGAAGTTGAAGACACCGGTCACGGACCCCAAGGCTTCTGAAGACAACGCCAAGGATGCCGCGAAAGAAGGGTCTGGCGAGGTGAAAACCGCGCCGAAGCCATCGCTGGAAGACAAGAACCGTCCGGCCAAGATCGAGCGTCCCGCAAAGGCTGACGATCTGAAGCTGATTTCCGGTGTTGGCCCGAAAATCGAGACGACGCTCAACGAGCTCGGCATCTTCACCTACATGCAGGTTGCTGGCTGGTCCGCCGAGGAACGTGAGTGGGTGGACGGTTATCTGAATTTCAAGGGTCGTATCGATCGCGATGATTGGGTACGTCAGGCCGAGGCGCTCGCCAAGGGTGGCGAAGCCGAATACATCAGGGTCTTCGGCAAGAAGCCGCGGTAAAGAGGTCAAGCATGTTAAAAGATCAAGATCGCATCTTTACCAATCTCTATGGCCTCAAAGACACGTCTCTGAAGGGCGTGTTGGCGCGCGGCCATTGGGATGGCACAAAGCAGATCATCGAAAAGGGCCGTGACTGGATCATCAACGAAATGAAGGCATCCGGCCTTCGTGGTCGTGGTGGTGCGGGCTTCCCGACAGGCCTCAAATGGTCCTTCATGCCGAAGGAAAGCGACGGCCGTCCACATTACCTCGTCGTCAATGCCGACGAATCCGAGCCCGGCACCTGTAAGGACCGCGAAATTCTGCGCCACGATCCGCACACGCTGATCGAAGGCTGCGTGATCGCTGGTTTCGCCATGAGCGCGCATACCGCTTACATCTATGTTCGCGGCGAATATATGCGCGAACGCGAAGCGCTTCAGGCGGCAATCGACGAATGCTATGACGCCGGTCTGTTGGGTAAGAACAACAAGAACGGTTGGGATTTCGATATCTACGTTCACCACGGCGCAGGTGCATATATCTGCGGCGAGGAAACGGCGCTTCTCGAAAGCCTCGAAGGCAAGAAGGGCCAGCCACGCCTCAAGCCTCCGTTCCCGGCCAATATGGGCCTCTATGGTTGCCCAACGACCGTTAACAACGTCGAATCCATCGCCGTTGCGCCGACCATCCTGCGTCGCGGTGCGTCGTGGTTCTCCTCTATCGGTCGTCCAAACAATGTCGGCACCAAGCTGTTCATGGTCTCGGGCCATGTCGAGCGTCCGTGCACCTTCGAAGATGCGCTGGGTCTGTCCTTCAAGGAACTGATCGAGCGTCATTGCGGTGGGATACGTGGCGGCTGGGACAATCTGCTCGGCGTCATTCCAGGCGGCGCATCGTGCCCAATCGTTCGCGGTGAGGACATGAAGGATGCCATCATGGACTTCGACGGCATGCGCGAAGTGAAGTCGTCCTTCGGGACCGGCGGCATGATCGTCATGGACAAGTCCACCGACGTCATCAAGGCCATCGCCCGCATCGCGGCCTTCTTCAAGCATGAGAGCTGCGGCCAGTGCACGCCTTGCCGTGAAGGCACGGGCTGGATGTGGCGCGTTCTGGAACGCATGGTCAAGGGCAACGCGCAGAAGCGCGAAATCGATATGCTGTTCGAAGTGACGAAGCAGATCGAAGGTCACACCATCTGTGCGCTGGGTGATGCGGCTGCATGGCCGGTTCAGGCGCTGATCCGCAATTTCCGTCCGGAAATCGAAAAGCGGATCGACGAATATACCTACAGGGCCATGGATGATGGCGCTGTGCTTGAGGCTGCCGAGTAACACTGGCGGAGTAACACCGGAAGGGTGTTGCGAGCGGCGGGGAACGGGTGTAACCGGTCCCATACATGTCGAAGCGTTTGGCCGTATCGAGTCTTGGCCGGACGCCATCAGGATTTGTTGCGGACCGTGCGAGACTGTGCGGGACGAACAGGCAACAGGACGTAAGTAGGACCATGACAAAGCTCAAGGTTGACGGTAAAGAGATCGAGGTTCCGGATCATTTCACGCTGTTGCAGGCGTGCGAGGAGGCTGGTGCCGAAGTTCCGCGCTTTTGTTTCCACGAGCGTTTGTCGGTCGCGGGTAACTGCCGCATGTGTCTCATCGAGGTGAAGGGCGGACCGCCCAAGCCCGCCGCATCCTGCGCCATGGGCGTTCGCGATATTCGTGGCGGCCCGAACGGCGAATTGCCGGAAGTTTTCACCAACACGCCGATGGTCAAGAAGGCCCGCGAAGGCGTGATGGAATTCCTGCTCATCAACCACCCGCTCGATTGTCCCATCTGTGACCAGGGTGGCGAATGCGACCTTCAGGACCAGGCGATGGCCTTCGGTATTCCGGGCTCGCGCTATTCTGAAAACAAGCGCGCCGTGGAAGACAAATACATCGGACCGCTCGTCAAGACGGTCATGAACCGCTGCATTCACTGCACGCGCTGCGTTCGCTTCACCACCGAAGTTGCCGGCATTTCCGAACTCGGCCTGATCGGTCGCGGCGAAGATGCCGAAATCACGACCTATCTCGAACAGGCGATGACGTCCGAGCTTCAGGGCAACGTCGTTGATCTTTGCCCGGTTGGCGCGCTGACATCAAAGCCTTTCGCATTCACCGCCCGTCCTTGGGAACTCGGCAAGACCGAAACCATCGACGTTATGGACGCGCTCGGTTCTGCCATCCGCGTCGATACCCGTGGGCGCGAAGTCATGCGCGTCATGCCGCGTGTCAACGAAGCCATCAACGAGGAGTGGATTTCCGACAAGAGCCGCTTTATCTGGGACGGTCTGAAGACCCAGCGTCTCGACAAGCCTTACGTCCGTAAGGATGGCCGCTTGCAGCCCGCCACATGGGGCGAAGCCTTCGCAGCCATCAAGGCTGCTGTTGCTTCCACATCCGGTGAAAAGATCGGCGCTATCGCTGGCGACTTGGCCTCCGTTGAAGAAATGTTCGCACTGAAGTCGCTGCTCGTATCGCTCGGTTCGACCAATGTCGATTGCCGTCAGGATGGCGCAGCGCTCGACCCATCGCTTGGTCGCGCGAGCTACCTGTTCAACGCCACCATCGAAGGCATCGAACATGCCGACGCATTGCTGATCATCGGCTCCAACCCACGCTATGAAGCATCCGTGCTCAACGCACGCATTCGCAAGCGCTGGCGTCGTGGTGGCTTCCCGATCGCTGTCATCGGTGAAGCAAGCGAACTGCGTTACGACTATGAATATCTCGGCTCCGGCACGGATACGCTGTCCGATCTGGCCTCCGGTTCGCACAGCTTCATCGAAAAGCTGAAGGCTGCAAAGAACCCGATGATCATCGTCGGGCAGGGCGCTCTGTCGCGTGAAGACGGTGCTGCTGTGCTTAGCTCGGCTGCAAAGCTGGCCGTTTCCGTCGGCGTCGTTTCGGCTGAGTGGAACGGCTTCTCGGTTCTGCACACGGCTGCTGCCCGCGTCGGTGGTCTGGATATCGGCTTCGTTCCGGCAGACACGGCGGCCAACGCCGCTTCCATCGCGGCATCTTCGGACGTTCTCTTCCTGCTCGGTGCAGACGAAATCGACCTCTCTGCAAAGACTGCAAAACTGACGGTCTATATCGGTTCGCATGGCGACGCTGGCGCAATGGCTGCCGATGTCATCCTGCCGGGTGCTGCCTATACCGAAAAGTCCGGCATCTGGGTCAACACCGAAGGACGCGTCCAGATGGGCAACCGCGCCGGTTTCGCACCGGGTGAAGCCCGCGAAGACTGGGCGATCCTGCGTGCGTTGTCCGATGTTCTCGGTCACAAGCTGCCGTTCGACTCGCTGTCCGCACTGCGTGCCCAGCTTTACATCGCGCATCCGCATTTTGCCGATGCCGACGAGATTGCCGTGGCCGACGTGGCAGGCATCGAAGCGCTGGCGACAAAGGCTGGTACCCTCAACAAGGCGGGCTTTGCATCGCCGGTTAAGGATTTTTATTTGACGAACCCGATTGCGAGAGCGTCCGCCGTGATGGCCGAATGTTCCGCATTGGCCCGCAACAACTTCAAGGCTGCGGCAGAGTAAGGGTAGGGGACTATGGAATCGTTTTTCTGGAGCTATGTCTGGCCAGCGCTGATTATTGTCGGCCAGTCCCTGCTTCTTCTCGTTTTGTTGCTGGTGTCGATCGCCTTCCTTCTGCTTGCCGACCGTAAGATCTGGGCAGCCGTTCAGCTGCGCCGTGGTCCCAACGTCGTTGGTCCCTTCGGCCTCTTCCAGTCTTTCGCCGACCTTTTGAAGTTCATTCTGAAAGAGCCGGTCATCCCATCCGGTGCCAACAAGGCCGTGTTCCTGCTGGCTCCGCTGGTTGCCGTGACGCTGGCTCTGGCAACCTACGCCGTCATCCCCTTTGCGGATGGCTGGGTGATTGCCAACATCAATGTCGGCATTCTCTACATCTTCGCGATCTCGTCGCTCGAAGTCTACGGCATCATCATGGGTGGCTGGGCTTCGAACTCGAAGTATCCGTTCCTTGGCGCGCTTCGTTCTGCCGCGCAGATGGTGTCTTACGAAGTCTCCATCGGCCTCGTTATCGTCACCGTTCTGCTTTGCGTCGGTTCGCTGAACCTGACGGATATCGTCAATGCGCAGCATTCGGGCATTGGCACGTCGCTTGGCCTGCCGGCATCGTTCCTGGATTGGCACTGGTTGCCGCTCTTCCCGATGTTCATCGTCTTTTTCATCTCGGCACTGGCTGAAACCAACCGTCCACCCTTCGATCTGCCAGAAGCGGAATCGGAACTTGTGGCCGGTCACATGGTGGAGTATGGCTCCACCCCGTACATGATGTTCATGTTGGGCGAATATGCTGCCATCGTTCTGATGTGCTGCCTGACGACCATCCTGTTCCTGGGCGGCTGGCTTCCCATCGTGGATGTCTGGTTCCTGAACTGGGTTCCAGGTATCATCTGGTTCATCCTGAAGGGCGGCATGGTCTTCTTCATGTTCGGCTTGGTGAAGGCATTCGTTCCACGTTACCGCTATGACCAGTTGATGCGTCTCGGCTGGAAGGTCTTCCTTCCCTTGTCGCTCGCCATGGTCGTGATTGTTGCATTCGTACTCAAGCTGACGGCAGGCGCATAATGATGTCCGCAGTCCTCGCTTGCAGATTTGGAGGTTGAGATGGCCAGTCTTTCCCAAGCCGTCAATTCGCTGTTCCTCAAGGAATTCGTTGGTGCCTTCTTCCTGACGATGCGTCACTTCTTCAAACAGAAGGCGACAGTGAACTACCCTTTCGAAAAGGGTCCGGTCAGCCCGCGCTTTCGTGGTGAGCATGCGCTTCGTCGTTATCCAAACGGTGAAGAACGCTGCATCGCCTGCAAGCTGTGCGAAGCGATCTGTCCTGCCCAGGCCATTACCATCGAAGCTGGCCCACGCCGCAACGATGGCACGCGCCGCACGGTTCGTTACGATATCGACATGGTAAAGTGCATCTATTGCGGCTTCTGCCAGGAAGCATGCCCTGTCGATGCCATCGTCGAGGGTCCGAACTTCGAATTCGCGACGGAAACCCGCGAGGAGCTGTATTTCGACAAGCAGCGTCTTCTCGATAATGGCGACCGTTGGGAACGTGAAATCGCTCGCAACCTTGCTCTGGATGCGCCTTACCGTTAAGGCAGCATGGTTCCTTCGGAGCGCTGCTTCGGAGTGGGTAAAACAGTCACTGCCTGTCGGTTTTCGCTGACGGGAATGAAACGGGCATGCGGCTTCAGGGTCGCGTTTGTCCGGTGAGGACAAAAAGGCACCAACATGGGTCTGCACGCTGTATTCTTTTACATCTTCGCCTTCGTCGCCGTGGCGTCTGCGTTTATGGTCATCGCTTCGAAGAACCCCGTTCACTCGGTACTGTTCCTCATCCTGACCTTCTTCAACGCGGCGGCGCTCTTCCTGCTGACGGGTGCCGAATTCCTCGCCATGATCCTGCTGGTGGTTTATGTCGGCGCTGTGGCGGTGCTGTTCCTCTTCGTCGTCATGATGCTGGATGTCGATTTCGCCGAGCTTCGCTCCGGTGTGCTGCAATATGCACCGGTCGGTGCATTGATCGGTATCATTTTGGCCGCTGAACTCATCATCGTCATCGGTGGCAGCGTGCTGAACCCGGTGGCTGCGAAGTCGATCACCATGCCGATCCCGAACCCGGCGGAGCGCGCCAATACGGCGGCACTCGGTGACGTGCTGTACACGAATTACATCTACTTTTTCCAGCTCGCCGGTCTGGTGCTGCTGGTGGCGATGATCGGCGCGATTGTGCTGACCCTGCGTCACCGCACCGATATCAAGCGGCAGGACATTTCCAAGCAGGTTGCCCGCGATCCGAAGACCGCTGTTACGACGGTCAAGGTCAAGCCGGGTCAGGGCATCTAAGGCGCGAACGGATCCAAGGAACATAATATTATGGAAATCGGTCTTTCCCATTACCTGACGGTCAGCGCGGTCCTCTTGACGATCGGCATCTTCGGTATCTTTCTCAACCGCAAGAACGTCATCGTCATCCTGATGTCGATCGAGCTTATCCTGCTTGCGGTCAATCTCAACATGGTGGCGTTTTCGTCGTTCCTCAACGATATCGTCGGCCAGGTCTTCGCTTTGTTCATTCTGACTGTCGCCGCTGCGGAAGCCGCAATCGGTCTTGCAATACTCGTTGTCTTCTATCGCAACCGCGGATCGATTGCCGTGGAAGACGTCAATATGATGAAGGGCTGATAAGGCTATGATTTACAAAGCTATCGTCTTTCTTCCGCTGATCGGCTTCCTGATCGCTGGCCTTTTCGGTCGCTCCATCGGTGCCAAAGCCTCGGAATATGTCACCACTGGCCTGATGATCATCGTCGCGATCCTGTCATGGGTCGTGTTCATCAACGTGGCGCTTCTCAGCCACGAACCGGGTGAAGTCATCAAGGTCACCGTGCTGCGCTGGATCCAGTCCGGCGGCATCGATGTCGAATGGGCCTTCCGTATCGACACACTGACGGCGGTCATGTTCGTCGTGGTCAACACCGTGTCGACTCTGGTTCACCTGTACTCCATCGGGTACATGCACCACGATCCGCATCGTCCGCGCTTTTTCGCTTATCTGTCGCTCTTCACCTTCGCCATGCTCATGCTGGTCACATCCGACAACCTGTTGCAGATGTTCTTCGGCTGGGAGGGCGTGGGTCTGGCGTCCTATCTGCTGATCGGCTTCTGGTACAAGAAGCCATCCGCTTCTGCTGCCGCCATGAAGGCCTTCATCGTCAACCGCGTTGGTGACTTTGGCTTCATCCTCGGCATCTCCGGTCTGTTCGTGCTGTTCGGTTCGGTCAGCTTCGAGACCATCTTCGCAGCCGCTGGCACCTATCTGCCTGCCGATGGCGCAGCATCTACGGATGTCGTCATCAACCTGTTCGGCATGCAGCTGGACAAGGCGCATGCGCTGACCGGCGTCTGCCTGTTGCTGTTCATGGGTTCCATGGGTAAGTCGGCTCAGTTCCTGCTGCACACATGGCTGCCCGACGCGATGGAAGGCCCGACACCCGTGTCGGCGCTCATTCACGCCGCGACCATGGTCACAGCTGGCGTCTTCCTCGTTGCCCGCATGTCGCCGATCTTTGAACTATCGCCGGATGCCCTGACCGTGGTTACGCTGGTCGGCGCGATCACCGCCTTCTTTGCCGCTACCGTCGGTCTGGTGCAGAACGATATCAAGCGCGTCATCGCTTACTCGACATGTTCGCAGCTCGGTTACATGTTCGTGGCGCTCGGCGTCGGCGCATATGGTGCCGCCGTGTTCCACCTCTTCACGCACGCCTTCTTCAAGGCGCTGTTGTTCCTTTGCGCCGGTTCGGTCATTCACGCCGTGGATGGTGAGCAGGACATGCGTCACATGGGCGGTCTGCGCAAGCACATCCCCATCACCTTCTGGACGATGACGGTCGGTACGCTGGCGCTGACAGGCGTTGGTATTCCGGGCACGATGATTGGCTTTGCCGGCTTCTTCTCCAAGGACGTGATCATAGAATCCGCCTATGCCTCGCACAACGCGGTTGCCGGTTTTGCCTTCACGCTTCTGGTCATTGCCGCCCTGTTCACCAGCTTCTACTCCTGGCGCCTGGCATTCATGACCTTCTTCGGCAAGCCCCGCGCTTCCGCAGATGTCATGCACCATGTCCATGAATCGCCGATGGTTATGCTGATCCCGCTGTTCGTTCTCACCGTTGGTGCGGTTTTGGCAGGCGTCATGTTCGAGGGCCATTTCTTCGGTGAAGAATATGCGGAATTCTGGAAGGGAGCTCTGTTTACGCTTCCGTCCAACGAAATCCTCGAAGAGTTCCACCACGTTCCATTGTGGGTTAAGTGGAGCCCGTTCGTTGCAATGGCTCTTGGTTTCGTCACCGCCTGGTACTTCTACATCAAGTCGCCTGAGACGCCGAAGCGTCTGGCCGAGACCAACCGTGGTCTTTACCAGTTCCTGCTCAACAAGTGGTACTTCGACGAACTATACGATTTCCTCTTCGTCCGCTCGGCAAAGGCGCTTGGCCGCTTCCTGTGGAAAAAGGGCGACGTGGCGGTTATCGACCACTACGGACCCAACGGTATTGCCGCGCGCGTGGCTGACGTGACCAACCGCGTCGTTCGTCTGCAATCCGGTTACCTCTATCATTATGCCTTTGCGATGCTGATCGGTATTGCCGGGCTTGTCACCTGGATGATGCTCGGGAGTGCCCTGTGATGACCGATTGGCCTATTCTTTCAACGGTCACCTTTCTGCCGCTGGTCGGCGTGGTGCTTTTGCTTCTGACAAATGAGAACGGCCCGTTTGGACGCCGCAATATTCTCAACGTATCACTGCTGACGACGGTCTTCACCTTCGTGCTGTCGCTGTTCATCTGGATCGGTTTCGACAACTCGAACCCGGGCTTCCAAATGGTCGAAAAGCATGCCTGGTTCGGCAAGATCGCCGCCTATCATCTCGGCGTCGATGGCATCTCTATGCTGTTCGTCATCCTGACGACATTCCTGATGCCATTCTGCGTACTGGCCAGCTGGAACTCCATCGAGAAGCGCCTCAAGGAATACATGATCGCCTTCCTTCTCCTGGAAGTCGTCATGGTCGGCGTGTTCGTCGCGCTCGATACCGTTCTCTTCTACGTCTTCTTCGAAGCCACACTCATTCCGATGTTCATCATCATCGGCGTGTGGGGCGGCAAGGATCGCGTTTACGCCTCCTACAAGTTCTTCCTCTACACGTTGCTCGGTTCGGTTCTGACGATGCTCGCCATCATGGCGATGTATTGGCAGGCTGGCACGACTGACATGACGGAACTGCTGAAGCACGGCTTCCCGGCCGGCATGCAGACGTGGCTGTGGCTCGCCTGCTTTGCAGCCTTTGCTGTGAAGATGCCGATGTGGCCTGTTCACACCTGGCTGCCTGACGCCCACGTTCAGGCACCAACCGCCGGTTCAGTCATTCTGGCTGGCGTCATGCTGAAGCTCGGCGGTTACGGTTTCATCCGTTTCTCGCTGTCGATGTTCCCGATTGCGTCGGATTACTTTGCGCCCTTCGTCTTCACACTGTCCGTCATCGCCATCATCTACACCTCGCTGGTCGCGATGATGCAAGACGACATCAAGAAGCTGATTGCTTACTCGTCCGTTGCTCACATGGGCTATGTGACCATGGGTATCTTCGCCGCCAATGTTCAGGGCGTGCAGGGTGCGATCTTCCAGATGCTGTCGCACGGCATCGTCTCCGGCGCGCTCTTCCTTTGCGTCGGCGTCGTCTATGACCGTCTGCACACCCGCGAGATTTCCGCCTATGGTGGTCTCGTCAACAACATGCCGAAATATGCCGTCGCCTTCATGGTCTTCACCATGGCCAATGTCGGTCTGCCCGGCACATCCGGTTTCGTTGGTGAATTCCTGACGATCGTGGGCGTCTTCCGCGCCAACACCTGGGTCGCGCTGTTTGCGGCAACGGGCGTCATCCTTTCCGCCTCCTACGCGCTGTGGCTCTATCGCCGCGTCATTTTCGGTGCGCTGGAAAAGGAAAGCCTGAAGTCTCTGCTCGATCTTTCGACGCGCGAAAAGATCATTCTCTACCCGCTGGTTGCGCTGACGATTTTCTTCGGCGTCTACCCGGCACCGGTTTTCGATGCTACGGCAGCATCGGTGGACCTTTTGATCAATAATTATACGGCCGCATTGCAGGCAGCGCAGAATGTTGCGCTTTCTCTGAACTGACGACAGGACCCGTAGGACATGACCGCTGAAATTCTTTTTGCCAGTCTGCGCATCGCGACGCCCGAGCTGATCCTTGCGGTCGGCGCTCTGGCGCTGCTCATGATTGGGGTCTTCTCCGGGGACAAGTCGACCAATACGGTCATGGGCCTTTCCGTGGCTCTTCTGGTCGTCGTCGGTCTTTGGATCATCTTTGCACCTGCGACCGGCGAGGCCTTTGGCGGCGTTTACGTCGCAGACGCCTTCGGCAACTTCATGAAGGTGCTGGCGCTGATCGGCTCCATCGTCGCCATGATCCTGTCGGTCGGCCACGGCCGTGTCGAGCCGATCGGTCGTTTCGAGTATCCGGTGCTGCTGGTTCTGGCCACGCTCGGCATTCTTCTGATGATCTCGGCCAACAACCTGATTTCGCTTTATATGGCGCTGGAGCTTCAGTCGCTGGCGCTCTACGTCATCTGCGCCATCAACCGTGAAAGCCTGCGCTCCACGGAAGCCGGTTTGAAGTATTTCGTACTCGGCGCTTTGTCGTCGGGCATGCTGCTCTACGGCATGTCGCTGGTGTATGGTTTTACCGGCAACACCGGTTTCCACGAAATCGCAACCGTTCTGGCGTCCGAGACCCGTTCGCTCGGCCTCGTGTTCGGTCTGGTCTTCGTGCTCGCCGGCCTCGCGTTCAAGATTTCCGCCGTGCCGTTCCACATGTGGACGCCCGATGTTTATGAAGGTGCGCCAACGACTGTTACGGCGTTCCTTGCTGCTGCTCCCAAGGTCGGTGCAATGGCGATCTTCGTTCGTATCGTCATCGATGCGTTCCAGCCTGTCTTTGCCGACTGGCAGCAGATCGTTGTTTTCATCTCGATTGCGTCCATGCTGCTCGGTGCCTTTGCCGCTATCGGCCAGAAGAACATCAAGCGTCTGATGGCCTATTCCTCGATAAGCCACATGGGTTACGCCCTTGTCGGTCTGGCGGCGGGAACACAGGCTGGCGTTTCGGGCGTGTTGATCTACATGACCATTTACATGGGCATGACGCTGGGTACCTTCGCCTGCATCTTGGCCATGCGCCGCAAGGAAGTCGGCAATGTCGAAAGCGTTGACGATCTCTCGGGTCTGGCGTCCAGCAATCCGTTCATGGCGCTGGTCCTGACGGCCATGATGTTCTCGCTGGCTGGCATTCCGCCGCTGGCTGGTTTCTTCGGCAAGTACTACGTCTTCCTCGCAGCCATTGAGGCCAAGCTCTACCCGCTTGCCGTCATCGGTGTGATTGCCTCGGTCGTCGGCGCTTACTACTACCTGCGCATCGTCAAGGTCATGTGGTTCGATGATGCCAAGGACGGTGGTTTCGAAAAGGCGTCCGGCGAACTGCGTATCGTTTACGCTTTGTCCGGCCTCTTTGTCGTCGCCTTCATCGCCTTTGGTGGTGCACTCGGCAACGCGGTTGATGCCGCAGCTAAGACGTTCTTTTGAGCGAGACTTTGCAGAAAACGGGCCTGAGGTCATTGGATGACTTTCGGCACGAGGCATTGGTGGAAACGTCATCCACCAATGTCGAATGCTTCAGCCGTGCCAGAGCAGGGGATCCCGGCAATCTCTGGGTCACGGCTGGCAGGCAGACCGGTGGTCGTGGCCGTCGCGGCAGGCCCTGGGTTTCGGAACCCGGCAATCTTTACGCCTCTCTTCTCCTGATCGATCCTGCGCCGATGGAAAGCATTGGCGCTTTGCCGCTTGCCTTCGCGCTTGCGGTTTACCGCGCCGTTGGTGCGGTCTTGCCACATGGCGGCGCACCGCTGGAAATCAAATGGCCGAACGATATTCTCATCGGACGCAAAAAGACCTGCGGCATCCTCATGGAGGCCGAAACGCTGGCCGATGGGCGCACGGCGCTCGTCATCGGCATCGGCATCAACATCGCCCATATGCCTGATAGTCCGGCCTATCCGGTCACTCGGTTGGGCGAACATGGCGCATCCTGCGGCCCCGATGAGCTTTTTGCGCATCTGTTTCGTGAGGCCGCCTTCGTTCTTGGCCTATGGAATCGCGGGCAGGGCGTGGCTGAGATCGTGCGTCTGTGGCGTGCCGCCGCCTGCGGTATCGGCGAGCCGATTTCCGTCAATCTGCCCGACCGGTCTATTCGCGGGCGTTTTGCCGGAATTGATGATAATGGTTTCCTGCTGCTGGAAGAGGATGATGGGCCGTTGCGCTCCATCGCTGCTGGCGACGTGTTTTTCGGCTGAACCGTACGGTGCTTAAACGCGCCGACGTTCGCCACTCGAATCTGGAGCATGTCTGCTGCTCGGTAAATGCAGGACGCCCTTTCAGCCCCGCATCGGCTGTGTCGGGTCGCAAGATGAAAACCGGTGCTTATCGCTTTACCCGCGCGCGCTTCACTGTGTGGCGGCAGCGACCATGATTGGACAAAACACAGAATGACGACAAAAGACGAATTCGTATTCCTGCCGCTCGGCGGCGTTGGTGAAATCGGCATGAACCTGGCGCTCTACGGCTACGGCCCTGCGGCCAAACGTGAGTGGATCATGGTCGATTGCGGCGTGACCTTCGCTGGGCTGGACTTGCCGGGCATCGACCTCGTGCTGCCAGATATCAACTTCATCGAACAGCAACGCAACAACCTCAAAGCCATCATCATCACCCACGCGCATGAGGACCATTACGGCGCGCTGAATGATCTCTGGCCAAGCCTGAAAGTACCGGTCTACGCGTCCGGCTTCACCGCCGGCATGCTGGAAGCCAAGCGCAATTATGAAGGCACGCGCGCCGAAATTCCGATCACCCCGTTCAAGGCTGGCGATCGCATCAATGTTGGCCCGTTCGAGATCGAAGCCATCGGCGTCAATCACTCGATTCCCGAACCCATGTCGCTCGTCATCCGCACCCCGCTCGGCAATGCCGTGCATACGGGCGACTGGAAGATCGACCACGCACCGTCGCTTGGACCCTTCACCGATGAAGCCCGTTTCCGCGCCGTCGGCGAAGAGGGCGTGCTGGCGATGATGTGCGACAGCACCAATGCGCTGCGCGATGGTGTCTCTCCGTCTGAGGAACAGGTGTCCGAAGGTCTTCGCCAGATCATCGAAAATGCCGAGGGACGTGTGGCCATCACCACATTCTCCTCCAATGTCGGGCGCATTCGCTCCATTGCGCAGGCTGCCGAACGCGCAGGCCGCGAGGTTCTGTTGCTTGGCAGTTCCTTGAAGCGCGTGGTCAATGTGTCGCAGGATCTCGGCATCATGGAAGGCATCAAGCCGTTTCTGGCTGAAGACGAATATGGCTACATTCCCCGCAACAAGGTTGTCGTCATCCTTACCGGCTCGCAGGGCGAGTCGCGGGCGGCACTGGCCAAACTGTCGCGTGATGAGATGCGCAATGTCGCGCTCGCATCCGGCGATACGGTCGTGTTTTCATCCCGTGCTATCCCCGGCAATGAAAAGGCCATTCAGGACATCAAGAACGGCCTGATCGAGCAGGGCATCAATATCATTACCGATAATGAAGCACTCGTTCACGTGTCGGGCCACCCGCGCCGCAACGAGCTTTTGCAGATGTACGAGTGGGTAAAGCCGCAGATCCTCGTGCCTGTTCACGGCGAAGCCGCGCATCTGGTAGCGCAAAAGCTACTCGCCGAGCAGGCTGGTATCGGGCAGGTTCCGAAGGTTCGCAACGGCAACATTCTGCGCCTGGCACCCGGCCCAGCTGAGGTCATTGATGACGCGCCGCATGGCCGCGTCTTCAAGGATGGTCGCCTCGTGGGTGATTTCGAGGAAATGGGCATCGGCGACCGCCGCAAGCTGTCATTTGCAGGGCACGTTTCGATCAATGTGTTGTTGGACAGCCGGTTCGATTTCCAGGGCGATCCCGATGTCGTGCCCTTCGGTCTGCCGGAGTTTGACGACGAGGGCGAAGCCATGGAAGACACGCTTTATGACGCCGTGCTCAGCGCCGTCGAAAGCATTCCACGCGCTCGTCGCAAGGATTTAAACGTCGTCCGGGAATCCATCCGCCGCGCCGTCCGTGCCACGGCCAATCAGGTCTGGGGCAAGAAGCCTATCGTGACTGTCTTCGTGACGAAGGTGTAACGTCGAATATGCGGGTCGAGGCGCGGGGCGCTTCGACCGCCGTTTTTGGGAGGAAGGCATGCTCGGACGTATCAACCACGTGGCACTTGCGGTGCCAAATCTGACAGCGGCAGTCGCAACCTACCGCGATACCCTGGGTGCTGCTGTCTCTCAGCCGCAGGCTTTGCCGGAGCATGGCGTGACAGTCGTTTTTGTCGAGCTGCCCAACACCAAGGTGGAACTGTTGGAACCGCTCGGTGAAGGTTCATCAATTGCCGCCTTTCTGGAGAAGAACCCTTCCGGTGGCATGCATCACATCTGCTACGAAGTGGACGACATCATCCTTGCACGCGACCACTTGAAGCAACAGGGGGCGAGGGTGCTGGGGAATGGCGAGCCGAAAACCGGCGCGCATGGCAAACCAGTGATTTTTCTCCATCCGAAAGACTTCTTCGGTACTCTGATAGAGATTGAACAGGTCTGAGTCGGCCCAGGCGCTTGGCGCTTTCACGACGATACTATGGGAGGTTTTGAAATATGCCGTGGCTTTCGGCTTTTGCCGTCTTTTTCATCGTCTGGTGGACGGTGCTGTTCATCGTTCTGCCGATTGGTCTTCGCACGCAATCCGAGGATGGAAATGTGGCGCTTGGAACCGTTGCCAGTGCGCCTTCGCATTTCAGCGGTGGTAAAATGGTGTTGCTGACAACGCTGATCTCACTGCTCATCTGTGGCGTATGGTATCTGGCAACGTGGTATTTTGGCTTCACCATGGATGATCTGCCGCGCATCGTTCCGGTTTACGATTGAGTCTGTCATCCAGATGTCATCTGGGCAGGCCATAGAGGGAAGCGCACCGTCGTTACCGATACGTCCGCAAGTTGACTGCCGTGATTAAGCCAAAATCTTCTTCGCGGTTTGGGCTGGGGTAACTGAAAGCAAAAAAAAACAAGGCGTTTCAGCCTTGTTCTTTAGTTTCGCGTGATCTGTAACCGTTACCGGGGCTGCGCCTAAGCGCGCCTAAGATCTCATCCTCCCAAGACTGACCGCGAAAATGACAAGAATTTAAACTTCCTGCCTCTTTTGTAAGCCAAAACTAGCTCAATCATAGGCAGTTGTCATCAGATTTTTTGCATATTTGTTACAGTCGGCAGAAAATTCCTCCTGAAGCGATATGTCGCACCTTAGCGGCAATAATATTCCTCCTGTAACCGTTCAGGGGCGAAAGTCGTCTCACAAATTCGCCGCAGAAGCGCCATGAAGCACAATTGTACCTGACGTGAGGCATGGCGATGGGTCCTCCGTGACACCAGAATTCGGGCCTGAAAAGAATCGCTGGCGCATAGTTGGTATCAACACGGCAACGCGTTTGAGGGCGGGTTTCTTTCTGATGCGGAAACCGCTATGTACGGCGGAAATGTCCCTTTATTCCGGCGATTCCCGTGTAAAATCGGTGTTTCGCCACAGAATGGAAACCACCATGCGTCTTAGCCGTTACTTTTTGCCCATCCTCAAGGAAAATCCCAAGGAAGCGGAAATCGTCTCGCATCGCCTCATGCTGCGTGCAGGCATGGTGCGTCAGCAGAGCCAGGGCATTTATTCCTGGTTGCCGCTGGGCAAGCGCGTGTTGGATAAGGTCAACAAGATCGTTCGCGAAGAGCAGGATCGTTCCGGTGCCATCGAGCTTCTGATGCCGACGCTTCAGACAGCCGAGCTTTGGCAGGAAAGCGGTCGCTACGATGATTACGGCAAGGAAATGCTGCGCATCAAGGACCGTCAGGACCGCCAGATGCTCTATGGTCCGACCAATGAGGAGATGATCACCGACATCTTCCGTTCCTATGTTAAGTCCTACAAGAGCCTGCCGCTGAACCTCTATCACATTCAGCTCAAGTTCCGTGACGAGGTTCGCCCCCGTTTCGGCACCATGCGCTCGCGCGAATTCCTGATGAAGGATGCCTATTCCTTCGACCTGACGAAGGAAGACGCGATCCATTCCTATAACAAGATGTTCACCGCTTACCTGCGCACCTTCTCGCGCCTCGGTCTGCGGGCCATTCCCATGCGCGCCGATACCGGCCCGATCGGCGGCAATCACAGCCACGAATTCATTATTCTGGCGGATACCGGTGAGTCTGAAGTGTTCTGCCACAAGAGCTTCCTGGATCGCGGCATTCCCTCTGATGACACTGATTTCGATGACGTCGCTGGTCTTCAGGGCATTTTCGATGAGTGGACGACGGACTACGCCGCCACATCCGAAATGCATGATGAAGCGGCATTCGACGCGATCCCCGAGGGTGAGCGCCTGTCTGCACGTGGTATCGAAGTTGGCCACATCTTCTATTTCGGCACGAAATATTCCGAGCCGATGGGTGCCAAGGTTCAGGGACCTGATGGCAAGGAACACCTTGTCCACATGGGTTCCTATGGCATTGGCCCCACACGCCTTGTTCCCGCCATCATTGAAGCATCGCATGATGAGAACGGAATCATCTGGCCGGACTCGGTTGCGCCTTTCGACGTTGTCATCATCAACATGAAGGCTGGCGACGCTGCCTGTGATGCGGCTTGTGAAAAGCTGTATTACTCGCTGTCGAACGCCGGCAAGGATGTTCTTTACGACGACACGGACGACCGTGCGGGCCAGAAATTCGCAACGGCTGATCTCATTGGCGTGCCGGTGCAGATCATCGTTGGTCCACGCAGCGTTGCTGCCGGTGAAGTCGAGGTCAAGAACCGCAAAACCGGTGCGCGCGAAACCGTGACCATCGAAGCGGCAATGAACAGAGTGCTTGGCTGAAGAGCCAATAGGGAGACGACATGGCAAAAGCCGAGGCTGATAACGGTGCAGGCTCATCCGTAAAGGGTAGGTCCGCCCGACCATTTTCGGCCTTCGAACGCATGGTGGCCTGGCGCTACCTGCGTTCGCGCCGCAAGGAAGCGTTCATTTCCGTCATCGCTGGTTTCTCCTTCGTCGGCATCATGCTCGGCGTGGCGACGCTGATTATCGTGATGGCCGTAATGAACGGTTTCCGTACGGAGCTGATTTCCCGCATTCTCGGCATCAACGGCCACATGATCGTTCAGCCGATCGATTCTCCGCTCAAGGACTATGACGTTCTGGCGAAGAGATTCGCGGGCGTTCCCGGCGTTACCATGGCGCTGCCACTGGTCGAGGGCCAGACGCTTGCGTCCGGTCGTGGCGGTGCGGGCAGCGGTGCTCTGGTGCGCGGCGTTCGTGCCGAAGACATCGAGAAGATCAAGGAAGTCTCCGGCAATATCAAGGTGGGCGATCTCGTCGGCTTCATGTCGGGGCAGGGCGTTCTTGTCGGTTCGCGCCTGGCATCCCAGCTGGGCGTGACTGCAGGTGATCAGATTACGCTGATATCACCGGAAGGTGACGTGACGCCGATGGGCGTCAATCCACGCGTCAAATCCTATACGATCTCGGGCGTTTTCGAGATCGGCATGTCGGAATATGATGCCTCGATGATCTACATGCCGCTTTCTGAAGCGCAGCTTTATTTCAATCAGGAAGGCATCGTTCAGTCCATCGAGCTGTTCGTTACCCACCCTGATAATGTGGATGGCATCAGGCCTCTGGTGGAAGCGGCAGCCGAGCGGCAGATCTATATCACCGACTGGCGACAGCGAAATCAGACCTTCTTTTCCGCCTTGCAGGTGGAGCGCAACGTCATGTTCATGATCCTGACGCTGATCGTGTTGGTGGCGGCGCTCAACATTATCTCGGGCCTCATCATGCTGGTGAAGGACAAGGGCAGCGATATCGCCATTCTGCGCACCATGGGTGCCAGTGGCGGCTCCATCATGCGCATCTTCTTCATGACGGGTGCTGCCATCGGCATGGTAGGCACCTTTGCGGGCGTCGGACTTGGGGTTCTCGTCTGTCTGAATGTCGAATCGATCCGGCAGTTCTTTTCATGGATTTCAGGCACGGTTCTGTTCGATCCCCAGCTCTATTTCCTCAGCCAGCTTCCAGCGGAAATGCAGCTGAGCGAAACGCTGACCGTCGTTGCCATGGCGCTGACCCTGTCTTTCATTGCGACGATCTTTCCGGCATGGCGGGCTTCCAAGCTCGATCCTGTGCAAGCCCTGCGTTACGAATAAGGACTGCTTCACACCATGGCAAAGAAAATAGCGTTGCGGCTTTCCGGCGTGGAACGGACCTACGGTCAGGGCGAAACCAGCCTTTCCATTTTGAAAAATGCCGATCTTGAATTGAGAAGCGGCGAAATCGTCGCGCTTGTCGCACCCTCTGGCACCGGTAAATCCACGCTGCTGCATCTGGCGGGTCTGCTGGAGCATCCAGATGCTGGCGAGGTGTTCATCAACGGTCGTTCCTGCGGTGATCTGTCTGACGAGGAGCGCACGTCGATCCGTGGCAGCGATATCGGCTTCGTCTACCAGTTCCACCATCTGCTGCCGGAGTTCACCGCGCTCGAAAACATCATGATGCCGCAGTTGATTGCCGGTCTGCCCCACGCGGAAGCAAGCGAGCGAGCAGCGGCCCTGTTGGACTATATGCGCATCGGTCACCGCGGTGATCATCGTCCGTCCGAGCTATCCGGTGGTGAGCAGCAGCGCGTCGCTATCGCACGCGCCGTGGCCAATGCACCGCTGTTGCTGCTGGCCGACGAGCCGACGGGCAATCTCGACCCGGAGACGGCGTCCTATGTGTTCGGAGCACTCGAGGCCTTGGTACGCCAGTCCGGGCTTGCAGCCTTGATCGCCACCCATAACCACGACCTCGCAGCCCGCATGGACCGCCGCGTCACTCTGAGCGAAGGCAAGATCGTCGAGTTCTGATCTGCGGGCTTACAGGCCCTCACAGTCCATACCCTAAGATTCAACAAGCCCCGTGCAGCATTTGCTGCGCGGGGTTTTGTCATTTGGACTCAACAGCTTGCCGCGAATCGCATGCGTAACCGCCGCGACTCCGCACGCGTTGACAAGACGAGACCCCGAAATAAGCAGTTGACAACGAAACGAAATGAGAACAAAGTTAGAACATAACGAGTATGGAGAGACAAATGACCGACATCATCCGTGACATTGCTGCCTTCGCTTCCATCGCTGTTTTTGTTACCAGCTTCTCGGTAATCCTCACTTCTATGTGATATGTCAGCGTCGTTTCATAAATGAAATGACGTGTAAAGCTACCTGCGGGCAGTGGACATTGCCGTCAGGAAATCCGAAAATCCCGCTGATTCAGAATGACGGGATGGCGGTTGATGGGCGAGATTTTAGTGAGCGGCGGGACCGCCGGTACAGACCTGAAAACGCCCGGCTTTGTTCACCTGCGTGTGCACTCTGCCTATTCTCTTCTCGAGGGTGCGTTGCCCTTGAAGAAAATCATGGCGAAGGCCGTTTCTGACGGTCAGCCCGCCATTGCAATTACCGATACCAACAATCTGTTCGTCGCGCTGGAGTTTTCCGAAAAGGCGCGAGACGAAGGCTTGCAGCCTATCATCGGCTGCCAGATGTCCATCGACATGCAGGATGCCACCGATGACAAGCGGGGGCATAACAATCTGGCGAAGCTGCCGGCGATTGTGGTGCTGGCTGCCAATGCGCAAGGTTACGAGCGTCTGGTCGACCTGATCAGCCGTGCCTATCTGGATGGTGATACCACCGGGCCGTCTGTCTGCATCACCAAGGCATGGCTGGAGGAGGGCGATAATGCTGGCCTGATCGTTCTCAGCGGTGCATCGGGTGGTCCGATCGATATGCCTCTCAAAGAGGGTCATACGGCTCAGGCGACCAGACGGCTTGTGGCCCTGAAGGAACTGTTCGGCGACCGGCTTTATATCGAGCTGCAACGTCAGGGCAATTTTGATCGTGTGCATGAGCGTCGCATGGTGACTTTGGCCTATGAACATGATGTCCCGCTTGTCGCCACCAACGAGGCGTTCTTCCCGACGCGCGCGGATTACGATGCCCATGATGCGTTGATGGCTGTCGCTCACAACGCCATCGTCTCCGATGACAGCCGTTTCCGCCTGACGCCCGACCACTATCTCAAAAGCCGCGAAGAGATGATGGCGCTGTTTGCCGACCTTCCGGAAGCGTTGGAAAACACCATCGAGATTGCCCAACGCTGCTCCTATGTGCTGAAAAAACGCGGTCCTATCCTGCCGCGCTTCACCGGTGCGAGTGAAGACCCCGATGAAGCCGACCGTGCCGAGGGGCAGGAACTGCGCAGACAAGCCGTTGAGGGTCTGGATCAACGGCTGGCAGCACTCGGAATGGCGCCGGGCTATACCGAACAGGAATATCGCGACCGGCTGGACTTCGAGCTCGGCGTTATCGAGCGCATGAAGTTTCCCGGCTACTTCCTCATCGTTGCCGACTTCATCAAATGGGCGAAGAACCAGGATATCCCGGTTGGCCCGGGCCGTGGTTCCGGTGCGGGTTCGCTCGTCGCCTATGCGCTGACGATCACCGACGTCGACCCGCTGCGCTTCTCGCTGCTGTTCGAACGCTTTCTCAATCCGGAACGCGTCTCGATGCCCGACTTCGATATCGACTTCTGTCAGGATCGCCGCGAAGAGGTGATCCGTTACGTCCAGAAGAAATATGGCCGTGAGCAGGTGGCCCAGATCATCACCTTCGGTTCGTTGCAGGCCCGTGCAGCGTTGCGCGACGTCGGGCGCGTGCTGGAAATGCCCTATGGGCAGGTGGACCGCATCTGTAAGCTGGTGCCGAACAATCCGGCCAACCCGACGACGCTGTCCAAGGCCATCGAGGAAGAGCCGCGTTTTCAGGAAGAGGCCGACAAGGAGCCGGTCGTCGCGCGCCTTCTCGATATCGCCCAGAAGATCGAAGGTCTCTATCGCCACGCGTCCACCCACGCCGCCGGTATCGTCATCGGTGACCGCCCACTGTCAAAGCTGGTGCCGATGTACCGCGATCCGCGCTCGGACATGCCGGTCACCCAGTTCAACATGAAATGGGTTGAAAGTGCCGGTCTGGTGAAGTTCGACTTTCTCGGCCTGAAGACGCTGACGGTTTTGAAAGTGGCGGTGGATTTCGTCGCAAGGCGCGGCGTCGCTGTCGATCTGGCGGCCATTCCGCTGGAGGATGTGAAGACCTACGAGATGCTGTCGCGCGGCGAAACCATCGGCGTGTTTCAGGTGGAAAGTGCCGGCATGCGCAAGGCGCTGATCGGCATGCGCCCGGACTGCATCGAGGACATCATTGCGCTCGTCGCGCTGTATCGTCCGGGTCCGATGGAAAATATCCCCGTCTACAACGCCCGTAAACACGGCGAAGAAGAGATCGAGTCGATCCATGCGACCATCGATCACCTGCTGAAGGAAACGCAGGGCGTTATTGTTTATCAGGAACAGGTGATGCAGATCGCCCAGGTTCTGTCTGGCTATTCGCTCGGCGAAGCCGATCTTCTGCGCCGCGCCATGGGTAAGAAGATCAAGGAGGAAATGGACCAGCAGCGCGAACGTTTCGTGGAAGGCGCGATGCGCAACGACGTGTCGAAAGCGCAATCCAATACGATTTTCGATCTGCTGGCGAAGTTTGCGAACTACGGCTTCAACAAATCCCACGCCGCCGCCTATGCCATCGTGTCGTATCAGACTGCCTATATGAAGGCGCATTTCCCGGTCGAATTCCTGGCGGCGTCGATGACGCTGGATATGGCTAACACCGAAAAGGTCAACGATTTCCGCCAGGATGCGGGCCGGATGGGCATCGAAATCGTCGCGCCTTCGGTGCAGACGTCCCACCGCCGTTTCGAGCCGGGCGAAAACCGCATCTATTACTCGCTTGCCGCGCTAAAGGGTGTTGGCGAAGGCGCGGTCGATCACATCGTGGAAGCGCGCGGCGAAACACCTTTCGCCAGCCTTGAGGATTTCTGCCTCCGGATCGATCCGAAACAGATCAACCGCCGTGTTCTCGAAAGCCTCATCAATGCCGGTGCCTTCGATTGCTTCGGCAAGGATCGCGCCGAATTGATCGGCGGGCTGGATCGCATCATCGGTTATGCGCAACTGGCGCAGAGCCGCCGGGTCAGCGGTCAGCACGACATGTTCGGCTCAGGTGGCGCAAGCGGCCCGGAAAAGCTCGTGCTTCCTGCCTACCAACCGTGGCTGGCATCGGAAAAGCTGCTGCGTGAATATCAGGTGCTCGGCTTCTATCTCACCGCCCATCCGCTGGATACCTACCGCGCCGTTCTCGATAAGCTGCGTGTTCAGAACATTGCCGATTTTACCGCAGCCGTAAAACAGGGTGCGACTGCTGGCCGTCTGGCTGGCACCGTCACCGGCAAACAGGAGCGTAAGACCAGAACCGGCAACAAGATGGGCATCGTCACTTTCTCGGATGCGTCCGGCCAGTACGAGGCCGTGCTGTTTTCTGAAGGCCTTGCGCAGTACCGTGATCTGCTGGAGGTCGGCAAATCGCTTGTTGTCACCGTGCAGGCGGAAGAGCGACCGGAAGGGATCGGCCTTCGCATCCAGACCGCGCAGTCGCTGGAGGAGAAATCCGTCCAAATGCAAAAGGCGCTACGCGTTTTCATCCGCGATTCCAGCCCGCTGAAGACACTGGTTCCTCACCTCAACAGGGGGGATGGTGCGGTTTATTTCGTTGTCATCAAAGACGACGGCCAGCGAGAGATCGAAGTCGAACTTCCGGGCAAATATCGTATTTCGCCCGAAATCGGCGCAGCCTTCCGATCCGCCGCAGGCGTTATCGATGTCGAGCTAATCTAGTTTCGGGACAACCAGTTCTAGAACAGGCTGTTGGTCGGATAGGCATTGCTGCCGCGATCGCTGAAGCCATGGCGTGACAGGCATGCTCTGAGCGCTGCGTTGTAGATGTAGGAGGCGGTGTAGACTGTGCCACGCGTTGGTGTGCTGGCCTCATAGGTGCAGTTCGCCAGCGCCCGGTCATAAACTTCCAGGATGATTGGGTCGCTCGTTACGTCCGGCCCGGCATAGACCCTGTAATTTTGCGGTGCCTCGGCTGCCGAGATACAGGCCAATCCCAGAATTGCTGCCGCTACATATTTGATGTTCATTTGCTGGCTCCCACGCAGGATGTGATGCCAGTTCAACGCCATTTTTCAGACTTCGTTCCAGAAACTCTGAATTGGCAGGCCGGGTCTCAATCCGTCAGTCGCGGGTGATGGTGATGAAGTCCGTTCCCTGTCCGGTTTCCAGCCCGTGGCTGAGATCGGATACGGTGATGGAACTGCCCGTTGAAAGCGATGCCTCCAGCTGCTGTCGAACAGGTGCCGGTATATCGATGCGGTCCAGAACAGCACGCAGCTGATCGGATGTGCCCGGCGCATTCTCTTCATCGATGCCAAGACGCTTTTTAGCACCCGCTGGCAGGTGGTTTTCCAGCGTCAGCCCATTCCACTGCGCCTTGCCGCTTTTCCGGTCCACGTCGATAACCTCGAAGAAATGGGTGCCGAGCGCGACATGGGGGTCCTTGATGTGGATCGGCGCTTCAAACAGCGGCTTGAAATCCTGCCGAACCATGATCTGTCCGTTTGGTGCCGCCTCTGCGCCAGCGGACGCGTAGAGTGCATCGATGAAAACATCCGTCAAAAGCGGGCCGGTGGTCTTGAGGTCTTTCCAGCGCTTGAAGCCATTGATGGCATTGACCGTCATCTGCCCGGCATAGCCATCCGGCACACCTGCGTCGAAGCCAATCGTCGTCAGCAAATTCTGCACATCCATGATCTTCTCCCGGTCACCACGACGGGTGATGAGGATGCGCAGAGGAGAGCCTTCCGCTTCCCGCACAGCCGCCGGCTTGACCGCACTTGTCGTCTGGTTGACGGCAACCTCCACCAGCTTCAGCGACGCGTCGAAATTGGCCGGGCGAAGTTCGACGTCTGATAACATCAGCCCTTCCTGAGCTTTGTTCCTGGGCTGCAAAAGGGCAGGGTGGTCGATGGCGCGAGGGGCGACATCCGCATTGGAAACAATGACGTGCACCCCACGCGCCGTCATGCCGTACAGCGATTTTGCAAATTTTGTAGGCAGGCGGATACAGCCGTGCGAAGCCGGATAGTTCGGCACGCGCCCCTCATGAAGCGCTATGCCTGACCATGTGAGGCGCTGCATGAACGGCATGGGAGCGGCCGAGTAGATGTTGGATTCGTGATATTTCTTCTTGTCCAGAATGGAGAAAATTCCGCTCGGCGTCTCATGGCCTGACTTGCCCGTGGAGACTTGCGAGGTCGAGATCAAAGCGCCGTCCTCGTAGAGGCTGAGTGTCTGCTCGTTTTTTGAAACGATGATCTGCAAGCTGCGCACATCGCCGGCAAGGGCTGATTGTACCAGAACGGAAGTCGAGAGGAGACAGGCTCCCACAAACGCACGCAACATCATGTTCACTCCAACGCAATACAAAACATGCCACCAAAAACGGCGGGCACGGGAGCCTTAAGGGCAAGTCTCACAACAATAGCCGTTGGGATTTAAGGAAACTTTTAAATAAAGTTCACGACGCCGTGTACGACGCTTATTTTTTGGTGCCGAAGGTGTAGCCGGTCTCGACCGTGCCCTTGCCGAACTTGTCGCGCAGCTTGTCCATGGCAGCCTCTGCGGCGGCGCGTCGTCCGGCATTTCTATCGACAAGGTCTGGCGGATCGGCGAGATCTGCATTGCAGAGGTCCGTCACCCCGATACCGATCAACCGGAATTTCGTGCCATCTGTTTCTTTTTCCAGCAGCGAGAGGCCGGTGCGAAATATCCTGTCGGCTAGCTGCGTCGGGTCTTCCAGCCGCTTGTTGCGGGTGCGAGATTTGAAATCCGCCGTCTTCATTTTCAAAACGACGGTGTGACCCGCAACCATGTTCTTCTTCAGCCGCCACGCCACCTTCTCAGAGAGCGAGCGCAGGATCGGCACCAGGTCGTCATGGCGCGACATATCGTTGAAGAAGGTCGTCTCGGAAGACACGCTTTTGGCAGGATCATTGGTGTGGACATCCCGGTCGTCTATGCCGCGCGAAAGCCGAAACAGGCGCTGGCCCATGGAGCCGTAACGGCGCATCAGGTCGCTCTCCTGCATCTCCTGCAACTGTGAAATCATGCGGATGCCATCGGCCTCCAGCGTTGCTGCAAAGGCTTTCCCCACCCCCCAGATCGTCGTGACAGGGCGGTTGCCGAGAAAGGCCATCGCCTCCTTCTCGCCGATGACGGAAAACCCGCGTGGCTTTTGCAGGTCGGAGGCGACCTTTGCCAGAAATTTGCAGTAGGAAAGCCCAACGGAAACGGTAATGCCGATTTCCTTTTCCACCCGCCGGGCAAAGCTGGCAAGCACGCGGGCAGGCGGGTCATGATGCAGCCGCTCTGTGCCGGACAGATCGAGAAACGCCTCATCGATGGAGATCGGCTGAACCAGCGGTGTCAAATCCTGCATCATCGCGCGGATTTCGCGCCCGACCTTCACATATTTCTCCATATCGGGCTTGATCACCACAGCCTGCGGACAGGCCTCCAGCGCCTTGAACATCGGCATGGCGGAGCGAACACCATGAATACGGGCGATGTAACATGCCGTCGAAACCACACCCCGCTTGCCGCCACCGATGATCAGCGGCTTGTCTGCAAGCTCCGGATTGTCGCGCTTTTCCACCGATGCATAAAACGCATCGCAATCGATATGGGCAATGGGGAGGTCATAGAGTTCGTCATGGTGGACAAGGCGAGGGCTACCACACATACGGCAACGCCTTATCCCCTCCGGCTGGCCAGCCAGACAGTCTCGGCAGAAACCGGGATCATAGGTAGAAAGTGAAGCGGCCATGGCTCAGAAACAAAAAGGGAACGTTCAGTACCTTAATCCTTTGCTTTTGCGTGCTCAAGAGCGCATCCTGCGACACAGATCATCCATAGCATTTTTTGATAAAGTAGTTACAATTGTAGTTCCAAGGTTGCGCATGTTTGAATGGGATAAGGAAAAGAACACACTCAATCTGGAAAAGCACGGCATAGGCTTCTCGCTTGCGGTTCGAATATTTGACGGACCGGTTCTAACTTGGGTCGATGATCGGAATGACTATGCGGAGACGCGATACCACTCGATTGGTCAGATTGACGGCCTTGTGGTGTTGGCTGTCATCCATACCGACCGCGCAGGAAAGACGAGATTGATTTCTGCCCGTCCAGCCAATCGCCGAGAAAGGAGGCGCTATGACGAAGAAGTACGAAAAAGAGTTGACCCTTGAGCAGCTCGCCGCATTGTCAGATGATGACATAGACTATAGCGATATTCCCGAGCTTGACGAAACCTTCTGGCAGAATGCGACCTATGTCGAACCCGAGGGAACGCAGCAGATTACGTTGCGGGTGAAGAAGTCGGTCGTTGAGGCCTACAAGGCAACCGGTAAAGGGTATCAAACCCGCATGAACTCTGTGCTGGAGTCCTATGCTCAGACTGTTTTGAAACGGGGCTCCCAGCGATCCTGAGAGCTCAATACTCGCCAGAACTCAGCCCCGGCCCGGACAATTGGTGCCATGCGGCTTCGACATCCTCGGGTTTCGTGCCGGTCGCCGCGCAAAATGCCATCAGGTCCGGTTCGTGGCTCATGACGAAATCCGTAAGGCCAGCGAGAAAGCCGGGGTCGTTGACGGACTGTCGCAGCATGTTGGGCTGTAGACCTGTGAGGGCCAGAAAGCGCCCAAGCATATCCGGCTCGCTTGCCAACCAGCCAAGTATGGCGATCGCCGTTTCGTGGCTGTCTTTCGAGGCGACCCTGTTGTTTTTCGTATCGTGCGACATTTGTTTACTGAAGTTACCTATTTCTCAACCAAATCTCACTAGCGTACCGTTCTAGGGGGATAATGGAATCGGTTCTCCGGACACCCTATATGTCCATGAATAGGTTTCAAAGCGAAACGAGGACTGGTCCATGCCCAAACAGGTCATGATAGTTGAAGACAATGAGCTGAATATGAAGCTCTTTCGCGACCTGATCGAGGCGTCTGGCTATACCACCATTCAAACGCGTAATGGCATGGAAGCGCTGGAACTTGCGCGCAAACACCGTCCTGATCTTATCCTCATGGACATTCAACTTCCGGAAGTGTCAGGCCTTGAAGTCACCAAATGGCTCAAGGAAGATGACGAGCTTCACGTCATTCCCGTCATCGCGGTCACGGCATTTGCCATGAAGGGTGACGAGGAGCGAATCCGTCAGGGCGGATGTGAAGCCTATGTTTCCAAGCCCATTTCAGTCCCGAAATTCATCGAAACGATCAAAACATATCTTGGCGATATGTGAAGCAGGGTTGGACGAATGACTGCGAGAATTCTGGTCGTTGATGATATTCCGACGAATGTGAAGCTGCTCGAGGCGCGGTTGTCGGCTGAATATTTCGACGTGCTGTGCGCAGACAATGGCACCAAGGCGTTGGCGATTTGCAACAGTGAGCAGGTCGATATCGTCCTTCTGGATATCATGATGCCCGACATGGATGGCTTCGAGGTGTGCGAGCGCCTGAAGGCCAATCCGGCGACGGAACACATTCACGTCGTCATGGTTACGGCGCTCGATCAGGCCGCGGATCGTGTCCGTGGATTGAAAGCCGGTGCCGATGATTTTTTGACGAAGCCCGTCAACGATCTTCAGCTTATTTCCCGTGTCAAAAGCCTCGTGCGTCTCAAGACCATGAGCGACGAGTTGCGGACGCGGGCGCAGACGGCAAAATCCATTGGTGCCGCAGATCCGATCTCCGAGGCCGCTCAGATCGAGCAGCCGGGCCGTGTTCTGCTGATCGATGGACGCGCCAGCTCGCAGGAACGGATCATCAAGGCGCTGAAGCCGGTTGCCGAGGTGTTCGCATTGACGGACCCGGCTGCGGCTTTGTTCGAGGCTGCCGAAAACGAATACGAGATGGTCATCGTCAATTCCAATTTCGATAATTTCGACCCTCTGCGGCTTTGCTCGCAGCTTCGCTCGTTGGAGCGGACACGCTTCCTGCCCTTGCTGCTGGTGACGGAGCAGGGCGATGAGGCGATGATCGTGCGTGCGCTGGAGCTTGGCGTCAACGATTACATTGTTCGTCCTATAGACCCGAATGAACTGGTCGCTCGTACGCTGACGCAGATCAAACGCAAGCGGTTCAACAACCGGCTGCGCGAAAACCTGGATCAGACGATGGAGCTAGCCGTTATCGATGCCCTGACGGGCCTCAACAATCGCCGTTATCTCGACAATCACCTGAAAATTCTGTTCAACCGGGCGGTTGCACGCGAACGGTCATTGTCCGTCTGCATCACCGACATTGATCGCTTCAAGCAGGTCAACGATACCTATGGCCACGATGCGGGCGATGAGGTGCTGCGCGAATTTGCGACGCGGCTCCGGTCGACCGTGCGCGGTGCCGATCTCGCATGCCGATATGGTGGTGAAGAGTTCGTCGTCGTCATGCCTGATACGTCGGTGGAGATGGCGTCTGCCGTTGCAGAGCGTTTGCGCTCGATTATCGAGGACAAACCTTTCGTTCTTCGCTCCGGCCGGGAACTTCATCTGACGGCGTCTTTGGGTATAGCCACCAACACCGGATCGGTGGAAACGCCGGAGCAGTTGATGCGGCAGGCAGACCGGGCCATGTACGAAGCGAAAAGCTCCGGCCGCAACCGCGTAGTCGCCTCTGCGGCATAGCTCTCAGCTCAAACTCATGTCGCGAACTGATCGTTATCCACAATAATAGTGTCTACCTATCGCATTCGTGATGCCGATGTGATTTTTGTAACATCGCTAAGTGATACTTCTGAATTTTCGTCACTCTGCGGCTGCGATCCCTCTCGGTTTACAGAATAGAATTGCTTTCTGAATCCCACCTGGCCCGAACGATCTCGATATTTGCTCGCAATTTTACGACGCGTCGGGAATCTTTTTAAACATCATTTTGAATGTAGACGGTTTTCCCAGTAATATTGATGGGCTTTATTATGTATCTTTATACACTAATTCATGAGTTTCTTTGTGTCATCGTGGGATATTTAACCATATCTACAGATGAAAAGGCGATTCGATTAATAATTTGTTGATTTTATTCGGGCCGTGCGCAACACTTCATCAACAAGATAACTTCTGCACTGGCGGCTCGTTTCAGTCGTTGTGATCAAGCAGAAGAGGTGGTCTTCGGACAACGTCTTTCCTTCATGGAAAGCAAACTGTTTGAATACCCCATGGTGCTCAGGTCCGCCGCATCTCCTGGGTCTTGGGGTTGGTCGACCGGTGACGTAGTGAACGGTTCCTCGTACTGTCATTGCTGTCCCGGTCGACCCACTTTCCTGTTATCCACCAATTACCATTTGAATATCTTACAGCTTGCGCCGCTGGCTGCGCTCTCATGGTCATCGAGTTGGTTTTACGAGAATCACAGGCATAAAAAACGCGCCTCGAAGGGCGCGTCTTTTTGCATGCTATGCAAAGGAAATTACTTGATCTTCGTTTCCTTGAATTCAACGTGCTTGCGTACGACTGGGTCGTACTTTGTCTTCGTCATCTTGTCCGTGAATGTACGGCTGTTCTTTGTGGTGACGTAGAAAGTACCGGTGTCGGCCGTCGACAGCAGCTTGATCTTGATTGTTGTAGCTTTCGCCATAGTCGTCCTGCCTTTAACAAATAGTGAGTCCGCGGCCCTGTTGGACCCCGGCTAAATCTGGCGCGAAACTACGGATCGCGCCTGAAAAGTCAAGTCTGTTTTGATCCGAAAACCGAACGGGCAATGGAAAGAACCACGTAAAGCGCGAAAAACATCGCCAAAGCCCATGCAAAACCATCGGTTCCGAGAACATCCATGGAAATGCCGACAGTCTGCGGGCCAGCGATGGTACCGACGGCGTAACAGAAGATAAAGGCCGCATTGGCCGCAACGAGGTCCGAGCCGGTCAGGCGGGAGCCCAGATGCGTCAGGCCCACCGTATACATACCCGATACGCAGCCACCCCACAGCAGCAGCATGGATGACAGCAACATCCAGTTATCCACCAGCAAAGGCAGCGCAAGCGTGCCTATGACGCCTGTCAGCGCCATTAGGCCCAAAAGTATGCGCCTGTCCTTGATACGGTCGGAGAGCATGCCGATGGGGATCTGGAACGCCATGTTGCCGATGGCCATCACGGTCAGCAGCAGAGCGGCCTGCGATTCGCTGAAACCTTCGCGAGTCGCGTAGACCGGAAACAGCGAAAGCCCTCCAGCCTGAACAGAGCCGTAGACGAAGGCCGCAGCAGATGCCATTGGCACAAGCCAGATGTAGCGCACGAAATGGTGGTTCGGCTTTTCGTCCAGATCCGGGCTTTCATGCCGCGCGAGATAGATTGGAATCGCAGCCAACAAGATGATCGCAGAGCCAACCAGAAACGGCGTTATGCCATCACTGCCAAGCGCTGAGAACAGCAATGGCCCACCGGCAAAGCCAACGGCCATGCCTGTCGCATACATTCCCAGCACAAGGCCGCGCCGTTTGGGTGGCGCTGCGGCGTTGATCCAGAATTCCGAGAGGATGAACAGCATGGTCGTTGCGCCGTGAAAGACGATTCGCAGCGGGAACCACATCCAGAACGCGTCGGCAAAGTAAAATCCCAAGGCGCTGATGGCCGAGACGACAACTGCGGTCATCATGGTGCGGGCAACACCGCATTCATGCGCCAGCCTGCTGGTGATGGGGGCGGCCATCATTGCGGCGACGCCGGCCATGGCGGTGTTGAGGCCGATCATGGTGGAGGAGATGCCGCGCTTCTCGAGAATGATGCTCAGAAGCGGTAGACCCAGCCCGATGGCGATGCCAACGGCGCTGATGGCGGATATGGCGGCAATAAGCGATGGCCAGTGAATATCGTCGGCGTCGCATTTGGGATGTGACATGGAGACCTTTTATAGAAAGCCACGAATAAATATGCCGCGACGCTCGAAATATTGTCGCACCGGGCTTTCGAATTGTAACGAATGATCACCTATCATGAACTTTGTGACATCTTCGAGAACCATGCGCGTAATCGGCGCCATGTTCAGACTGGTATTGTCATAAATGTCAAGCCATTGCAGGTCCAGCAGCTCTTCCGAATCGCTGATAGAGGCGAGATCGACGCCAACTTCATCGGTAAAACAGCAGAAGAAACGCGTATCGTAACGCCTTATTCTGCCGGGCGGCGTGGTGGCGCGTGCCACGAAGCGGAGCCGGGACAGATCGGGTGGTTGCGGCTCACCGGCGGCATTGCCAAAGCGCAGCCCCGTTTCCTCATGCAGCTCACGAATGGCCGCCAGCGCCAGTGCGCGCGCGCCTGAGACCGTCAATGGCCGGGAGGCGGCGCGGATGAGCCTGTCACGGACGGCTGGATGCAGATCGCCGCTATAGGGCAAAGCGTGGTCACGGGTATCTCGTCGCCCGCCAGGAAACACGAACACGTCAGGCATGAACACATGCGCGCTGCTGCGTTTGCCGACCAGCACACGTATGCCGTCCTTCGACCTGTCGAGAAGAAGGATGGAGGCTGCATCTTTGGGACGCAGGTAGGGGGAGGTCTCAGGCGATGGCTCGGAACGCACGTGTGCTACGCCGGGTCAGTGCGAGGAGCCGTCGATCTGCTTTTTCTCCGGCTCATTGCTGAAGCCATGCATCTTCAAGGCCCATTGAAGGCCGATAACACCGCCCTTGATCGGCTGGATCGTCAGCAGCGCGACGAGAACGGTGATCGGCACCCAGATGGCGAAGTGAACCCACATCGGCACCAGAAACACCGTATCCGTCATCATGAAGCCGCCGACCGCGACGTGGCCGAGAATCATGATCGAGATGTAGGGCGGCAGATCGTCGGAGCGCTGGTGGTGCATGTCCTCGCCACAGGACGCGCAATCATCGACAGGCTTCAGCCACGCCCGAAACAGGCGGCCGTTGCCGCAGGCCGGGCAACGGCTCAGCATGCCGCGCGTGATCGAGCGACCCAGCGGACGCTCTTCCGGTTTGCCACCATACTGCACTGTCTGCGTCTCGGTCGTCGTCATGCGCTTGTCCTCTGGACTGGTTATCTGCGTCTGCGTGGTGGCCTCGTGCCGGGTGTCGGGCCGCTGGTGCGGCGTGTCGTCTTGTGGAAGGAACGTGTCGCTGTCGGCAATTTCTTGCCATCGCTCAACATTTCAAACCGCAAGGCACCGGCAAGCGGCACGGCCTCAGCAAGGCGAACCTGAACCGTATCGCCCAGCTGATAGCCAAGTCCGGTCTTTTCACCCGTCAGAGCCTGATGCGCCTCGTCATAGATGTAATAGTCCGTACCCAGCGTAGATATAGGAACAAAGCCGTCAGCACCAAACTGCGGAAGCGCGACAAATAGTCCCGCCTTGGTGACACCGCCGACCCGACCTTCGAATTCCTCGTCCACGCGTTTGGAAAGATGGTGCGCAATCAGCCGGTTGACCGTATCGCGTTCGGCCGCCATCGCCCGCCGCTCGAAAGTCGAGATTTCAGCAGCCACATCGGCCAGCGTCGCCTCTTCCTGTGGCGTGATGCCGCCTTCACCCAAGCCCAGCGAACCTACCAGCGCACGGTGCACGATCAGGTCGGCGTAACGACGGATCGGCGAGGTGAAATGCGCGTATTTCATCAGGTTCAGGCCGAAATGGCCGATATTGTCAGGGCTGTAGATCGCCTGGCTCTGGGAGCGCAACACCATCTCGTTGACCATGATCTGGTGCGGCGTATCGACTGCGCGTGCCAGAATGCCGTTGAAGGAATTGGCGCGAACCTGCCCGCCCTTGACCAACGAAAAGCCGATCGTGGTCAGGAATTCTCGCAGCACTTCCTGCTTGGCAATCGTCGGCGCATCGTGCACGCGGTAGACCAGACGCTGCTTTTTCAGCTCCAGCGTTTCGGCGGCGCAGACATTGGCCTGGATCATCATCTCTTCGATCAGCTTGTGCGCGTCGAGACGTTCAGGAACATGCACTCGATCAACCGTGCCATCTGATTTGAGAATGATCTTGCGTTCCGGCATGTCCAGCTCAAGCGGCTGGCGACGGTCGCGACCGATCTTCATCACCTCATAGGCATGCCACAGAGGCTGCAGGATAGGCTCCAGCATAGGGCCGGTCTTGTCATCCGGGTTACCATCAATCGCAGCTTGAGCCTGTTGATAAGACAGCTTCGCCGCACTCTTCATCATGATGCGATGGAAGGTGTGGCTGGCCTTGCGGCCTTCCTTGGAAAACACCATCCGCACGGCAAGCGCCGGACGGTCCACGCCTTCCTTCAGCGAGCAGAGATCGTTGGAAATACGCTCCGGCAGCATCGGCACGACGCGGTCTGGGAAATAGACCGAGTTGCCGCGCTTCAAGGCTTCACGGTCCAGCGGTGAGCCTGAGCGAATGTAGTAGGACACGTCCGCAATCGCCACGGTAACGATCACGCCGTCCGGATTGTCGGGCGAAGGGTCCAGCTCCGCATAAACAGCGTCGTCATGGTCCTTGGCATCGGCAGGGTCGATGGTGATGAGCGGCAGTTTGCGCCAGTCTTCACGATGCGCCATCGTCGCAGGCTTGGCTGCATCAGCAGCCGCCAGCACGTCGGATGGGAAGATATGCGGGATGCCGTGGGCATGAATGGCGATCATCGAGATCGCCTTTTCAGACGCAACGGAACCGACGACGGAGAGAACCTTGGCGCGGGGCAGACCGTAACGGCCACTGTTGCGCGAGGTTTCGACCTCCACCAGATCGCCGTCCTTGGCATCGCCGACGCCATCGGGATCGATGACCATCTCGTCGCCACGACGCTCGATCGGCATCAGGCGACCGCCACCACCCGGCGTTTCCTTGAAGACACCCAGCGATCCGCCCTGACGTCTATCGATCAGCTTGATGATCCGCGCGGTATAGGCCGGGCCGCCGACTTCCTTGGATGGGAAAATTTTGGCCAGCACGCGGTCGCCAAGTCCACCAACCGGGGCCTTGCCCTTTTGGCGGTCGGCAGAAGATTGGCGAATGATGACGGCAGGGGCCGCGCCGTTCTCTTCCGGCCATTCTGCAGGACGACCGATCAGGCCACCATCCTTGTCGCGCGTCGTAATATCGAGCACGGTCACAGGCGGAAGTCCACCTGGACGCATCAGCGATTTGCGGCTCTTGTGGACCATGCCATCGGTCTCGAGCTCTTTCAGCAGAGCCTTGAGAACGATGCGCGTTTCACCCTTCAGCCCGAAGGCCTTGGCGATTTCGCGCTTGGAGGCCTGGTCGGGATGTTCGGCGATGAATTTCAGCAGCACGTCGCGTGGTGGAACCTCGCCGTGGATGATGCCAGCAGATTCGAGAACTTTTTTCCCGCGACCGGTACGGCCGAAGCCATCGCCCGCCGAGCCGGATGTCTTACGCGGTGATTTGCTCAAGATTCTGCCTTCTTCGCTTTTGGTGCTGCCTTTGGTTTGGCCGCTGTTTTGGGCTTTGCAGCCGCTTTTGGTTTCGCAGCCGCCTTAGGCTTGGCTTTCGCCTTGGTCTCGCCATCGGCGCTCGCAGCCTTGGTGGCCTTCTTCGGCGCTGCCGCCTTCTTGGCCTTTACGGGCTTGCCGTTGCTGCCGGTGCCGGTTTTGGCAATACGCTCGGCAATCAGCACCAGGGCCTCGTCCAGCGTCACCGTGTCAGGTGCCTGCGCCTTGGGAATGGTCGCGTTCACCTTGCCCCAGTTCACGTAAGGTCCATACTTGCCATCACGAACGGTAATCGCGCCGCCATCCGGATGGTCGCCCAGTTCCTTCAGCGCTGCTGGCGTGGAGGAACGTCCGCGACCCGGCGATGCCTTCTTCTCGGCAATCACGGTCACAGCGCGGTTCAGACCAATCGAGAACACGTCCTCGATGCTTTCGAGGTTGGCGTAACCACCATCATGCAGCAGGAACGGTCCGTAGCGACCAAGACCCGCCGAAATCATCTTGCCGCTCTCCGGGTGCTTGCCGATATCGCGCGGTAGATTGATCAGCGCCAACGCCTTTTCGTGGTCGATGTCGTCAGGTGCCCAGCCCTTCGGCAGCGACGAGCGCTTGGCTTCTTTACCATCGCCACGCTGAATGTAGGGCCCGAAACGACCCGACCGCAATGTCAGCTCTTCCCCCGTATGCGGGTCTGCACCCAGCGCCTTCGGCTCATTCAAGGCCGCGGCTTCCGCCTCGGCACCATCAGAGTTCAACTGGCGGGTAAAATTGCATTCCGGGTAGTTGGAGCAGCCGACGAAAGCGCCGTATTTGCCGAGCTTCAGCGACAGATTGCCCGTTCCGCACACCTGGCAGATGCGTGGATCGGAGCCATCTTCGCGGGCCGGGAACACCAGCGGTGCCAGAACCTCGTTCAGCGCATCCAGCACGTTGGTAACGCGCAGTTCCTTGGTGTCTTCGATCTGCGCGAAGAAGTCCTTCCAGAAATCACGAAGAACCTGCTTCCAGTCTAGTTCACCCGCAGATATCCGGTCGAGCTTTTCTTCCAGATCGGCAGTGAAGTCGTATTCCACGTATTTCGTGAAGAAGCTTTCGAGGAAAGCCGTCACCAGCCGTCCACGCGAATGCGGCACGAGCTTGCGCTTGTCGACGATGATATATTCACGGTCGCTCAGCGTCTTCAGTGTCGCCGCATAGGTAGAAGGACGGCCGATGCCGAGCTCTTCCATCTTCTTGATGAGCGATGCTTCCGAATAACGCGGTGGCGGTTCGGTGAAGTGCTGGCTGGCATTGATCTTCTGCTTGGCGAGGGCTTCGCGGGCGTTGATCTGCGGCAGACGGCCATCTTCGTCACCGTCGTCGCTCTGCTCGCCATCTTCCTTCTGGTCGGTATAGGCGGCAATGAAGCCGTCGAAACGAATGACCGAACCCACGGCGCGAAGGCCAGCCTTCTCGCCCTTGTTTTCGGCCAAAATCTCGACCGTTGTCCGCTCGATTTCAGCAGACGCCATTTGGCTGGCGATACCGCGCTTCCAGACCAGCTCGTAAAGCCGCAACTGGTCGGCATCGAGGTACTTCTTGACCTGATCCGGCGTGCGGCTGAAGTCCGTTGGGCGAATGGCTTCGTGGGCTTCCTGGGCGTTCTTGGCCTTGGTCGAGTAGATGCGTGCCTTTTCCGGCACGTAGCGAGCACCGAACTGTTCGCCGATGGCGCTGCGTGCAGCATCAATGGCTTCCGGTGCCATCTGCACACCATCGGTACGCATATAGGTAATGAGACCGACGGTCTCGCCGCCGATGTCGATACCTTCATAAAGACGCTGCGCAACCTGCATAGTGCGTGATGCGCCAAAGCCCATGCGCGACGATGCGGCCTGCTGGAGTGTCGATGTCGTAAACGGTGGGCCGGGGTTGCGCTTGACGGGCTTGGCCTCGACCGTATCGACGGTATAGGTCGCGCCTTCCAGCAATGTCTTCAGCCGGGTGGCATCGTCGCCTGTTTTAACCGATCTGGCCTGCAGGCGCTTGCCATCGGCAGACACCAGCTTCGCTTCGAAGTCATCGCCACGTGGCGTCTTCAACAGTGCCGAGATGTTCCAGTATTCTTCGGATACGAACCGCTCGATTTCCGATTCCCGGTCGCAGACCAGACGCAGCGATACGGACTGAACACGACCAGCCGAACGCGCACCCGGCAGCTTGCGCCACAGAACGGGGGAAAGATTAAAGCCGACGAGATAGTCCAGCGCACGGCGGGCGAGATACGCATCCACCAGCGGGATATCGATGTCACGCGGATCGGCCATCGCGTCCAGCACGGCCTTCTTGGTGATGGCGTTGAACACGACGCGCTTGACCGGCTTGTCGCCCAGCACCTTCTTCTTTTTCAGAAGGTCGAGAACGTGCCAGGAAATAGCTTCCCCTTCGCGATCCGGGTCGGTCGCCAGAAACAATCCGTCGGAAGCCTTCACGGCATCTGCGATTTCCTTCATGCGCTTCTGTGAGGCCGGATCGACCTCCCAGAGCATTTCGAAATCCTGATCGGGAAGCACCGAACCATCTTTCGCGGGAAGATCGCGAACGTGGCCAAACGATGCGAGCACCTTGTAGCCTGGGCCAAGATACTTGTTGATCGTCTTGGCTTTTGCCGGAGATTCTACGACGACGACATTCATATTTTCTTCTTTCGGAACTTGCCCGTTAACATGCGTTGCCGCTTTTGACCCGCAACAACGCTACCTTTATTTCGACATGGACAGGTAATGCGCTTGGGTCAAGAGGCAAGGGGCGTTTTTCTGCCATTACAACACGATGCAACTTTTTGGGGATTTAATTCTCGTTTGCAATTAAAGATAAACAAGTTATGGTTGCTCCAGTTGAGCGACGCTCTTTTTCCTAACGTCGCTTTCCACTGGTTCAATTGAGGTCAATATGGTCGTGAGCGCACAAAACAGCAGCCAGAGCAGGCAGCAGCAGACATCGGAAAATCTAGCTTACATCAGGCAGATGCTCGCTGAACTGCGCACAGTCGGCGAACGCGAGGGTGCCGACATGCTATGTTACCTCATAGAAATGGCTTATATTGAGGCAGGCGACATCCAGTCAGGCCGGCGAGAGCTTTCAGTCAGCCATGACAAGCGAAACGCGACCCGCGGAATGCCGATTTAGCCGGCCGGCAATGTCGAGTTCCAGCAACACCAGATAGACAGTGGATGCTGGCAACCCCGTATGGCGAATAATGTCATCCGTTTCCACGGGTGATGGTCCAAGCGCCGACGCAATGATGCTGCGGTCATCGTCGCCAGGTGGTGATATGTCGATATCCTCGGAGCTTTCATTCGCCACATGCTGGATGGGCAGCATCGGCTCCATCAAGGGTCGCAGCGCGTCCAGTATGTCGGCGGCTTCGGTCACCAGCATTGCGCCGTCTTTGATCAGCCGATTAGTGCCATGGCAGCGGGCATCCAACGGAGAGCCGGGAACCGCGAAAACCAGACGTCCGAATTCACCCGCAAGCCGTGCGGTAATCAGCGAGCCGGACCTGTCGGCGGCTTCCACGATCAGCACGCCCATGGAAACGCCCGCAATCAGCCGGTTGCGACGCGGAAAATCCCGCGCACGCGGCTCCCAGCCAAACGGCATTTCACTGATGCTGGTGCCGTCATTACCGTAGATTTCATCCAGCAGCCGCAGGTTTTCCGGAGGGTAGGGCTTGTCGAGCCCGCCCGCCAGCATCGCCACCGTGCCAGTGGTAAGGCTCGCGGCATGGGCGGCGGCATCGATTCCCCGGGCAAGACCGGACGCTATCGTATATCCGGCCTGTCCACATTGGCGCGCCAGCATGGCCGCAAACTTTGAACCATTGATAGAAGAATTGCGTGACCCGACGATGCCGATGGAAGGCCGGATTGCCGTGCGCCCCGAACCCTTCATGGAAATAATCGGCGGTGCGCCGTCGATCTCGCGCAGCGCCGGCGGATAATCCGGCTCACCAATACCGACGAACCGTGCGCCAAACCTCTCCGCAGCGTCGATTTCCCGTTCGGCCTCCGACACGGTGGCGATGCGCGGACTGCGTGCCGATCCGCCCCGGCGCGAAAGGTCGGGCAGGGCGTCCAGCGCCTTTTCAGCGCTTCCGAAGTGGTTGATGAGTTCGCGGAAGGTGACGGGACCGATATTGTCGCTGCGGATCAGCCGCAACCATGCAACCCGTTGCCGGTCGGTCAGCGCAATGCCGCGTTTGGTGTCGCCATCGTGCGGCATGTCTCAACCCCCATCAGGGCGAGACGGATTCGCCTCAGCCCTTTTTACCGATCTTGCTTTCATTCCCCGCCAGCAACCGCTTGATGTTTTCCCGGTGCATGTACCAGGAGATAACGCTGAGCAGCGTCACCAGCAGAGCCGTCTTCTCCGGTCCTAATATCCACAATGCAACCGGAATGACAAGCATTGCAACCAGCGCGGAAAGCGAGGAATATTTGGTGAGGAAAGCCGTTGCAATCCAGATCGCCGCAAAGGCCAGCATCATCAAGGGTGCAACGCCCAGCAAAACGCCAATATAAACCGCAACACCCTTGCCACCCTTGAAGCCCAGCCACACAGGGAACAGGTGCCCAAGAAACGCAAAGAAGCCAGCAACCAGTGAAGCCTCATAGCCCCACAGCGCATTGGCAATCAGCACCGCTGCCGTGCCCTTCAACGCATCCAGCAACAACGTCGCCGCGGCCAGCTTCTTGTTGCCCGTGCGCAAAACATTGGTCGCACCAATATTGCCAGAGCCAATATTGCGAACATCCCCCAGCCCAGCCGCCCGCGTAAGGATCAACCCGAACGGAATCGATCCCAGCAAATAGCCAATCACGGCAGCAAGGGCGAGAAGCGCAGGCGCGGTCTGCCAATCAGTCAATGCGTTCATTCCGATGTCCCCTCACGGCATTATATCTTTAGGCCAGCTTTGCCGGTCTTGTATGAAGATGCAAATCTCAGTCTTTAATAAGCTTGGAATCTCCATGCAATCGCTAGACGTCACTCATAGCACTGGCGTGGGGAAATTCCTGTGTCGCAGTTTGCGCAGCTTCGAAAAGGCTGTCCCAATTATCTGGTGGATTGCCATTCTGCAACATGCTGCGGAACACCGCATAGGCGTCGGTCGACGATTCGTAAGCGCGCTTGGTGTCCTCGTCGTTCACCCACACAAGAATGATGATTTTGCTCTTTAGATCATAACGAAAGAACAGCCGGTACTGCTGTACGAATTTTGCTCTAAACCAATGTTTGTAAGCATCTCCAAGTGTGGAGCCTTGCCGGAATATCGCAGCAGTTGGATCGTTGGGAATAAGCTCGAATGCAACCTTGCGCGTTGCCGCGAGAAGCTTGGTGCAACGTTTTTTCTTATAGTCCTGCGGCTGCTTGGCGCGGGCGGTGGCCACCTCACGCATCATGTCTTCAAATTGCGCAATGAAGAGAGGATGGAGGAATAGCCGCCATCCGTTGATGACGATATCAGTCATCCTCGAGCGTCGCATCCAGATCGACTTCGACTCCATCCGTCAAAGCTGCCGAGCGGTCCAGTAAATCCTGCGTCAGCGGGCGGATATGGGAGGGCGAGGATGCCATGTCGGCTTCCAGAAATGCCAGAAAATCTCCTATGACTGGATCAGCGTTATCATCTGCAATTTCCTTGCGTTCGATAACAACAGTGCCGTCCTCAAGCCCTTTGAAAATAATCGTTCCTTTTTTGACGCCAAGCATATTTCGGATTGCGCTGGGCACAGTCGTCTGTCCACGATCCGTAATCGTTGCTTCGAATTCGAGTAAAGCTTGCGCAGCCATCAGATGTTTCCCTAATTTCCGACATTAAGGTAATGCATTTGCATTGTCTGCGCAAGATTGATGTCTTTAGATGGAATGAACCAGCTTGCCTGCAACATAGGTCGCAACTGCGCGGCCGGTAAAGCGGGCGTCTTCGAATGGCGTGTTCTTGGACCTTGATACCAGATTTTTCTCAGACACCAGCCATGGCTCGTCGAGGTCGATCAGCGTGATATCGGCCTTCGCACCCGGCTTCAGCGTGCCCGCATCCAGTCCGAAAATCTGGGCGGGGCGGGTGGAGAGGGCGTCGATGAGACGCATCAGCGGCACGTGGTCGCTGTGGTAGAGACGCAGCGCTGCCGACAGCATGGTCTCAAGCCCAACGGCACCGCTGGCGGCATCCGAAAACGGCAGGCGCTTGGTGTCCACGTCCTGTGGGTCATGCGAGGAGACGATGATATCGATCGTGCCGTCCTTCAGCGCATCCACCATGGACATGCGGTCGTCTTCCGAGCGCAGCGGTGGGGACAGCTTGAAGAAAGTGCGGTACTCGCCGATGTCGTTCTCGTTCAGCGTCAGATGGTTGATGGAAATGCCGCAGGTCGCTTTCACGCCTCGGTCCTTGGCTGCCTTGATGGCTTCGGCAGATTCGCGCACGGAAATCTTGGCGGCGTGGTAGTTGGCGCGGGTGAGGGCTGCGATGCGCAGGTCGCGCTCCAGCGGAATGATCTCGGCTTCTTTCGGAATGCCGGATAGGCCGAGCCAGCTGGCAAGCAGCCCCTCGTTCATATCGCCATGGCCGATATACTGGTCGCGGGTTTCCAGTGAAATCACTGCTCCCAGCTCGCGGGCATAGGTCATTGCACGGCGCAGCACGGCTGTATCTGACAACGCCTTGCGACCATTGGTGAAGGCGACGGCACCTGCTTCTTTCAGCATGCCGAACTCGGTCATCTCGTCGCCGCGCAGACCTTTGGTCAGCGCCGCTGCCGGGTAGACATTGACCAGCGCCTTGTCGCGCGCTGTCTTCTTCACGAATTCCACCAGTGCGATGTCATCGATGACAGGGTCGGTATCCGGCATCACGATCATGCTGGTCACGCCACCGGCTGCTGCTGCGCGTGATGCGGATTCAATGGTTTCACGGTGTTCGGCACCCGGTTCGCCGACGAAAACGCGGGCGTCCACCAAGCCTGGCGTAGCGACCAGCCCCTTGGCATCACGCACGGTCGTGCCTTCCGGGAAGCCCTGATTTTGCGCATCCTTACCTGCTGCAAGGATATTGCCATCGGCACCGATGATGATCGTTCCGACTTCATCCAGATTGCGGGATGGATCGATGATGCGGACATTTTTGAGAACGGTCGCGGTGCTCATACGCGCTCTCCCTGATTTTGCGAAAGAAGAAGGGTTTCCATAACGGCCATACGCACCGCGACACCCATTTCTACCTGGCTTTCGATAACGCTCTGCGGCCCGTCGGCCACTTCGGATGCGATTTCGACACCGCGGTTCATTGGGCCGGGGTGCATGACCATGGCATTTTCCTTGGCGGCCTTCAGCTTTTCGGCATCCAGTCCATAATAATGGAAATATTCGCGCACCGACGGCACGAAGGAGCCGGACATGCGCTCACGCTGCAAGCGCAGCATCATCACGACATCGGCACCTTTCAGCCCCTCCTTCATGTCGTGATACACTTCCACGCTCATATCCGCGATGCCTGCTGGCAGCAGTGTCGGCGGCGCAACGACGCGCACCCGTGCGCCCATCTGGTTCAACAGAATGATGTTGGAGCGGGCAACCCGCGAATGCAGCACGTCACCGCAGATCGCGACGGTAATGCCCGAAAGCCTGCCGATGGTGCGGCGGATCGTCAGTGCGTCGAGCAGTGCCTGTGTCGGATGTTCGTGCTGCCCATCCCCGGCATTGACCACCGAGCAGGCGACCTTTTGCGCCAGAAGGGCAGCGGCACCTGCGGAGGAGTGGCGCACCACCAGCACGTCGGGGCGCATGGCGTTCAGCGTCATGGCCGTGTCGATCAGCGTCTCGCCTTTTTTGACGGATGAATTGCCGACCGACATGTTCATCACGTCAGCGCCCAGCCGTTTACCGGCCAGCTCGAACGACGATTGCGTGCGGGTGGAGGCTTCGAAAAACAGGTTGATCTGTGTCAGCCCGCGAAGGGTTGAGGTTTTCTTCTCGCGCTGGCGGCTGATCTGCACCGCCTCATCGGCCTTGTCGAGAAGAGTGGTGATATCCTCGTGGGATAGCCCCTTTATGCCCAGAAGGTGGCGGTGGGGAAAATAGACCATGGGAACTGTCCTCCGGGTCGCAATAGAGCTTATCGCCGCGCTGTGGGCTTAGTCCACGGGTCTATAAAGACAGGTGGCTTTGTCGGCAAGCATGCGATAAGCCGGGGCCACCGAATACATGCAATAAAATGCGAATCCCGATATAGCCACGCGATGACGAATATGAACCGGACCGAAGAACAGCTTGCCGATTTGAACCAGCCTAACCTCTGGTCCGGCATCAATGCCTATCGCTCAGACCCGTTGATCGTGGATTTGACCTCCAGTCTTTCGCGCCCGCTGCGCGACGAATTCGACCAGATTGGCCGCTACGTCACATCTGCGGAAGCGCAGGAACTGGCCCGCATGGCCAATGTCAGCGCGCCGAAGCTGCACACCCACGGCCCGCGCGGCGAGCGTCTGGATCAGGTGGAGTTTCACCCGGCCTGGCACGCGCTGATGCGCCGTTCCATGGCATCCGGCCTGCACAGCAGCGCCTGGGAAAATACGCCCGAGACACGCGGGAACGAGCACAAGGCCCGCGCCACGAAATTCTATCTCACCGCACAGCTTGAGGCAGGCCATCTCTGCCCGCTGACCATGACGCACGCCTCCGTTGCCGCCTTCATGGGCTCGCCGCGTGTGCAGAAGGAGTGGGCACCGAAAATCCTGTCGCGCAAATATGATTCGTCGCAGAAGCCCGCCATGCAGAAGACGGCCGTCACCATCGGCATGGGCATGACGGAAAAACAGGGCGGCACGGATGTGCGCGCCAACCGCACGACGGCAGAGCGGGTGGGGGAGGGCATCTATCGCCTATCCGGCCACAAATGGTTCCTGTCAGCACCCATGAGCGACGGCTTCGTCATGCTCGCCCAGATGGGCGATGGTATGGGCTGTTTCCTCGTGCCGCGTTTTCTGGAAGACGGATCGGCCAACGGCCTGCATTTCCAGCGCTTGAAGGACAAGCTCGGCAATCGCTCCAACGCCTCTGCCGAAGTCGAATTTACCGATGCCTTCGGCTACCTGCTGGGTGAGCCCGGTGCCGGTATCCGCACCATTCTCGACATGGTGACATTGACGCGGCTGGACTGCGCGCTGGCCTCCGCCGGCATGATGCGCGCTTCGCTGGCGGAAGCGGTGCATTACGCCCGCGGCCGCAATGTTTTCGGCAAGCCGCTGGTCAGCCAACCAGTAATGACCCGTGTGCTTGGTGATATGGCGCTGGATGTGGCCGCCGCCACTGCGCTCTCTTTCCGCCTGGCATCTGCTTTCGATAGCGCCCGCAACAATCCGGCCGAAGCGGCCTATGCCCGTGTCATGACGCCGATCGTGAAATACTGGTGCTGCAAGATTGCGCCTGCCTTGATCTATGAGGCCATGGAAAGCCTCGGCGGTAACGGTTACGTCGAGGACCGCCCCATCGCCCGCCACTACCGCGAAGCCCCAGTCAACGCCATCTGGGAAGGTTCCGGCAACGTCATGGCGCTGGATGTGCTGCGCGTTCTCCAGCGCGGCAGGGAGTTGTTCGATCTCGTCTTCGAAACGCTCGAACGCGATCTCGGCCCGTCAGGCAAAAAAACCACCGAAGTCCTGCGCGCTGCAATCGCGCTCTGCGAACGTGACGAAGGTGCCGCCCGCCTGCTGGTCGAACAATTCGCCCTCGCCGCCGCCGCCGCAGAACTCTGCCGCATCGGTGCCGGCCGCATCGCCGACGCCTTCCTGGAAACCCGCTTGGCCGGTGGCTGGCGCCACACTTACGGCATGCTGGATAGCCGGTTCGATCCGACCTATATTATCGATCTGTTGTATCCGCCGGCGGCTTAAAAACGATAGCGCTCTACTACGTTCTGCTGACCTTGGCAGAACCGGTCGCCAGAAATGGTGCAAAGGCCAAACGTATTTCCTCGAGAAAGGCTTCGCTGAAACGCCCGATCGTTTCACGTCGCGCGTCGAAATGGTAAGACTTTTCGATCACATCGTAATTGCATTCACTGACGGTGATCCAGCCGCGCTTGTAGCGTGTTAGATTTGCCCGACGCAATTCAAGTCCAGGTATCTCAATAGCTTTCTGGTCATCGCTGGGTGGCTTGGAAGATATGGGAAGCAGGAGGATGTGCGTGAGGCCTTGCTTATCCTTGATCGCAAGGATCATGCAGACTGGGCGATCCTTTTCCCCGTGATCACGATGTGGATTGATATTGTTTTGCCATCGCCACAGGTAAGGATAAAGGACAATGTCACCGCGTTGGAACTTGTCACTCATCGCGTGCTGCCTGATACTCTTTCGAGTCGCTTTCCAGCTGCTCTTGAAAAATAGAGGCTAGATCTTCTGGCATTTCGTTGGCGGCATATGCCTTGCGCAGATCTTGGCTTCCCGCCAGTTTTTCAAAAAGATCGATGGGGATAACCACCACTGAGGGGCGGCCGTGTTTTGTCAAAGTGATTGGTTCCTTCTGGGCTTCGTCGTGATAGCGTCCGAAGTGGCGCATGAATTCAGCTGTCGATATCGATTTAGGGGACATGATCGCTTTCCTCAGAGATTTTTCTGTATAATACAGAAAATACAGATTTCTGCAAATTGGCTTTCTTTTGTGTCCCGCCTCCCTTCATCCACAAGAACCTTCACCTCCCCAACACTCCCCGCATTGTCCTTGAATTAACCCTTTGCTAACTGCGTTGACAAAGTCACCACGCGGAGAGTTGCGGGAACATGCTGGCAATGGACGATACTGCTGTTGAGGCTGCTCCTGAAAAGCGCGTCAAAGACCGTGCTGCGACTGAAAAAGCCATTTTCTCTGCTGCCAAAGCCTTGCTGGCGCAGGAGGGGTTTCAAGGATTCGGCATCAATGCCGTGGCGCGGCGGGCAGGGTGCGACAAGCAGCTGATCTATCGCTATTTCGGCGGGCTCGAGGGGCTGATCGCCGCCATCGGCGAGGACCTTGGTTCCTGGGTGAAGGATCGTATTCCCGAAGACACCGGCGGCATGTTTGTGCTGACCTATGGCGACCTGATGGAGCGGTTGGCGCTATCCTATCTGGATGCGCTGCGCAGCGATCCGCTGGTGTGCAAGATCATTGCCTGGGAAGTGTCCGAGCACACGCCGCAGGTCAAGCAACTTGCCGATGCGCGGGCAAAGGCGCTGTCCAAATGGCTGGATAAAATGCGTGGTTCTCTTGAAGCCCCAAAGGGTCTCGATACCGCTGCCGTCAATGCCGTACTCTTCGCCGCCATCCAGCATCTGGTCATCAGTGGTGCCACAAACGGTCAATTTGCCGGGGTTGCGCTGAAAACCACGCGGGATTGGGACAAGATCGGCACCGCCGTGAAACGGATCGTTCGCGGCGTTTACGGTTGATAGCGGCCACAGCCTTCTCGCAACTTTAGATTGGACCTTAACGCCTGCTTGCGCGTTGTTACGGTGAGGCTGCGAGTTTATCCACAGCCCTTCATTGTTCGTTAACCATAAACGAAACTTTTATTTGCCCACTGAAGAGGCGAAGATCATTATCTTAATACATTATTAACCATGCGCCCGTGGGCGTATGAAAAGGAACCGCCGTGCCCCGCTGGATATCCTTCATCGTCATGATGACGTTCTTTGCAATGCTGCCATTGGACATTGATGCGCCAACGGTGAACCTGTGCCTGATGGCCTGTCTGCGCTGGGCGGTCATCGCCGCCGTGCCGGATATGTTCTTTTGGCGAGGGCAGACGGCATGAAGTGGTTTCTGATTCTGTGGGCAGGGCCTGTCGCGTTTCTGGGGGCGTGGTACTTCTTGTCCTATTACGACATGAGCTTCGGCTTCTTCATGCTCACCCGGGAAAGCCACGACCTGGTCTTCAAAATTTATGGCAACGTGCTGGGTATCGCGCCGGAAACCATACCGCCACTGGTCGCGCGTGCCATCGCTTTCGACAGCCTGATTGTTTTTGGCATTATTGGTTTTCGAAAGCGCAAGGCAATCGCTGCCTGGTGGCGCAATCGTCAGGCGTCGAAAGCAGCAGCATCCCTGCCAAGAGCCGACAGCCTGTCCAGCGCGCCCTGAAGAATGAAACTGGCAGCCGCCGAATCGATACGCTGCGCGCGCTTTGCACGCGATACGTCCATTTCCAGTAGCGCGCGCTCGGCAGCCACGGTGGACAATCGCTCGTCCCAATAGACGAAGGGCAGGTCGGTCTTGTCGCTCATCGCGCGCACAAATGCGCGCGTTGCTTGCACTCGCGGCCCGGCAGAACCATCCATATTCGTGGGAAGGCCGATGATGAAGGCGGCCACTTTTTCCTTGGCCGCGAAATCAAGCAACACCTGCGCATCGGCGGTGAATTTCACGCGCTTCAAAACCGGGCGAGGGGTCGCGAAACGTCGCGACAGATCCGACATGGCAAGGCCGATTGTCTTGGTGCCAAGGTCCAGCCCGGCAATGGCATGCCCGGTCTGCAAAAAGCCCGCAAGTTCCTCGATTGTCAGCGTCGCCATGGTTTTGTTCTCAGCGTTTGCGCACGAATTCGGTGCGCAGCACGAGACCCTTGATCGCGTCGTGCCTGCAATCTATTTCTTCGGGATTATCCGTCAGACGGATAGACTTGATGACGGTGCCCTGCTTCAACGTGGTACCGGCACCCTTGACCTTCAAATCCTTGATCAAAGAAACGGAATCGCCATCGACGAGAATGTTGCCTGCGGCGTCGCGCACTTCGTTGGCTGTGGCCGCCTTTGCTGTAATTTCAGAGGCGGGGCGCCATTCACCGGTCGCCTCGTCATACACATATTCGTCATTATCTGTCGTCATCTTCGCAATCCGAAAAAGGTGGGCCGTCCCATGATATGGCCCGTCCTATGTCACACTCTACCGGCAATACAAAGGAGAACTTCATGAAACTCACCTGGCTCGGCCATTCCGCATTTCGCATTGAAACCGGCAAAGCAAAAATCCTTATCGACCCGTTTTTCACTGGCAATCCCAGCTTTGCCGACCAGAATGGCAAGGATGCCGCAAACGGTATCACGCATATTCTGCTGACCCACGGCCACGGCGACCACGTTGGCGATGCCATTCAACTGGCGAAAGACACCGGCGCGACCGTGCTCGCCAACGCCGACCTTGCCGCATGGTTGAGCTTCCGGGGTGTCCAGAAAATCGAGATGGCGGGCACTGGCGGCACGGTGACCTTCGATGGCTTCTCCGCCACCTTGACCAACGCGTTGCACTCATCCGCGCAAATCACCGAGGACGGTGTGTCCCATTCCCTCGGCAGTGCCAACGGCCTGATGCTGCATTTCGAAGACGGCCCAACCGTCTATCACATGGGTGATACCGATATCTTCTCGGATATGGCCCTGATCAACGAATTGCACGAACCCGATATCGGACTTGTTCCGATTGGCGATCGCTTCACCATGGGCGGCGCGGTGGCGGCTCTTGCCTGTCAGCGCTTCTTCAAGTTCCGCAACGTCATACCCTGCCACTACGGCACCTTCGGCATCATCGATCAGACACCGGAAAAATTCCAGACCGGTATGGACGGCTCTCAGAGCCGCGTCGATGTGCCGGGCGTTGGCCAGACCCTGACGTTTTAACGAAAAAGCCCGACAGGCATAACCTGTCGGGCTTTTTCAGTTGTCATGTCCTCAAGCGATCTGAGGTTCGACACGTCCCGTCTGCACGGTCCGGGAAGGCGCGGAAGGAATGCTGCTCAGCGCATTCTTCCACTCGCTCAACGCTGCCACACGCCGTGTGTGGCGCGGGTAGAGCGAGAAGATGTTGAGGAAGAAGCCGGCAATGGACGGCACCATCTTGTCCTGCTCTTCAAAAGCATTCGGGTTCATCTGTGCGTTCAGCTTGGCGCTGCCGCAGGCCAGCATCTGAAGGGCGGTGCGGGAGGATTTCAGGTTGCCGGAAACGACGAGGCCAACCCGGTCGCAGGTCAGTTCGCGTGCGCGGGAATAGGCCTGGCCCAGAAACGGAATGATCAGGCCGGGCAGGCGCAGGAAGCTCCAAGGCTCGTCCAGATGGCCCGCAACGTGGTGGCCCAGTTCATGGCCGATCACGAATCTCACCTGCTCTTCATCGTCGGCATCGATCAGTGCAGATGTCAGCCAGATGTAGCGTGTGCGACCAACCAGCGTCAGCGCCATGGCATTGATTACGCCGCTGGAATTGTAGACGAACGCCCGCGGTGCTTCTTTCAGACCCAGCTTCTGCGCTCCCTCAGCCACCATCTTGTGAAGGTGAGGAAACTGTTGTTCGCTGACCAGCACGTAGTGGCCCATCATATAGGCGCGGACCAATGATCTCGCGACATATGAGAAAAACCAGATGATGAGAATGTAGAACAGGAAAACAAAGAGGATTCCGACGCTCTCCGTTGTCGCAATGTAGAGTATGCCAGCCGCAAGCCCCAACCACACCAGCGTGCCGATGAGCAGCGTGAGAAAACCGTACGTCTTTTCTTTCGAATGACGCACTTTCGATATGTCGAAATTCATATTTAACCCCCGTTAAACAGCATGATCGAGAAGCGTTAAGGCTTGAAAAGAAGAGGCCCCACCCGCTTCCTGCTGCAAATGACTTGTCTATATACAATGAGGCGCGACGCCCCGCGCGGAAACTCGCGTCAAGATTATAAGTTCCCGCATAAAGCGAATATTATTTCGTGCATTGTTTCGTTGCCCGATGAAGGTTGCGAACTGCGGGCGCGGTCATTATAGCGAATAGGAAAATTCTTGACTGGAGTAGAACCATGTCCGTCGATCTTGCCACCGTGAAGCGCGTCGCGCGCCTAGCCCGTATTGCCGTCAGCGAAAACGAAGCCGAGAAGATGCTGGGCGAGTTGAATGGCATTCTTGGTTTCGTGGAGCAGCTTTCGGAAGTGAATGTCGATGGCGTCGAGCCGATGACGTCAGTGACCCCGGTTGCGATGAAGAAGCGCACCGACGTCGTCAGCGATGGCAGCAAGGCCGAGGATATCGTGGCCAATGCGCCAAATACAGACCGCAATTTCTTCCTCGTTCCGAAGGTGGTCGAATAGGCTGCGTCAGCCCGTTTCCACTTGCTCGATCTAAAAGTTTTTGCCCGATCTAAAAGTTTTGAAAGCCGTTGCCGATATGACCGACCTGACAAGCCTGACCATTGCCGAAGCCCGCGATAAGCTGAAGACCAAGGACTTCACCGCCGTTGAACTGACGGATGCCTATCTTTTCGCTGTCGACGCCGCCAACGAAGCGCTGAACACCTATGTCGCTGTTACGCCGGAAAAGGCGCGCGACATGGCTAAGGCTTCCGACGAAAAGCTGGCCGCTGGCAATGCCGGTGCGCTGGAAGGCATTCCACTTGGCGTCAAGGATCTCTTTGCGGTTCGTGATGTCCATACCCAGGCCTGCAGCCACGTGCTGGATGGCTTCAAGCCGAAATACGAATCCACCGTCACCCAGAACCTGTGGGATGCCGGTGCCGTCATGCTCGGCAAACTCAACATGGATGAGTTCGCCATGGGCTCGTCCAACGAAAGCTCCTATTACGGCCCGGTCGTCAACCCGTGGCGCGCCAATGGTTCTGACAAGAAGCTCGTGCCCGGCGGCTCCTCCGGTGGTTCGGCTGCCGCCGTTGCCGCGCATCTGTGCGCCGGTGCCACGGCCACCGATACCGGCGGCTCCATCCGTCAACCCGCGGCCTTCACCGGCACCGTCGGCATCAAGCCAACCTATGGCCGCGTCTCGCGCTGGGGTATCGCTGCTTATGCCTCCTCGCTCGATCAGGCCGGACCGATTGCCCGCGACGTGCGCGATGCCGCCATTCTTCTGAAATCCATGGCCAGCGTGGATGCCAAGGACACTACCTCTGTCGACTTGCCCGTGCCGGATTATGAAAAGGCCATCGGCCAGTCGCTGAAGGGTCTCAAGATCGGTATTCCCAAGGAATACCGCGTCGAAGGCATGCCGGAAGAGATCGAAAAGCTCTGGGCGCAGGGTATTGCATGGCTGAAGGATGCCGGTGCCGAGATCGTCGATATCTCGCTGCCGCATACCAAGTACGCGCTTCCAGCCTATTACATCGTCGCTCCAGCCGAAGCCTCGTCCAACCTTGCCCGTTACGATGGCGTTCGCTACGGCTTGCGCGTTGACGGCAAGGACATTGCCGACATGTACGAGAAGTCCCGTGCTGCCGGTTTCGGCTCGGAAGTCAAACGCCGCATCATGGTCGGCACCTATGTGCTGTCTGCCGGTTACTACGATGCCTATTACCTGAAGGCCCAGAAGGTCCGCACGCTCATCAAGCGCGATTTTGAGACCGTCTTCCACGACGGCGTCGATGCCGTTCTCGCCCCCATCACCCCATCGTCGGCGTTTGAAATCGGCGACAAGGAGCTGGCGGCCGATCCAGTCAAAATGTACCTTCAGGACGTTTTCACCATCACCGTCAACATGGCCGGTCTCCCAGCCATGTCCGTTCCCGCCGGTCTCGACGGCAAGGGCCTGCCCCTCGGCCTCCAGCTCATCGGCAAGCCGTTCGAGGAAGAGACGCTGTTCAAGACGGCCTATGCGATTGAACAGGCAGCGGGCAAGTTTACGCCTGCGAAGTGGTGGTAAGCTATAGTCAGCTGCGGCGGTGAGGCGTTTTACCTCTCCCCTTGTGGGAGAGGAAGAAAAATCATGGTCTTAGCTGAAAGCTAAGTCATAGATTTTTCAGGTGAGGGGTCTGCGGCCTCTCCGCGTTGCAATTGCGCCAAAATGGAAAGACAAACGAAGTCGAGACTTCTTTCGATTTCGTCGTTCCAGAAACGCAGGATTTGAAAACCATTCTTCCGCAAAAATGCATCCCGCCTTTCGTCTAATTCATTTTCGGCGTGCTGTGATCCGTCCACCTCGATAATCAGTTTCGCCTGGAAGCATACGAAGTCGAGGATGAAGTTGTAGAGCGGAACTTGGCGGCGAAACTTGAAGCCTTCCAGCTTGCTGCCACGAATAGCTTGCCACAACATATTTTCTGCCAACGTGGCGTCTTTCCGCATAGTTCTCGCTCGGTTTCGGTTAACCGAAGGCGGTTGATGGTGGTGTGCCATAGGCTGCGTCTCAAGTTGCTCTCGGCGCAAGATGCAACCCCTCACCTGAAAAATCTATGACTTAGCTTTGCTAAGATCATGATTTTTCTTCCTCTCCCACAAGGGGAGAGGTAACCCGCAACGGCATCGCCCTCGATCTCCCCCTAGCCGATCTCCCCACCTGAGGGGGAGATGTCCGGCAGGACAGAGGGGGGTGAGCGCCACCCGCAGACCTTCACTTCACTAGAAACAAAATCCAAAAAACCAAAAACTTTTTTCTCCACGCTCCAAAACCCACGCCTACAATTCACCCGCGTCCCAACCGCACTGTATCGCGAGACAGTGCGCGCAAGGCGCAGGAAGCGTTGGTATCCATCCGGAACGTGCGGGTGGCGGCCAAGGCTGCCAAGACGGCAGGCCCAAATGTTGCTCTCCGATTCCCTGCAAGGTTCGGCACAGCAACAGGGCCTGGAGAAGAAACATGCGAGGTTCAGCCGCGACCGTTCAAGGCTCGGCTGAACATCACTTTCCACCGGCAGGTACGCCTGCCTGCCGGTGGAGAGACGACGACTGAACGGAAATGCCAGAGGCCACGCAAATGCGGAGCCAAAACGAACCATACCAGAGACATCACCGCATTTGCGTGTGCTCTCCGGACCGAGTGACCATAGCACGGGCGTGAGCGCGCCGCGTGAACGGCGAAGCTTATCCATCGTGTCGCCGGGCTATTTGACAATCGAAAGCTTTGCAAAAGCCGGGAATGTGATGATATCATAATGTAAATTCACCAAGCGAAGGGAGGCGCAGACGTGAAAGCGACCATACTGTTCAAAGACGACCATTTCGTCCGGCCAGAGACCACTCGAAAGCCGCGCCGGTCGGGTGCAAACGATAATCTCCGTAGCCTTGAATTCGAGATGCAGGATCAGGAGCGCGACTGGCTGGTGCCTTGTCTCTTCGCCGCCGCTTTCTGTGGTTTTGCCGTCTTCATCTTCATGCCGCTGTGGTAAGCTAGGCATCCGTGCATAATTTACCTTGAAAAAGCCGGGCTCGGCCTTTAGCCCGTTACGAAACAACCGGCTGGATGGGTAAGCTGACGCATGGCGATGATTGAAGCGGTCGATACTGTGCCGAGAGCTTTTCTCGGTGTCGATCGGTCGGCAACGGAGCAGAAGTGGATGTCGCGGCTGGATCAGGCCGGGCAGAACCGCGCTCTGGCCATGTCGCAGGTTCACGGCATCCCCGAACTGGTCGCCCGCGTGCTTGCAGGCCGAGGCGTCGGTGTCGATGATGCCCTCGCTTTTCTCGACCCCACGATCCGCTCGCTCATGCCAGACCCGTTGACGCTGACCGATTGCGAGAAGGCAGCGGAGCGCATTGCCGACGCCATCAAGCGTAATGAGAAGGTCGCGATCTTCGGCGACTATGATGTGGATGGCGCATCATCTTCGGCGCTGATGTATCGTTTCCTGCATCATTTCGGGCTGGATCCCGAAATCTATATTCCTGACCGTATTTTCGAAGGCTACGGCCCCAACCCGGCTGCCATGCAGCAACTGGCCGCCAATGGCGCGACGCTCATCATCACCGTCGATTGCGGCTCCACCAGTCACGAATCGCTTGGCGCTGCGCGAGATGCCAAAACCGATGTCGTCGTCATCGACCATCACCAGGTTGGTACGGAACTTCCGCCAGCGGTGGCGCTGGTCAATCCTAACCGGGAGGACGATCTTTCGGGGCAGGGGCATCTCTGCGCAGCAGGCGTCGTGTTTCTCGTGCTGGTCGCCACGCTGCGGGTGCTGAAGGACCGGCGCGACAGCCGGGCCTACACGCTGGACCTTTTGTCCCTGCTCGATATCGTCGCACTGGCGACAGTTTGCGATGTCGTGCCGCTGAAAGGGCTGAACCGCGCCTATGTGGTGAAGGGTCTGATTGCCGCACGCCATATGAACAATGTCGGGCTCGCCGCGCTGTTCAAGAAGGCCGGTCTCGGCGGGCCTGTGACGCCTTACCATTTCGGATTTCTGGTCGGCCCGCGCATCAATGCCGGCGGGCGCATCGGCGATGCGGCCCTCGGCAGTCGCCTGCTGACGCTGGATGATGCTTCTCAGGCCGAGGTCATCGCGGAAAGACTGGATGATCTGAACCGAGAGCGCCAGGCCATGGAAGCTGTCATGCTGGCGGAAGCCGAGGCCGAGGCTCTGTATGAATATGGTGACGGCACGGGTGCGGGCGTCATCGTCACGGCGCGGGAAAACTGGCACCCCGGCATCGTCGGACTTCTCGCATCGCGCCTGAAGGACCGCTTCCGTCGTCCGGCCTTCGCCATTGCGTTCGACTCGCAAGGCAAGGGTTCCGGCTCCGGCCGCTCGATCAACGGTTTCGATATGGGTCGCATGGTGCGCAGTGCCGTGGATGCCGGTCTGTTGGTCAAGGGTGGCGGACACGCCATGGCCGCTGGCCTGACGGTGGAGCGCGCCAATCTCGGCCGCCTGCGGACCTTCTTTGAAGAGGCGGCGCAGAAGACGGTTTTTCAGCTGGTCGAAAACAGCGTGCTGAAAATCGACGGCGCGATCGGCGCTTCGGGAGCGACGCTTTCGCTTGTCGAACAAATGGAGCAGGCAGGGCCATATGGTTCCGGCCATTCGCAACCCATCTTCGCCGTGCCCGCTCACCGCCTGCGCGACGTTCGTGTGGTCGGCACCTCGCATGTCAAGATCACACTGGAAGCACTGGATGGTTCACGGCTGGATGGCATCGCGTTTCGAGCGGCGGATGCGCCTCTGGGCCAGATGCTGATGAATGCGCGGGGTCGCCAGATCCATGTTGCAGGCACGCTGGGGGCAGATCAGTGGCAAGGTCAAAAAAGAGTTCAGCTTCGCGTTCTGGACGCTGCCATAGCGCCGTAGCGCATTCGCCCAATCACAAAAGTTGCGTTTAGACGTGCTTACACGCTGGTTTAACCAACGCTCGTATCGCCATGATATATTTGGGAGAGTGGTACGCCCTAGGGGAGTCGAACCCCTCTTTACAGAATGAAAATCTGTCGTCCTAACCGATAGACGAAGGGCGCATACCGTGTGTGGCGCCCTTATAGTCAGGCACCGGATTCTCCGCAAGCACCTATTTCCACTTTTTTGCATTTCCATGACATTTTTATTCAGGCGGCATGGAGCGCGCTGTGGAAAACTGCGCCAACCTGGCGGTTCTGTTCAAAGCATCTTGGGAGAGGGGGAAGCGTGAGATTAAACCGGGGATCAGGGGGCGTCCCGTTTATGTCTAACCCCACGCTTCATCGGGGGACGTGGAAATAACGGAGCAGCAAAGAATTGGTTCCGATGATTGATTCTAAAAAGAATCGGCTGTGTCAGGGTTGGCGTAGCTCATCTAAATGGCTTGTCAGCAGAGGCGAAAGGTAGTCGACGAGTTGTTCTTTATGGGCAGCACAAAATCGTTTTATCGAGACATCTGTAAGCTCGATGAGGTGTATTTTGACCAACTCCGGCATTTCCTCGCGAGTAGCCAGCGCTGCCAGATGATCTTTGAAAGCTGCTTTGGCTGCATCTGCTGTAATCGTGAGGCGCAGAAGATAGTAGATGCCGATATGGTCAGCTTTGCCGCCGATCTTGATACATAGTGGTCGGAATTCCTGTGCCTTGTTCAGGAAAATGAACCCCACTTCCTCGGTGATTTCACGCTTGCAGCACGCCTCACCGCTGACGGTGCCATCGGGCGCGAGCTCTATGTTTCCACCTACAAACTGAAGCCGCCCGGGGGCAGACGTGGATGACGCCATTTCGCCCACCAGCACATGATTGTCGCTGGTGACGATGACGGCGGCGCAATAGACGATACGGCACGGCGTCGCGGCGGGGGTCGTGTTTGAATAGAGATAATGGGCGTAGTCGCTGGTGCTGATTTGGATGCTCGGCGCGTTTTCTAACTTGATTTTCATCCCAGCGAGAACCGTGCCGTTGAAAAGCGCCCATCTGCATTCATGGTTTGCCAGTGTTCCTCAATCATGCCGCGCTCGTCATCAGGCAGAAGGAGCGGAGGGGCTGGCGTGCTGAAGGATGTTTCAGTTTGACTGAAATGAAAATGAACGGTTTTCAAAATAGTATCCGCAAAATTGATAGAGCGATGCGCGGAACGATACATATAAATTTCGGTCTTACAACCTTTATTGGCTGGCATAAAACAAAACCGCCCGCAGACATTCGTCGCGGGCGGTTTCGAAATCATGGTGTCACCGGCTGGTGATTATAGGTCGACGTCGAGGATCGCCATGGAGAAATTGTAGGAGCGGTCGCCGTCTTCGTCATCGATGTAGACGACACCAAGAAATTCTTCGCCAGCATAGACTTCTGCCGAATCATCCTTGCGGGGGCGGGCTTTGACGGCCAGCGTTTCGTTGAAGGTGCGCTTGAAATAGGCGTCGAGCTTTTTGATTTCGTCGGCTTTCACCAGTCTTCTCCTGTGCGGTTCACGTTGCGCCGCTTTTGGCATGGCTTAAAGGCGAAAGTAAAGTCAAAGAGGCAAATCGTCCGCATGATCCTGGTGGACGCCTTGCCAATTCGGTGCCTCAGATATCGGCACCGATGATCTGATCCATGATGCGCGAAGGCTCGTTGCAGCCGCCATCTCCCACCACGCGCGCTGGCACACCGGCGACGGTCGCGTTAGGCGGTACAGGCTTCAGAACGACGGAACCTGCGGCAATGCGGGAGCAGCTGCCAATCTCGATATTGCCGAGAATTTTTGCGCCCGCACCGATAAGCACGCCGCTGCGGATCTTGGGGTGGCGGTCAGCGCCTTCCTTGCCGGTGCCGCCGAGGGTGACGCCATGCAGAATGGAGACATTGTCACCGACAACGGCGGTTTCACCAACGACGAGACCAGTCGCGTGATCGAGGAACAGACCCTTGCCGAGGCGCGCTGCGGGGTTGATATCGGTCTGGAACACGCTCGATGCGCGGCTTTGCAGATAAAGCGCGAAATCGCGACGTCCCTTATGCCACAGCCAGTGGGCGAGACGGTGGGTCTGGATGGCCTGGAAGCCTTTGAAATACAGCACAGGCTCCATGAAACGCGTGCAGGCCGGGTCGCGGTCGTAAACGGCCTGAATATCGACGCGCAGAATGGAGCCCCATTCCGGCCAGTCATTGAGCATTTCTTCAAAGGTCTGGCGCAGCAGAACGGCCTGCATATCCGGGTGGTCGAGCAGCTCGCAGATGCGGTAGGCGACGCAGGCTTCCAGCGAATGATGGTTCAAAATCGTGGAATAGAAGAAGGCCGATAGCAGCGGATCTTGCGCTGCCGCAGTGCCTGCCTCGTTCAGCAGGCTGCCCCATATGGGATCGACAACGGATAGCTGATCCTGCTGACGTGCCTCTATGCGTGCGACCATGACTGGTCTCCCTTGGATTGGTGTCATTCATTTATACAGAAAAAAGTGTCGCCTAGAAATGGTGATTTACCAACGCGGTTAAAGACGCGAAAGCATCAGTTTTTCTGAAGGCTTTTTGGAAAACGGTTCTCTGGTCAGCTTTGCGCGTCGAGATCTCGGTAGAATTCCAAAACCGCAGCTTTGAAGACACGGTCGCCGACGGCGAGCATGTGGTCACGGCCTGGAATGTCGATGGCTTTGGCATGCGGCATGAGCTGCGCCAGTTCTTCGCCGGAACCGGCTATGTCATCCTTGGTGCCAACGGCGATCAGTGTCGGGATATCGATCTTTGCCGCTTCTTGCCGGGTCACGAGAACGCGGGATGTTTCGATACAGGCGGCAAGAGCGATGCGGTCGCTTTTGGTCTGGTCGGCGAAGGCGCGGAACATGCGGCCGCGCTCATGGGTGACGACATCCAGAGACGGCGCGCGAAGGGCGTCCGCGATCGGGTCCCAGTCGCCCACGCCATCCACCATGCCAATGCCAAGGCCACCGAACACCAGCGAGCGGACCCGCTCCGGGTGGGCCATGCCGACGAAGGCGGACACACGCGCGCCCATGGAGTACCCCATGACATGCGCTTCGGATATTCCGAGATGGTCCAGCAGGCCGATGGCATCCGCGGCCATGGTTGCGGGGTAATAGGCGTCCGCATCGTGCGGCTTGTCACTTGCACCGTGGCCGCGATTGTCCAGCGCGATAACGCGATATCCCGCATCGCCCAGCGTCTTTACCCAGCCGGGATTAACCCAGTTCACCGAGGCGCTGGAGGCGAAGCCGTGGATCAGAAGAACCGGAAAGCCAGACGGGTCACCCTCATCGAAATAGGCCAGTTGCAGACTATCGCGGGAGTAGGACAAAAACTGCGGGACATTGAGATTCATCAAGGACATCCTTTTTTGCGCACCATATGTCAGGAAATCGCAGCGTTGAACATATTGCGCGATGATTTCTGTGGAGGTGAAAAGCATTTGAGGTTACATATCCGCAAAAGCTGAGCGCGAGCTCACCCACGAAGTTGCATTTGGAGACGATTATGGCCGGGCATACCATTCCCCACTTCCAGAACGATGGCGGACACGCCGTGATCGAAATCGGCGTCAAGGAATTCATGTGCACAGGTGCCTCCGTGCCGTTCGACCACCCGCATATCTTCATCGATATGGGTGACGACAACGAGAAGGTCTGCTCCTACTGTTCGACGCTGTATCGCTACAATCCGTCGATCAAGGCCACGCAAACCAACCCTCCCGGCTGCGTTTTCCACGTGAAAGCCGCCTGATCTCTCTTTCAGACTGGGGCGCTCCATGCCCGTAAAATCCGTAGCTGTCATCGGTGCCGGCATTGCCGGTCTCACCGCCGCTTTGTCTTTTGCCAGATATGGTATCCGCAGCGATATCATCGAGCAGGCGGAACAGTTGGAAGAAGTCGGCGCAGGCCTGCAGATATCGCCCAATGCCGCGCGTATCCTTGATGCGTTGAATGTGCTGCCGCAGATCGAAGCGCAGTGGCTGGAACCGGAGACGGTTGACCTTGCCTCTGGAAAATCGCTCAAGCGGCTTGTTTCCTTGCCCATGCGGGCGGTGGCGCGACAGCGCTGGGGTGCACCTTACGGTGCGCTGCACCGGGCAACGCTTCAAGGCGCGCTTCTTGCGGCGGTGAAGCAAAATCCGCTGTGCCATCTGCATCTCGGTAAGCGGATGGACGTCATCGACCATGCCACTATCACCGGTATCACCTTTCAGGAGCATGACCTGATCGTCGGGGCGGATGGCGTCTGGTCGAGCGCCCGTCATGCGGTTCCGGGAAGCCCGACTGCGACATTTTCCAGCAATATCGCGTGGCGTTTTACTATTCCGCGGGGCGATATTCCGGATTTTCTGAAAAGTCAGTCCGTGACGGCATTTCTGGGGCCATCCGCGCATCTGGTGGCCTATCCGCTGGCAGAGACGGGCGGCTTCAATATCGTGGCGATTGCGACGGGTGCGAACCCCGGCGACACATGGAAGGCGCAGGCGCAGGGCGAGCAACATGCGTTGCTGATGAGCCAGTTCGGCCATTGGAACCCTGCCTTTGCGGACATGCTGCAACACGCCTCCAAGCCGACATTCTGGCCGCTGTTTCAGGCTGGGCAGGGCAGGTGGCACAATGGCCGCGATACGGTTCTGATTGGTGATGCCGCGCATGCGATGATGCCGTTTGCGGCGCAAGGAGCGGCGATGGCAATCGAGGATGCGTTCGAGCTTGCGGCGTTTGTTAGTGTCGATAAACCCTTGGCCAAAGCACTGTCGTCGTTTGAAGGCCACCGCGTGCCGCGCATCGAAGCCGCTCGCAAACGCGCCGCCTTGAACAAGTTTGCCTATCACGCCCGGGGACCATTGCGGCTGGGACGTGATCTGGTTCTTGGCATGAGGCCGCCAGAGGCGTTTCTGGCAGATTTCGACTGGTTGTATGGGTATCGGGCCGAGGGGCTTTGATGCTTGTCGGCGGAGAGGAGGCCTCCCCTCCACGTCATCCTCGGGCTCTACCCGCGTTTGACGTCGGCCCTTACCTCCGTCACCCCGCACTTGTGTGGACGAAATACGGCCTCCTGCCTGCATTGACCGGGATGCGCATCCCGGTCAATGCAATAAGTAAACCACATTTCGTCCACACAAGTGCGGGATGACGGAAGGAGGATGTGTCCCAGACCTTCGAAACGAATCAGGGGGGATGAACGCTCGATCGGCTCAGATCGGGATCATCCGTCCTTCAGTAAAGCAATGAAAATGAAACAACTCACCAACTTAAACCGGACACCATTGGGTCAAGCCCGAGGATGACGGAGTATGTTTTGTTCGGCTTTACGCTGCCGCCGCCGCTGCCTTGAACCCAGCCTCCAGATCGCGTTTGATATCAGCGACGTCTTCGAGGCCGATTTGCAGGCGAATGAGCGGGCCTTCGGTCGGGCCTTTGGCGATGGTGCGATCTCGTAGCGACACGAGAACGGCCAGCGATTCGTAGCCGCCCCAGGAAAAACCGAGACCGAAGATCGACAGCGCGTCGAGGAAGGCGTGCGATGTTTCCGTGAAGCGGTCTGCGTCTGACTTCAGCACGAAGGAAAAGACGCCGGTTGAGCCCTTGAAATCTCGCTTCCACAGATCGTGGCTCGGGAAGCTTGGAAGGGCAGGGTGCAGGACCTGCAAAACATCATCCCTGCTTTCCAGCCATTGTGCGATTTCGAGCGCGCTCTTGCGGTGATGTTCCAGCCGCACACCCATGGTGCGCATGCCGCGCAGCACCTGATAGGCATCATCGGAGGTGACGCACAGCCCGATATCGCGATTGGCGTTATCAAGCTTCTTCCAGTGCTTTTCATTGGCGGAAACGAAGCCCATCAAAATATCGGAATGGCCTGCCGGGTACTTCGTCGCTGCGTGAATGGAGACATCGACGCCGTGATCCAGCGGCTTGAAGTAGAGCGGCGTGGACCATGTGTTGTCCATGGTGACGACGCAGTCATATTTGTGGGCGATGGAGGACATCAGCGCCACATCCTGCATCTCGAAGGTGTTGGAACCGGGGGCTTCCAGATGCAGCAGACGGGTGTTGGGGCGAATGAGGGCTTCGATGCCAGCGCCGATGGCCGGGTCGTAATACTCCACCTCGATGCCGTATTGTTTCAGCATTCTGTTGCAGAAGCGGCGGGTCGGGAAATATACCGAATCAACGATCAGCGCGTGATCGCCCGCCGACAGGTAAGCAAGAAACGGCACGGTCACAGCGGCAAGCCCTGACGGCAGAAGGATGGTGCCTGCCGAACCCTCCAAGGCATTGATCATGTCGCACAACGCATCGGTCGTGGGCGTGCCGTGTGTTCCGTAGGTGTACTTCTGGTCTTCTGAAACAAGCGTCTTCGCGTCCGGGAAAAGGACGGTCGATCCACGCGCGATGGGTGGATTGACGAAGCCGTGATAGGCGGTCGGGTCATTGCCGAGATGGGCGAGGCGTGTGTTGTCACCGGCGGCGTTGAGGAACCCGTCTTTGGATGTCATGCTGAAATGTCTCTCACTGATCGATGAATGGAAAATGGTCCTGAATGCCTGCTGCGGTCAAGACTTCGTTATCCGCAACGTGTTGCGCCGGTGAATCGCCTTGGATTTTGCGAGGATGTCGCACCGACGCCTGCGAATGACAACGCGTGCGGTGTTTTGATACCCGAATGGGTTACCCATACGCGCAAATTCAGTCTATCTGCCTGACAGCCTGAGCAGTTTTTAATCTCTTTTAGCGTATTTATTAGACAATTGCCCATAAAAAGGACGTTTTTTGAAAAATTCCGTTTTTTGGACACAATTCTTGAGGGCAAGACTTGACCGTGACGGCAATTGCGATTGTGATAGATGAGCGCACCGGGAGGTGAGGCGGGGAGCTGCTCGTATACGACAAGATATACGGCTTTCTTCTGATGACGAATAAGAAACAAAGGTTGGGAAAAAATGAAAAAGGCAATTCTGTCGGCCGCCATTGGCGCAGCAATTCTCGGAGCTGCATCGGCTGCATCTGCCGCCACGCTCGCTGACGTGAAGTCCAAGGGTTTTGTAACCTGCGGTGTAAGCTCTGGTATTCCAGGCTTCTCGAACCCGGACGACAAGGGTGAATGGTCGGGCATCGACGTTGACTATTGCCGCGCTATCGCGTCTGCCGTTTTCGGTGATGCAACGAAGGCAAAGTTCGTCCCTCTCACATCCAAGGACCGTTTCCCTGCGCTTCAGTCTGGCGAAGTCGACGTCCTCACACGTAACACCACATGGACAGTCAGCCGCGACTCGTCGCTCGGCTTCAACTTCCGCACCGTCAACTACTATGACGGCCAGGGCTTCGTCGTGAAGAAGGCGCTCAACGTCAAGTCGGCTCTGGAGCTTTCGGGCGCTGCTGTCTGCGTTCAGCAGGGCACGACCACCGAGCTCAACCTCGCCGACTACTTCAAGACCAACAACCTTCAGTACAACCCTGTTGTGTTCGAAAAGGAATCCGACGCGACTTCCGCTTACGACAGCGGCCGTTGCGACGTTTACACCACCGACCAGTCCGGCCTTTATGCCATCCGCTTGAAGATGAAGACACCAGACGAAAATATCGTTCTGCCTGAAATCATCTCCAAGGAGCCGCTTGGACCTGCCGTTCGCCAGGGCGACGACCAGTGGTTCGACGTTGTAAGCTGGGCTCACTACGTCATGATCAACGCTGAAGAACTCGGTATTACCTCCAAGAACGTTGATGAGCAGAAGTCTGCTGCAAACCCTGACATCAAGCGTCTTCTCGGCACAGAAGAAGGCACGAAGATCGGCACAGACCTCGGTCTGACCAATGAATGGGCTTACAACATCATCAAGAACGTCGGTAACTACGGCGAAGTCTTCGATCGTAACGTTGGTGCTGGTTCGCCGCTCAAGATCGAGCGCGGCCTGAACGCATTGTGGAACAAGGGCGGCCTTCAGTACGCTCCTCCAGTTCGCTAATAGCCGTTAAAAGACAGCTTTTGCGGGAGGCAGGGCCAAAGCTCTGCCTCCCGGAATTATAGAATAAGCTCGCAAAGAGCATATAGAGGGAAAGGGTGCCGATGGCAGGCAACGCGCTCCAATCGCAACCGTCGAGCGCAAAAAGCGCGACGTCCATTATTTACGACCCGAAAGCGCGGTCGATTTTTTATCAAGTCGTTACAGTCCTTCTTTTGGTGCTGTTTGTCTGGATGATCGCATCCAACACAGTTCATAATCTTCAGCGTTCGAATATTTCGTCCGGTTTCGGCTTTCTGAATGGCAGAGCTGGCTTCGATATCGGCCAGTCGCTGATCGCCTACAGCAATGACAGCACCTTCGGTCGGGCATTGGTCGTCGGTATCCTGAACACGCTTCAGGTGGCGTTTCTCGGCATCATCACGGCGTCCATCGTCGGTTTCATCGTCGGTATCGCGCGACTGTCCAACAACTGGCTTGTTTCCAAGCTGGCTCAGGCCTATGTCGAAATCTTCCGCAATATCCCGCCGCTGCTGGTTATTTTCTTCTGGTACAAGGGCGTTATCACCATTCTGCCGCAGGCGCGTGACTCGCTTCAGCTGCCTCTCGGCACCGTTCTCAACAATCGTGGCTTCTTCTATCCGAAGCAGGTCTGGGGTGAGGGCTCCTGGCTCATTCCCGTGGCGTTCCTCGTCGGAATCGTCATCACCTACTTCGTCTACCGCTGGGCCAAGGCCCGCCAGATGAAGACGGGTCAACCCTTCCGCACCGGCATCGTCGGCACCGCCATCATCATTGGCCTGCCGGTTCTGGCGTTTCTGGCGATGGGCGCACCGCTGACTTTCGATTATCCAGTTGCCGGACGCTTCAACCTCAGCGGCGGATCGGTCATTGCGCCCGAATTTCTGTCGCTCTATCTGTCGCTGTCCTTTTATACCGCGTCCTTCATCGCCGAAATCGTTCGTGGCGGTATCAAGGCCGTTGCAAAGGGGCAGACGGAAGCTGCAAGCGCACTCGGTATGCGTGGCAACAACATCACGCGTCTCATCGTCGTGCCACAGGCCATGCGCATCATCATCCCACCGCTGACGAGCCAGTATCTCAACCTGACAAAGAACTCCTCGCTGGCGGTTGCCGTCGGCTTCTCGGATCTTGTGGCGGTTGGTGGTACCATCCTCAACCAGACAGGGCAGGCCGTCGAGGTCGTGGCCATCTGGCTCGTGGTCTACCTTTCATTGTCGCTGACAACCGCGCTGGTCATGAACTGGTTCAACGCGAAAATGGCGCTGGTGGAGAGATAAACAATGACAACCAATCAAATCTCCTATGTTCGCGCCAATATGGTCCAACCGGAGCCTGCTCCTTCCAGCCAGGTGGGCATCACCCACTGGCTGCGCACCAAGCTGTTCGCCACGCCGAAAGACATCGTCTTAACCGTGCTGGCCATCGCGTTCCTGGTCTACATCATCCCGCCGCTTGTGCAGTGGTTGTTCATCCATGCGACATGGACGGGCACGGATCGCACGGCATGCCTGACCGTGGCACAGGGCGGCGCATTGCCGGACGGACAGTCCGGCGCATGCTGGGCTTTCGTCAATGCGAAGTTCGCGCAATTCATGTTCGGCCGCTATCCATCATCCGAATACTGGCGTCCGCTTCTCGTACTGGCAGCCTTTACCGCGCTGCTGATCCCGATGCTCATTCCAAAGGCACCGTTCAAGGGCCTGAACGCGCTTCTTCTGTTCATCGTCCTGCCTTTGGTGGCATTCTTCCTGCTGCTTGGCGGCCATTTCGGTCTGTCATATGTCGAAACGCCACTGTGGGGCGGATTGATGGTGACGCTGATCCTTTCGTTTTGCGGGATCGTCGTCTCCTTGCCGTTCGGCATTCTGCTGGCACTGGGACGTCGCTCGAACATGCCCGTCATCAAGATGCTGTGCACGACCTTCATCGAGGTCATCCGCGGCATTCCTCTGATCACCATCCTGTTCTTCGCCAGCATCATGTTGCCGTTGTTCCTGCCTGATGGCTGGACCTTCGACAAGTTCCTGCGCGCGCTCGTCGGCGTCGCCCTGTTTGCCTCGGCCTATATGGCGGAAGTCATTCGCGGCGGATTGCAGGCCATTCCGAAGGGACAATATGAGGGCGCAGATTCGCTTGGTCTCAATTATTGGCAGAAGACACGTCTGATCGTTCTGCCGCAGGCCCTGAAGCTCGTCATTCCGGGTATCGTCAACACTTTCATCGGCTTGTTCAAGGATACCTCGCTGGTCTACATCATCGGGATGTTCGATCTCCTCGGTATCGTCAATCTCAACCAGTCGGATGCGAACTGGTCGACACCCGTCACACCTATGACCGGCTATATCTTCGCCGGCTTCATATTCTGGATATTCTGCTTCGGCATGTCGCGTTATTCGCTGTTCATGGAACGGCATCTCGACACCGGACATAAGAAATAAGGGGAAAATCATGGCAGAAACCCAAGCACAAAAACTGGCCGTCTCCGCAACTGACGTTGCGATTGAAATCACCGGCATGAACAAGTGGTATGGTGATTTTCACGTTCTGCGTGACATCAACCTCAAGGTCATGAAGGGCGAGCGCATCGTCGTCGCCGGTCCTTCGGGATCGGGCAAGTCGACAATGATCCGCTGCATCAACCGTCTGGAAGAACACCAGTCGGGCAGCATTCAGGTTGACGGTATCGAACTGACCAACGACCTGAAGAAGATCGATGAAGTGCGTCGCGAAGTCGGCATGGTGTTTCAGCACTTCAACCTCTTCCCGCATCTGACCATTCTGGAAAACTGCACGCTGGCACCGATCTGGGTTCGCAAGACACCCAAGAAGGAAGCTGAAGAGATCGCGATGCACTATCTGAAGCGCGTCAAGATTCCCGAGCAGGCTCACAAATATCCGGGCCAGCTTTCCGGTGGTCAGCAGCAGCGTGTGGCGATTGCCCGTTCGCTGTGCATGAAGCCGAAGATCATGCTGTTCGATGAGCCGACTTCGGCGCTCGACCCTGAAATGGTCAAGGAAGTTCTGGATACGATGGTGGGCCTGGCCGAAGACGGCATGACCATGATCTGCGTAACCCACGAAATGGGCTTTGCGCGCCAGGTCGCCAACCGCGTCATCTTCATGGACCAGGGCCAGATCGTCGAACAGAACTCGCCAGCCGAATTCTTCGACAACCCGCAGCATGAACGTACGAAGCTGTTCCTGAGCCAGATTTTGCATTGATGGATGTGTTGGGGCAGCGCCCGCGTTCACACGTCATCCTCGGGCTCGTCCCGAGGATCTGCTGCCCTCTCATCTTGATCGACGTGATTGGATCCTCGGGTCAAGCCCGAGGATGACGGCACAAAGTAAAGATGCTCGTAGCAACACAATACCCGCCGATTACTCGGCGGGTTTTCTTTATCCGGACCTTTGAAAATCGTGCCTATCGCGACAGCAATGTCAGTGCGGTCATCTTATCCAACAGGGTGCGAGTCACGCCACCAAACAGCATTTCCCACCAACGGGAGTGGCCATAGGCACCCATGACGAGCAGGTCGATGCTGTTGTCGGAGAGGCGCTTCTCGATTGCTTTTTCGGCGGACACCCCGTGGCCCTTTTCCTGTGATGTCACGGTGACGTTGATGCCGTGCCGGGCGAGGGTGGACGCAATTTCCGAGCCTGCCAGGGCGCCGGATTGGGTTTCATCATCGGCAGCGCCAACGGAGAATATCTCCACGCTTTCTGCGGCGATCAGGAAAGGTAGCGCATCGAATGTGGCGCGGGTGGCTTCGCGTGAACCGTTCCATGCCACAAGCACCCGCTTGATCGGCTTTGGCTGGTCCAACACATACGGCACGAGAAGAACGGGCCGGCCGCTTTCGTAGAGGAAATTGTCGATATCGGCGCTGCTATCCGACAGCGCCGAGGATGTGGTCTGGCGGGCAATGACGATATCGGCGCTGCGGGCGCTTTGAATGGCGGTGTTGGAAGAATATCCGACCGACGATACGAAGCTGCGCCATTCATTGGAGATGCTTTCGGCAGCCATTTTCGCGTTGAAGATCAGGCCGACATCGGTCGTTTCCTGATGGGCGACTTCCTGCACCGCCTGGACGGTTGCGGGATCGGGCATCTCCATTGGCGCGACAAGAGGCACGGTCGCGAAGGATTCCATGTGCAGGCCGATGACATGGGACGAAAACGTACTGGCCAATGAGGCTGTAAAATCTCCCAGCTTGCGCGCATTTTCGGCAGTGTCCATGACTGCCAGTATGGTCTTGTAACCCATGATCAGACTCCTCATCGTGGTGAGCACTGCCCGGTGGGATCAGAGAGCAGTGCTTCTCTTTAAGTTTGCAGATGACGCCTTCTGGACCTCGAAACTTTGATTGCGATCAAGTGCGTCTGGTTAAACGACTGGGGCCTTGAAGCGTTCAAGCCGAACGAGCTGCTTTCTCAAGCGTGATCGTTTCTATCATGGCGGCCACGTCTTGAGCAGCGGCACTGAGTGCGCCAGCATCGCGGGCGCGGACGACGATCTCGGTCGAGAAACGCTGGCCATCATATTTGGGATAGGAGCCGATGCTGGTTTCTGGATGAGCTTTTTGAACTTTGGTCAACGGCGTACCGATGTCACCCTCGCCAAATGGCGAACTCACCGCCTGCGACAGGATTTTGGAGCCGGTGCGTAGGGATGGAATCACGTTGTCCAGCATGGCCTGGAACACCTGCGGCACGCCCGCCATGACGTAGACGTTCTCCACGATGAAACCGGGCGCGACCGAAACCGGGTTAACAATGTGCTTTGCGCCACGCGGCATGCGCGCCATGCGCTTGCGCGCGTCGGTGAATTCCATCTCTCGAGCGCGGTACATATCGCCCAGCAGGCGCATGGCCTCGGCATCATGCTCGCACGGCACGCCAAAGGCGGCTGAGACGGCGTCGGCAGTGATATCGTCATGCGTGGGACCGATTCCGCCCGATGTGAAGACGTAGTCGTAGCGCCTGCGCAAGGCATTCAGCGCTTCGACGATTGCCGCTTCCTCATCCGCGACGATTCTGACTTCCTTGAGATCGATCCCCGACATCGTCAGCACATCCGCGAGGTGGCCGATGTTCTTATCCTTGGTACGCCCTGACAAAAGCTCGTCGCCAATGGCGAGCATTGCAGCGGAAACAATGGTGGAGGCGCGGGAGGATTCAGGCATTCGGGTCACTCACATGGATATTCCATAACGTTAGCGCTCTGAGCGACGAATTCAATAAGGCGGCGAATGAAAACGTGTTTCTGCGTTCATGTCGTGTCGGCAAATCGACAAACAAAATGCGGCACACAGGCCGCATTTTTGTCTCGTCACTTTTAAGGTAACGTCTTTTAAAACTGAAATATATCGGATGTCAGATGATGGGATTGATCATCATCAGGCAAGTAACAATCACAAAACCAAGCATTGAGACTTCAAGCACACTGTTGAGACCGTCGCGCATCGCTTTACCCTCCATCGTTCGTGGAAGAAGAACGTGCAAAACTTAACGAAGTTCCGTGACAGGCGCATGAATTGTAAAGATTTGCCAAGCGTTTCTCACCTGGCAACTCTGCTTACATGACCACGAGTGCAAAAATCCAGTGCCCGACGATACTCAGGACGAGGCAGGCCAGAATAAGGATGAAAACGAACTTCTTCATTAAGTGTATGCCTCGGCTTATTTGATCATCGCATCTTAGAGCGCTTCCTTGCTAAATGGAAACGGTTCTGTTGGTTCAAACGGGATCGCCTGCTTGTCCGGATGGCGCGTGTCGTAGCCCTAGCATACGGCCAAGCCGTCCGGGCAAGCAGGGGGCCCGTTTCAACCAACCCGAAGGGCCGGGCATCTTTGCGTCAGGACAAAGGCGATCGGCTCGACCGTACCTTTGGGTATGCTCTTCGCCAATCGCCTTTGCCCTGCCACAAACCTGCTCCGGCAGAACCTTTTCCATTTAGCAAGGAAACGCTCTAACGGCACGAGGTTCGTATTTTAAAAGAAAAAACGCATCTGCGTCATTATGACTTGATGTCGAGCCCGGCCTCAATGGCGGCGTCGATAAAGGCTTTTCGCGCATCTTCCGGCTTCTTTTTACCGGCATCGACTGCGGCGAATACGAGAAGGGCGCGATCCAACATCTCGCCGTCTTCTTCCGGCCAGTCCTCGATCAGTGCCCAAGAGGCGGCCTGGGTCGAATCTATGGTCACATAGACGCCTGGCTCTTCCAACGCGACGAGAACCGGTTTTGTCCAAAGCGTCTGCATTATGTTTCCCGCAAGTTTCAATACTGAAAACAGCGTTTAGAAGCTTATCGGGTGCTATTCAATCGGCAATTTATCAGTCGTCACGACCCAGGAACGACCAGTCGCGCACGATCCGGCGATCGATGATCTTCAAAGAGCGATCGGGTTGAATCTGATAGGTCTCTATAACCCGGTCATCGAAGCGGCGGAAGTTATGCGTAAACGTGCTGCCGATGGGCGATTTGGTCAGCTTGGTACGCGGCTGCCCGTTATAGGTAATGCTGCCGGGGATGGGCTCGTAGCTCGACGGTGAAATCGTCGTCGTGCATCCGGCAAGACCAAGTGCCAGTCCTGCGCTGACTATGGCGGTGGTCAATTTCATGGCGCTCTCCCAAATGTCGCTTGTTGCATGTCATTATGCAAAGTCCGTTGGACCGGTAAACTGCTGGGGAGGAACGATGTTCCGCAATGGATGCGACAGCGCAAAGCGAGTTTGAAGTAGAGGTAATGATCCACTTTAAGAAACTGCTGCAAATCTTTGATATCTTGGTGAGTTGTTTTGGAGGCCTCGCCCGGAATTGAACCGGGGTGCAAGGATTTGCAGTCCTCTGCGTCACCACTCCGCCACGAGGCCTCACGAGCCTGATCGCTCAAGCTATGGCGGGGATTTAGAACGAATCCATTTTCCGCGCAATAGGGTAGGTTTGAAAAACCCGAAGAAGTTTCGTGGAAAAGCCGCATGCTCTTTTTGACGGCGATGCGGCTTTTCAAATCGTATCAGATGCGGCCGAGAAGGACCAAAACCAGCACGATAACAAGAACGAGGCCAAGGCCGCCCGAAAGACCATACCCGTAATTATGGTAGCCCCAGTTTGGCAGAGCGCCGATCAGGAACAGAATGAGCAGGATGACGAGAATTGTGCCGAGCATGCTGGCCTCCAGATGTTGTTGAGCGTTTCCAGTCCGTTATCAATGATTAGGCGGATAAAAAGTTCCCGCTTGAGGGGAGTTTTCGTGCGGCTGGGTGGTGAATTTGGCGGTGAAAGCCACAACTTGCCTTTTTCGCGTTCCGTGCGTGCGCTTGTGCTTGAAAGCGGCGGCGCAGGCAATTAAGACGGTATCCCACAGCGGTCTGCGTTTCAGGCCGCGTCGAGCTTGTATTTGAGGCGAAAACGACATGATGGATTTCGAAACCGCACGCGGCAAGATGGTCGACAGCCAGTTGCGCACGACCGATGTGACCTCGCATTCTGTATTGAAGGCGTTTCTGGCAGTGCCGCGCGAGGAGTTCGTTCCTGCTGGCGTAAAGCAGATTGCCTATGCGGACGAGGATTTGCAGATCTGTCCGGCCAAGGACGGACTGGCTCCCCGTTACATCATGAAGGCTTCGCCGCTGGCGAAATTGCTGCAACTGGCCGCCATCACCAAGGATGACGTCGTGCTGGAAATCGGCGGCGGCAGAGGCTACGTCTCCGCGCTTCTTTCGCAGCTGGCTGGCTCCGTTGTTTCGCTCGAGTCCGATGAAGAGCTGAGCGCCAGCGCCACGACGACGCTGTCATCGCTCGGCTACGACAATGTTGCCACCGTTAACGGTGAGCTTGCGAAGGGCCACGCGGCGGAAGCGCCTTACGATGTCATCTTCATCAATGGTTCGGTCGAGGAAGTGACGTCTGCGCTGCTGGATCAACTGCATGATGGCGGACGTCTTATTGCCGTTGTCGGTTACGGCAACTCTGCCAAGGCGACGGTTTATCGTCGCGATGGCAAAGGCACGTCGTCCACCTCGTTCTTCAATGCCTCGGTCAAGCCGGTTCCGGGCTTTGGAAAGGCTCGCGAATTCGTTTTCTGATCGTCGCAAGCCGTTGATAGAACGACCAGATGCCGGACCTTTCGAGGTCCGGCATTTTTATTTTCTGCCTGGGAAACGCGAAATAAAGCTGTGTAACAAGCAGCTTACTGAGCCTGCGAGGATTCATTTCTGAGCCCCGGTGCCCTACAGTGAGGGTGATTCGGAGTGCGGGACTTGCTCCGTTCCGTCTTGAAAGTGGAAATCGGGGATAAAAATGGCTCAGCCCAACGTCGCGCGCGAACCATCCATGGAAGAAATTCTGGCGTCCATTCGCCGAATTATCGAAAGCAACGAACCTGCTTCCGGGGACGCGTTTTCGGCACCATTGCCTCCGGTCTATGACGAAGAGGAAGAAGCCACGTCGTCTTTCGCGGCTGAGCTCGCCAGCCCGCCAGCCCATGTGCCACCCGCCGCAAACCAGGCTTACGGCGCGCGCCAGCAATATGAGCCGCAGGCAGCACCGCGTGGTGACATGGCCGGTGCAGATGCAGCGGAAAAGACGATGTCTCTGGCCGATGTTGCCGCACGTGTGCGCGCCGCCGCAGATCGCAATGCAGCGCTTGGCCCGCAAGGCTTGGCAGCTCAGCGACTGGTGGAGACGCCGTCCGCGCCGCAGCCAACGTTTCAGCAGGAACGCCCACAGCGGCCAAACGATTTGCGCCCGCTGTTGAACGTTGCGCCGCCAGCACCCGTTCGCCAGCCACAACAGGCACCAGCACCCGTGCAACCTGTCGCGGAGCTGCAAACACGCCCATTGCCTGGCTGGGAGGGCCTTGAGCTTCGTGGTGCTGTGGAGCCGGAACAGTCCGCACCCGCGCCTGCACCTGTTGAAGTTCAGCCGGAAATCTTGGCGGAACAGCCAGCATTGCCAACGCAGGAAGCTCCTGCTCAGCAGGACAGCAGCCTTTCGCTGAACCTGATTTCCGCCGCCGCCGGTGCGCAGATTGCCCAGTCTTTCGGTGAACTGGCCGAAATGTTCGATGGCGTCGAGCGTCCGACAGTCGAGCAGATGGCGCAGGATATGTTGCGGCCGATGTTGCAGGACTGGCTGGAAGACAACCTGCCAACGCTGGTCGAGCGATTGGTGCGGGAAGAGATCGAACGCGTTGCACGCGGTCCGCGTCGTTAAAAAGTCGAGATATTGGAATATTAGCCGCCTCTATAGCAGGGGCGGCTTTTTTGTTTGCTAAGCTTGGCTGGTGAAATATCCTGAAGCTGTTGACTCTCGACCACCCATCCTTATTAAAAATCTACACAGAACTCTAGAATTCAGGCCAGTAAATGCTCGAAAAGACCTACGATTCCGCATCCGTAGAACCCAAAATTGCCAAGGCCTGGGATGAGGCCAACGCGTTTCGCGCCGGTGCGAACGCAAAGCCGGGCGCGGAAACGTTCACAATCGTCATCCCGCCGCCGAACGTCACCGGCTCTCTGCACATGGGACATGCGCTGAACAACACGCTTCAGGACGTCATGGTCCGTTTTGAGCGCATGCGCGGCAAGGACGTGTTGTGGCAGCCGGGCATGGACCATGCGGGCATCGCCACGCAGATGGTGGTCGAGCGCAAGCTGATGGAAAATCAGCTTCCAGGCCGCCGCGAGATGGGCCGTGAGGCATTTATCGAGAAGGTCTGGCAGTGGAAGGAAGAGTCCGGCGGGTTGATCTTCAACCAGCTGAAGCGTCTGGGCGCATCCTGCGACTGGTCGCGTGAACGATTCACCATGGACGAGGGCTTGTCCGAGGCCGTTCTGGAAGTCTTCGTCTCGCTCTACAAGGAAGGCCTGATCTACAAGGACATGCGCCTTGTGAACTGGGACCCCAAGCTGCTGACCGCGATTTCCGATATGGAAGTCGAACAGTTGGAAGTGAAGGGCAATCTCTGGCACTTCCGCTATCCGCTCGAAAAGGGCGTGACCTATCAATATCCATGCGAGTGGGATGACCGCGGGCAACCACTTGAATACGAGACGCGCGATTATATCGTCGTTGCCACGACCCGTCCGGAAACCATGCTGGGTGACACGGGCATTGCCGTGAACCCGGACGATGGGCGTTATAAGGCGCTGATCGGCAAGCATGTCATTCTGCCCATCGTCGGCCGCAAAATCCCGATCGTTGCCGATGAGTATGCTGATCCGACTGCCGGAACAGGTGCCGTCAAGATCACGCCTGCGCATGACTTCAACGACTTCGAAGTCGGCAAGCGTGCGGGGCTGCGCGCCATCAATATTCTCAATATCGATGCAACCATTACCATCAAGGAAAACGAGGACTTCCTTGAGGGTCTCGATCACCCAGCTGCATTGCACGGTGCATGGGATCGCCTCGAAGGTCAGGACCGTTTCACGGCGCGCAAGATCATCGTGGAGATTTTCGAAGAGGCTGGACTTCTCGACAAGATCGAGCCGCACAAGCACATGGTGCCGCATGGCGACCGTGGCGGCGTGCCGATCGAGCCGCGCATGACCGAGCAATGGTGGGTGGACAACAAGACGCTGGCCAAGCCCGCCATCGAATCTGTGCGCGAAGGCCGCACCAACTTCGTTCCGAAGAATTGGGAAAACACTTACTTCCAGTGGATGGAAAACATCCAGCCCTGGTGCATTTCGCGTCAGCTGTGGTGGGGTCACCAGATCCCGGCATGGTACGGACCGGATGGACAGGTCTTCGTTGAGAAGACCGAGGAAGAAGCGCTTCAGGCCGCTATTCAGCACTACATCGCCCATGAAGGTCCGTGGAAGGCCTGGGTCGAGGAGAAGCTTGAGAACTTCAAGCCGGGTGAGATTCTAACGCGTGACGAAGACGTTCTCGACACGTGGTTCTCGTCTGCGCTGTGGCCGTTCTCCACGCTGGGCTGGCCGGAAAAGACGCCGGAACTGGCGCGTTATTATCCGACCAATGTTCTGGTGACGGGTTTCGACATCATTCCGTTCTGGGTCGTGCGTATGATGCAGATGGGTCTGCATTTCATGAAGGACGATGCCGGCAATCCTGTCGAGCCATTCCACACGATCTATATCCATGCGCTGGTTCGCGACAAGAACGGCCAGAAGATGTCGAAGTCCAAGGGCAACGTCATCGATCCGCTCGACCTGATCGACGAATATGGTGCGGATGCGCTGCGCTTTACGCTGGCCATCATGGCGGCGCAGGGGCGTGACGTAAAGCTCGATCCGGCTCGCATTGCCGGTTATCGCAATTTCGGCACCAAGCTGTGGAATGCGACGCGCTTTGCCGAAATGAACGGTGTGAAGCGTGATCCGCACTTCCTGCCGGAAGCGACGACGCAGACCATCAACCGCTGGATTTTGACCGAACTTGCCGATGCTGCAAAAGAGGTCACGACAGCAATCGAGAACTATCGTTTCAATGATGCGGCGAGTGCGCTGTACCGCTTCGTCTGGAATCAGTTCTGCGACTGGTATCTGGAGCTGCTGAAGCCTGTTTTCAGCGGCGATGACGAGGTTGCCAAGACCGAAGCGCAGGCTTGCGCTGCCTTCGTTCTGGAAGAAATCTACAAGCTGCTGCACCCGTTCATGCCGTTCATGACCGAAGAGCTGTGGGAGCATACGGCGGGCGAGGGCGAAGCACGTCAGGGCCTTTTGTGCCACACGGATTGGCCTGTTCCAACGTTCCGCGACGATGCGGCGGCGGCTGAAATCAACTGGCTGGTCGATCTGGTGTCCGGCATTCGCTCGACCCGGGCGGAAATGAACGTTCCGCCGGGCGCGACGGCACCGCTGGTGATCGTTGGTGCGAACCCAACGACGGAATCGCGGCTTGATCGTCACTCTGCGGCAATCCGCCGTCTGGCGCGGGCAGATGAGATTCTCGCCGCCGATGTCGCTCCGAAGGGCTCTGCGCAGGTCGTGCTGGGCGAGGCGACGGTGTGCGTGCCGCTGGGCAACCTGATCGATGTCGGGGCCGAGAGGGCGCGTCTCGACAAGGCCATCGGCAAGGCGGATGCCGAAATGGAGCGCATCGACAAGAAGCTGTCGAACGAAAAGTTCGTAGCCAATGCCGATCCCGCCGTCGTCGCTGCCGACCGTGAGCGCAAAGCCGAGCTGGAAGTGGAAATCAAGAGTCTGCGGACGGCACTTCAGCGTGTCAACGAAGCTGGCTGATTAAAAGACGGCAATACAGAGATTGACAAAGGGCGCTTTTCCTACCGAAGAGCGCCCTTTTCACGTTGAACGTGTCAACGAGAGACCCGGGTATTCTGGTGCCGAAGATTCGGGGCTCGCACATTTGTCGCGCTATTTGTCCGTGTTTGCCCTAACTGCTCCCAAGGCGGCGAGATCGTGGCATTTCCATGTGAAAATTGTGGATGTGGTGCTGAGGCCACACTTTGCCCGCTTGCTGGCATATCATTCCCTCTTTAAGGGTATTAATCACAATTCATTAGAATAATGACCCAACATGTCCCCGTGGGGCAGGGTTGATCAGCATTTTACGTAAGTTATTTTTGCACTGCAAAAAGGATCGATCCCCGTGCGGCAGATTGTCTTTTTTTTCAAAGCACTGCACCTTCGGCACACGATATTGCCTTGATTGGGGAGAGAGATGGCAACACAAAATCATTTTATAAGCGGCGCCTTGGGCCTTGCTATCGGTATCACGTCGATCACGCCTGCCTTTGCGGGTGGTCTTGAGCGCGGCGGATACAATATTGACCTGCTTTTTGACAGTTCACGATTTGCGGCTGAATCGACGGCGACGTTTGTTGCGCCTCAGCGTAAGTTGAAGAATGCTGTTGATACAAACACAGCGTCGCCTCTACTCGGCACCGGCGGCAACGGCAACAACAACAATCTGTCTTCCTCTGCCAGTGATAGCGAAAACTATTGGGTTCCACGAGTCGGATTGAAGGCGGGCTTTGGAGATGCTGTAGACTGTTTAGTCGATTACTCTCAGCCATGGGGAGCGCATACCAAGCCTGGTGCAAACTGGGCTGGTGCTAACGAAAATATTGAAACGAAGGTTAAAAGCGACAATTACGCTTTAACGTGTTCCTACAAATTTGATGTTGGGCAAGGGCAGTTGCGTTTCATCGGTGGTGGATTCTATCAGGAACTTTCCGGATTTAAAGAACGTCAAGTCACGCCTGCCAACCTTCTGGGAACGGGCGGAACTGGTGTTGGTCGGCTCGATCTCAAAGGCGATGGTTGGGGATGGCGCACCGGCGTTGCATACGAAATTCCAGAGTATGCGCTTCGCGCGAGCTTGGTTTATAACAGTGAAGTGAAACTGGACGATATTACCGGTACTTTGAACCTGTCTCAGGTGGCATTGGCTGGCAACGGAGTAACATCCGTCTACGGCTCTCAAAATATGCCGGATTCACTTGAGTTCAAATTTCAGACCGGGATCGCTCCTGGCTGGTTGGCTCTCGGATCCGTAAAATGGACGGATTGGAGCCAGTTCTCTAAGGTGCCGTTCTTCTGCAGCAATGCGATTGCGAACGTCTGTGCTGCTGGTGGTCAAGGAACAACTCTTGATCTTGGCTACCGCGATGGCTGGACCATCTCGGGAGGCGTGGGCCATAAATTCAACGATCAGTGGAGCGGTGCGGTTACCGTTACTTGGGACCGCGGCACGTCGCAGGGCTTTGGCACACAGACAGACACGTGGACACTTGGCACAGGCGTATCCTACTCACCGACAGAAAATGTAGAACTTCGTCTCGCTGGAGCCATCGGTGTGCTGACAAGCGGTAGCTCAGGCGCTGTGGTGATCAATGGACAGAACTATGGCAACGACGCCTCGTACAGCTTCGGCAACGACCTCGTCGCGGCTGTCTCCACCTCGGTTAAAGTAAAGTTTTAACCCTCATTCACTCCAAATCTAACCCGGCCCCACAAGGCCGGGTTTTTTGTTGTCTGCCTAAAAAAATGTGACGATTTGGCAACAAATTTCTGCAACCTTCACGTAGCGTAAGAATGCGGGCTTATTTGTCCATTTCCCGCCACAAACAAGTTGCTTGTCTGTCTTCAAGAACGCGGGGCGTGGAAGAATATACTGGCGTCTAAAGTGGTTTTGCGGAAGTGGTTAACGTGAAAACGGATGTGGATTCAGTGTCTAAGCAAGTAAAATCGGGAATAGATGTTCCTGTCTTGTTGGATGCCATACTGACGGCCTTGAAACGCCGTTATGTTGCCGGAAACGGCGCTTATATCTGTTTTCATGCAGAGACTGATTCAACGCCGCAGACGATCGCTGGCAGCACAGTCAAAAGTGCGGCTGGAAAGACGCAGTGTGGTTTAAAATCGCAGCCGGGTTTGATTGGCTTTGCAGTATTGCGTGAGTATTCGCTATACGCCGGGAAGAGTGAGAGAAGTCGGTTTAAATGCTGAAATGTGACACCAATGTTTTGAGGCCACTGTGGGCCGGACTATTGCTTGCAGCGCTGGCAATGCCTGCTGCAGCTTTCGATATCAATTCTGGCGTCACCAAGGAATCCGGTCCATTCGACCTCTTCAAATTCGGCTTCAAATCCTACAAGAGCGGCAAGAAGGACGACGCGGTCGAAGCGTATCGTTATGCTGCCGAAAAGGGTCACACCGGCTCACGCTGGGCGCTCGCCAACATGTACGCCTATGGCGACGGTGTTGCGAAGAACGATTTCGAAGCGTTCAAGATCTACAGCGAAATTGCCAGCCAGGGCGTTGAGCCGGGCTCGGAAGACACGGGCTTTTTTGTCAATGCCCTGCTGTCTCTGGCAGATTATTACCGCCATGGAATTCCCGGCAGCCCGGTCAAGACCGATCTTTCCCAGGCCCGCCAGCTCTACTTTCAGGTTGCCTCCACCTTCGGTGTTGCCGAGGCACAGTTTGAACTTGCCCAGATGATTTTGGCAGGCGAGGGCGGTCGTTCCGATGCGCAGCAGGCCAAGAAATGGCTGAACCAAGCCCGCAAGCACGGCCATGCCGGTGCCATGTCCATTTTCGGCAATCTCCTGTTTCAGGAGGGCCAGACCGTACGCGGCCTCGCTTTCATGACGGCTGCGCTGGACAAGTGTTCTGCCGTCAACTGCAAGTGGATTCAGAACATGCAGGAGCAGGCCTTCTCGGTGGCCGCTGAGGACGACAGACGTGTTGCGATATCGCTGGCGCAGAATATATCTGCGGGTGACGCGGACTAGGCGTCCTGTGAGGTGCCCCGGTCTCACCGTCATCCCGCACTTGATGCGGGATCCAGTGCGATCAAGTCCCTGATCGCGTAAGACTCTCTGCCACGCAGACGCGTGGCTGCTGGATACCGGGTCAAGTCCGGTATGACGGAAATAGATGTATTGCCGCTTCTATTCTCTGATCTTCAAGACGCTTGCTGAAAATCGAAATATCCGCAAACCGGAACGTGGTCGGACGGCTTTTCCCAGGCGCGGACGTGCTTTTCGATGGAGACCGATTGCAGCCTGTCTGAGGCTTCCGATGATAGCATCAGGTGATCGATGCGGATGCCGTTGTTTTTCGGCCAGGCACCGGCCTGATAATCCCAGAACGTGTAGAGACCTGCCTCATCCGTCGTCGCGCGGCTTGCGTCGGTCAGGCCGAGGTTTTCAAGCCTGCGGAAGGCTGCGCGTGTCTTGGGCAGAAACAGGGCGTCGCCTTCCCAGGCTCTCGGGTCATAGCAATCGAAGGGTTCGGGAATAACGTTGTAATCGCCCGCCAGGATGAGGGGCTCTTCGAGAAGAAGGCGGTCCTGCGCAAAGCGGTGCAGGCGCTCCATCCATGCCAGCTTGTAGGGATATTTGACCGGGTCATCCGGTGGGTTACCGTTTGGCAGGTAGAGCGAGCAGACGCGGATGACGCCGCCAGAGACGGAGAACACGCCTTCGATGAAACGCGCTTGTTCGTCAGCGTCGTCTCCCGGCAGGCCGCGATTGACTTCGTCTGGTCTGATCTTGGACAAAAGTGCGACGCCGTTGAAGCCTTTTTGACCGTGGGTTTCGACATTGTAGCCGAGCGCCTCGATCTCCTGACGGGGAAAGTTTTCATCCACGGATTTGATTTCCTGAAGGCAAGCGATATCAGGGTTCGAATCCTTCAGCCACTGGCAGAGGTTTTCGATGCGCGCCTTGACGCCGTTGATGTTCCAGGTGGCAATCTTCATCGGACATTCCATTGTTTGATGGAGTCCGTTTTAAACCAAGTGCGGGCGAATGCCACCCGTTTTCATTGTTTCAACAGGCGTAATAAGGGCTGGGATCAGATCGAGAAACTGGTGCCGCAGCCGCAGCTTGCGACGGCGTTGGGGTTCTTGATCTGGAACGACTGGCCGAGCAGGTTATCGACGAAGTCGATTTCCGAACCTTCCATATAGACGACGGACATGCTGTCTATCAGCACTTTGGCGTTGTCGCGGGAAATGACGATATCGTCGGCGGTCGCGTCGCTGTCGAGATCGAATTTGTAGGAAAAGCCGGAGCAGCCGCCGCCCTCTACGGACACGCGCAGCGCCTGTTTGCCATCTTCGGCGGCGACGATCTGGGCGATTCGTTTTGCGGCGGATTCGGAAAGCGTGATGTCGGTGGTCATTTGTTTTCTCCTGCCGGGTTCAAGAACCGGAGAGCAAAGTTTTGTGTGAAGTCCATTATAAACCAGTCAAATTAACGGTCTATAGCGTTGTCGTGTCGCGATGACGCTTTGCGGCAACCTTCAGGATAGGTATGAAGGGTAGATGAAAAGGTCAATGGCCGCACAGCAGGATAAGTCATGATAATCGATCAACGTGCACTGGGTTTCGGAAGCGGAGAGAGGGCGATCTATGCCACCGATCCCTGGACGACGCGTGGCCGATTGTTTCCAGAAGCTTCCAGCCTCACCCGTTCCGATTTTCAGCGCGACCGTGACCGCATCGTCCACACCACCGCATTTCGCCGCCTGAAGCACAAGACGCAGGTGTTCATCAGCCCTGACGGTGACCATTATCGCACACGGCTGACACACACGGTGGAGGTCGCACAGATCGCCCGGGCCTTGGCGCGGGCGTTGAAGCTGGACGAGGATCTGGCAGAAGGCGTGGCGCTGGTTCACGATTTCGGCCACACGCCCTTTGGCCATACCGGCGAGGATGCGCTGGACGCGATGTTGAAGCCCTATGGCGGCTTCGACCACAACGCCCAGTCCTTGCGGATCGTGACCAAGCTGGAGCGTCGCTACGCAGAATATGACGGCATCAACCTGACATGGGAAACGCTGGAGGGGTTGGTCAAGCACAATGGCCCGCTGATCGGCGAAAACGCCAAAGGCGGTCATGGTCCCGTTGCGCTGCCGATCCTCGAATATTGCGAGTTGCAGGACCTAGAGATTGGCACATTTGCGAGCCTCGAAGCGCAGGTGGCGGCGATTGCCGATGATATCGCTTACAACACCCACGATATCGATGACGGTCTGCGCGCCGGATATCTGACCTTCGACATGCTGGAGGAGGTGCCGTTTCTGAGCAGTCTGATGGCCGAGGTGAGGGCGAAATATTCCAATCTCGACAGTGATCGCTTCGCGCATGAGATTATGCGCCGTCAGATCACCCGCATGGTGGAGGATGTCATCGGCGTTGCGCAGCACAATCTGGCCAAGCTGAAGCCGACATGTGCCGCCGACATACGCGCCGCCGACTATACGGTTGCGACGTTCTCGCCCGACATGGCGGAAACGGACAAGCAGATCAAGAAACTGCTGTTTGCCCACATCTATCGCCACGCCGATATCATGCGCATCAGGGCAGGGGCGACACAGATCGTCACGGATCTTTTCCACCGCTACATGGAAACGCCCGCCGAAATGCAAAGTCACTACTGGGTGGATAGCATTCCGGGCATGAGCGTGGCAGCAAAAGCCCGGCATGTCGGGGATTATCTAGCCGGTATGACGGACAGTTATGCACTGAAAGCCCACCAGCGGCTGTTTGACCACACACCCGATTTACGGTAGGCAGCGGCAACCGCGAACCCGATTTCCGGATTGCCGGGACCAAAATGACAGCCTTTCGCGCAGGTATATTAATGATGAACCTTTTTGCCGATTTCGACACCAGAATCAAAAACGCGCTTGAGACGATCGATCTCGTCAAAGCCCATCGCGATACTGTCGATTTCGGCCGCATCACCGTGGAATCGCCGCGCGACCCGAGCCACGGAGATGTCGCGACCAATGCGGCCATGGTGCTGGCGAAGCCGCTGGGCACCAATCCGCGCGCCTTGGCGGAACTCATCGTTCCAGCGTTGGAGCAGGACGAGGACGTGGACAGCGTCAACGTCGCGGGCCCTGGCTTCATCAACATCCGCGTTTCCGTCGCTTACTGGCAGCGTCTGCTGGCCAATATGATCGCCCAGGGGGCGGATTATGGCCGTTCGACCGTGGGCACAGGCAAGAAGATCAACGTTGAATATGTCTCCGCAAACCCGACCGGGCCGATGCATGTAGGCCATTGCCGGGGTGCTGTGGTGGGCGATACGCTGGCGAACGTGCTGGCTTTTGCCGGCTACGGCGTGACCAAGGAATATTACATCAACGATGCGGGTTCGCAGATCGATGTACTGGCGCGGTCCGTGTTCCTGCGGTACCGCGAAGCGCTGGGCGAAGACGTCGGCGCTATTCCACCGGGTCTGTACCCGGGTGACTATCTGGTGCCGCTTGGCCAGACGCTGGCCGATGAATTCGGCGAAAAGCTGCGGGCGATGCCGGAAGAGCAGTGGCTGCCTATCGTCAAGGACAAGGCCATCGACGCGATGATGGTGATGATCCGCGAAGATCTGGCGGCGCTGAACGTCAAGCATGATGTGTTCTATTCAGAGCGCACGCTGCATGCGGGCAATGGCGGGCCGATCCAGTCTGCCATCAACGACCTGACCTTCAAGGGCCACGTCTACAAGGGTACCCTGCCGCCGCCGAAGGGCGAACTGCCTGATGATTGGGAAGATCGCGAACAGACTCTGTTCCGCTCCACCGAAGTCGGTGACGACATGGACCGGGCGTTGATCAAGTCCGACGGCTCCTACACTTACTTCGCTGCCGATGTTGCCTACTTCAAGGACAAGTATGATCGCGGCTTCGGCGAAATGATCTATGTTCTGGGTGCCGACCACGGCGGTTACGTCAAACGTCTCGAGGCGGTTGCGCGGGCTGTTTCCGAAGGAAAGTCCAAACTGACGGTTCTGCTGTGCCAGCTCGTCAAACTTTTCCGTGATGGCGAGCCGGTCAAAATGTCGAAACGCTCCGGCGATTTCGTCACATTGCGGGACGTTGTGGATGAAGTCGGGCGCGACCCGGTGCGATTCATGATGCTCTATCGGAAGAATTCCGAGCCGCTGGACTTCGATTTTGCCAAAGTAACGGAGCAATCGAAAGACAATCCGGTATTTTATGTGCAATATGCGCATGCTCGTTGCAAATCGGTTTTCCGGCAGGCAAACGAGGCGTTTTCTGACCTGAATGTGTCAAAGGAAGAGCTGGTATCCGGCGCGTCTTTGATAAATGATGTCAATGAGTTGCAGCTGATTGCTAAACTGGCTGAGTACCCGCGTCTGATCGAATCAACCGCACTCAACCATGAGCCTCATCGGCTTGCATTTTACCTGTATGATCTGGCCAGTTCCTTCCATGGACATTGGAATAAAGGTAAAGATCAGCCAGAATTACGTTTTGTTAACGATAAAAACCGAGAATTAAGCGTTGCCAGGTTAGGGCTGGTGAATGCTGTCGCAAACGTACTCAAGTCTGGATTGACGCTTTTAGGAGCGGACGCACCTGACGAAATGCGATAACATCTCACCATTATTTGCTCACAATACGCTGGCAAGTGCTGTGATGCGTAGATGGTGGAACACGTAATGGTCGAAAAAAATGTCGCGTATAACCGGGACAACCGGACAGAAGAATTCGCTGACAACGATCCTTTGGCACAATTGGCACGGCTGGTTGGCCAAGAGGATCGTCCTTCCCATGTCGCGTCCCCGGCTGCGCAGCATCCGGCGGAGCGCAGGGAGCCTGAATTCAATCTCGAAGATGAATTGCTTCGCGAATTCGCGATCTACGACGCCCCCCGTTACGAGCCGGTAGCGCTGGATGCGGCGAACGATGTTCGCTCTCCCGTTCCGGCTAACGAATTCATGCAGCGCGTCGAATCGGTTTTTGCCCGCAAGGAGCCTGAACTTGCGCCGGTGGAGCAATATGCCCCCGCTGAGACGGAAGAGTATCTGGTTGCCGAACACGCGTCGGATATTGCTGCAATGTCGAACTTGCGCGATGATTTCAGGGATGACCCGGATTCGGTTGCTGCTCTTTTCGACGTGGCACATCGTCAGTCGCATCAGGAGCCGGTCGTCGATCAGGCTCCGGCTTATGTCGAGCCCATCAGCCACGCTGCCGTTGAACAATATGTCGAGCAATACGAAGAGCCCGCATCCGAGCCTGTTGCATACCAGCCCGTGAGCGAAGAGCCTGCGCAGCACTATGCTGCGCCACAGTCGGCGCACGAGCCGAATTGGGAGCTTATGGCAGAGACATCTGGCGAGGCGATCGATCTTGCCAGCGAGCTGGAAATGTCAGTGGCGGAAGAGGTTGCCCCGCCGGTACCATCATCGCCGCCCATCGCGCGCCGCTCTTCTCTGGATTACTCCAGCCTGCGTTTGCCGCTCGCCAATTTCGGTGCGCCTCGTGCGACCCCAGTTGTGCCGCAGCCGGTGGAGCCCGTTGTCGCTCAAGCGCCTGTTGCCGCTTCGTTCACGCAGCCGTTGGTGGCACCGGCAAACCATGTCGAGCCAGCGCTTCCAGTCGGACAGAAGATGTCCGCGATGGATGAGTTGATTTACGACGTTGCGAAATATGAAATCAGCAACAGGGACGTCAGCGCTGCCACACCGGTGGCGCGGATGGAGCCCGTGGTTTCTGCGGCACCTGCCGTCACCGTTGCGGCGATTGTACCGCCTGTTGCTGCCCGCGTAGAACCAGCGTTTCAGCAGCCCGTTGCCAAGGCCGAACCTGATTTTGGCGACTTTGATACGTTCAAGGACGACGATTTCGAACTTGCTCTAGATGATATCGATTTCGATCTCGATTTGTCTGAAATCGCCAATATCGATGTGCCGGTCGCTCCCGTTGCGCAAGTGGCCCCGGTTGCTCAGGCACCCGTGCAGCCAAAGCCTGTGGTCACACCGACGATCGCCCCCATAGCCGCTGTCGTCCCGCGCCCTCAGCCGGTCGTCGCGCCTCCGGTCGTTCGTCAGGAAGCACCGCGCCCTGTGGCACCGGCGGTTGTTGCGCCGCCAGCCACGCTGGAGAGCCTGCCATTCGATCCATCGCAGATTGGTGAGACGGAAGATCAGCCGGAAACCATCACTGAGATGGAAGTGCCGGAACTGCCGGTCGGCGTGTTCGAGCCGAAGCCAGCGCCGCGCCGTCAGGAAGAAGATCTCGATCTCGACACCGAACTGGCATCGCTGTTTGCGCCTGCCATGACGGGTGGACTTGATCGCAACAAAAATGCTGCCGCCGCACGTCAGCCTCAGCCTTCGCAGGAAGAGGTCGATGAGTTCGAGCGTGCGCTCGAGCAGGATTTCCGCCGCAGCATGCAGGAAGCTGCCGAGACACGGCCATCGGGCGACAGAGCTGCGCCAACCGATATTTCGCAAGCTGTGCGTTACAGCGACGAAGACCGGGGTGGCGCGCGCCGCTGGCTCGTTCCCATGGCTGCCGTTCTCGGCGTCGTGCTTGTGGGTGGTGGCACCTACGCGCTGATGTTCGGAGGCTCTTCCAGCCAGGGCTCGAACGGCGCACCTGTTATCATTGCCGCAGATAGCGAACCGACGAAGGTCGTGCCTGATAATCCGGGTGGTCGCGTTGTGCCCAACCAGGACAAGGCCGTCTATGACCGCGTTGCCGGCGGTGCACCTGCCGATCCCAAGCAGCCTTCGCTGATTTCCAGCAGTGAGCAGCCTGTCGATGTCGTTCAGCGCACATTGATCCCCGAGCAGTTGCCGCTGGAAGGCGAAAACGACGAGATTGACGCCATGGCTTCCACACCGGTTGGTGAAACGGAAGACCCACGTCTATTGTCGGCGCAGGAGAAAGCGCAGTCTGCGGAAAACCAGGCTGGATCGCCGGTCAATGTGTCGCCCCGCAAGGTGCGCACCATGATCGTCAAGCCGGATGGTACGCTGGTGGCGCAGGAGGTTCCTGCCCCTGCCGCATCTGCACCGCAGGCCGATAAGGTCGATGAGCTTGCCGCACCACAGGCCGCTGGCCGCACGGAAGGTGCGCCTGCCGTTATCGCGGCTTCGCGTGTGCCTGTTGCTCCTGAGCAGGCTGCCCAGACGCCGGCACCGGCCGCGACAGCAGCAAGACCCGCACAGACGGCGGCACCGATGCCGGCATCTCGCCCGGTCGCACAGCCAGCGAATGTCGTTGCGACTGTCACCAACCAGGGCAATGTTCGCCCGGCTCCGGCTTCGCAGCCTGCGCAGGAAACTGCTGCTGCTCCGACTGCGTCTACGAACGCCTCTTCTACTGGCGGCTACTATGTGCAGGTCGCATCATTGCCAAGCCAGGCCGAGGCGCAGAAGTCTTACCAGAACCTGTCGGCCAAGTTCGGCTCCGTCATCGGTGGTCGTGGCGTGGACATCAAGGCCGCTGAAATCGCAGGCAAGGGTACGTTCTACCGCGTCCGCATTCCAGCAGGCGACAAGAACGAAGCCGCAGCACTCTGCGAGCGCTTCCGCTCTGCCGGTGGTAGCTGCCTGGTTGCCCGTTGATTTGAGATAAAGAAGATATCAAGGCCGGAGCGGTTCTACCGTTCCGGCCTTGATTTTTAAAACCTCACCACAGAGCCAAGTTTTCCGTCATTCCGGCCTTGAGCCGGAATCCAGCAGCACCGCGTCTGCGGTGCTAGAGAGTCTTCTTCGATCAAGGACTTGATCGAACTGGATCCCGGATCAAGTCCGGGATGACGGAGGTTAAGGATGCTCCCCGTTTCTTCTTTGCCCCAACCACATCCCATGCAGGACAATTCCATGACTGAATCCAAAGCTATGATTCTTGGCTGCAGCGGCCTTACCCTGACGGACGATGAAATTGCCCTATACAAGGCAGAGCGTCCATGGGGTTTCATTCTGTTCGGGCGCAACATCGGTGACGCAGAGCAGATCACGGACCTTGTCGCTTCGATGCGTGATTCCGTCGGCAGGCCGGACGCGCCGGTGCTGATCGATCAGGAAGGTGGGCGTGTTCAGCGCATTCGTCCGCCATTGTTGCAATCCTACCCGAATGCGCAGGCGCTGGGTGAAATTTATCTGCGTGACAAGGCGCAAGGCCTGCGGGCGGCGTGGCTGATGTCGCGCCTGCATGCGTTCGACCTGATGAAGCTGGGCATCAATGTGGACTGCCTGCCGGTGCTGGATGTGCCGGTGGAAGGTGCCAGCAACGTCATTGGCAACAGGGCTTACGGGTTTGATCCGGCACTTGTCTCCGCCATGGGGCAGGCGGCGGCGGACGGGTTGAAGGCGGGTGGCATGTTGCCTGTGATGAAGCACATTCCAGGCCACGGGCGCGGCCTTGTCGATTCGCACCATGAGTTGCCGGTCGTGGATGTGCCGCTGGCTGAGCTGGAGGCGCATGACTTCGTGCCATTCCGCGCACTCAACAAGGAACTGATGGCGATGAGCGCGCATCTGGTGTTTACCGCCATCGATGCAGAATGCCCGGCCACGACGTCGCCCAAGGTCATCGATGAGATCATCCGTGGCGTGATCGGGTTCGACGGTCTGTTGATCTCCGATGATAGCTCCATGAATGCGCTGAAGGGGACGCTTGGGGAGCGTGCGGCCAATATTGTTGCGGGTGGCTGCGATATAGTCTTGCATTGCAATGGTGTGATGAGTGAAATGCTACAGGTCGTGAAAGAGGTTCCCGTTCTTTCCGGTCGCGCTCTTGAACGTGCTGTTGCTGTCGAAGCCGGTTTTCCGGTGGCTGATGATGGTGATGAAACGGCGCTGAGAGACGAGTTCAACGCCATGCTGACGGTTGCCTGATAGGCGTCCGGGCCGGGCGTCCTGATGATGGGTTGCCCGGTGGACGAATAATGGCGGCAGACAAATCGCGCGGCAGCGCGCCGATGGAAAAGCTCTGGGAAGACATCAAACCAGAACGCGCCACTGGCGAAGCGGCATTGATGATCGACGTGGCGGGCTTTGAAGGCCCGCTCGATCTTCTTTTGCATCTTGCCCGCACCCAAAAGGTCGATCTCTCGCGCATTTCCGTGCTGGCTTTGGCCGAGCAGTATCTTGTTTTCGTGGATCAGGCGCGACGGGTGCGCATCGAGCTGGCGGCCGATTATCTCGTTATGGCGGCATGGCTGGCGTTTTTGAAATCCAAGCTGCTCATTCCGCAGCAGAGCAAGGATGACGGCCCAAGCGGCGAGGAAATGGCGGCGACGCTGGCCTTCCGGCTGAAGCGGCTCGAGGCCATGCGCGATGCCGCCGAACGGCTGGTGAACCGGCATCATCTGGGCCGCGATATCTTCGCACGCGGCGCGCCGGAGCATATTCCGCACAAAAGCCGCTCGTCGTTCGAGGCAAGCCTTTACGACCTGCTCAGCGCCTATGCCTCGCTTCGCCAAAGGCAGGCGATTACGCAGGTGACCATCGAGAAGCGTCAGGTCTGGTCGCTCGTGGATGCGCGTGAGTTGCTGACGTCGATGCTGGGCGAGATCGGCGAGTGGACGGCGCTGGATCGCTATCTCCTGCAATATGTGGCAGACCCCGCCATGCGTGCCACCGCGATGGCCAGTGCCTTTGCCGCCTCGCTGGAGCTGGTGCGTGAGGGATCGCTGGAAATCCGTCAGGATGGCGCGTTCCAACCGCTTTTCATGCGCAAGGGCTTGGGTCGGGATTTCCATTCCGCTGAAAGGACTAATGATGTCGAGTGAACCCGAAGCGGATGACGATACAGTTGTGGCAGATGGGGTAGGTTTCGAAGCCGAGGTGACCCAGCGGCAGATGAAAGAGGCGCAGCGGATTGCCGAGGCACTCGTCTTTGCTTCCGCACAGCCAGTCTCTGAAGCCTTTTTGGCCGAGCGTCTGCCCAAGGGTATCGACGTGCCGGCGCTGATGGCAAACCTCAAAACGTCCTACGATGATCGTGGCGTCAATCTCATACAGGTTGGCGGAAACTGGGCGTTCAGAACCGCAGGCGATCTTTCCTTCGTTATTCGCACCGATGAGAAAGAGCCCAAGAAGCTATCGCGCGCGGCGCTGGAGGTTCTAGCCATCATCGCTTATCACCAGCCGGTAACTAGGGCGGAAATCGAGGAAATCCGCGGCGTACAGACATCGCGCGGGACGCTGGATGTGCTGATGGAGGCCGGTTGGGTGCGGTTTCGCGGGCGCCGTCGCACACCGGGTCGACCGGTAACGATGGGAACGACCGTCGATTTTCTCGACCATTTCGGGCTGGAGGAACTGCGCGATCTGCCGGGGCTGGACGAGTTGAAGGGGGCAGGTCTGCTGTCTGGCCGCATCCCGTCCAATTTCGGTATTCCTATTCCGTTGATGAGCGACGATCTGACTGAAGACGAAGATCCGATCACGCAACTCGATCTGGAAGAACTCGGGCTGCTGGCTCCAAGTGGAGACGAGCCCGAACGGTGATTGCACTTCCTTGCCAAGACGATCACGAAGAGTTGCCAGCATTCTGCACTCTGGTGGATTTATAGTTCTCTTCGTTTGTTGAATAGCCATTTTGGTGTTTGAAAAAGCTGAACAAACGTCTTACATCGGTTCAAAGCAAAATTCAGGGAGTTTGCGTTATGGGTTCTTTTAGTGTGTGGCATTGGCTGATCGTTCTGGTCATCGTGCTGGTCCTTTTCGGTCGCGGCAAGATTCCGGAACTGATGGGCGATGTTGCAAAGGGCATCAAGAGCTTCAAAAAAGGCATGGCTGACGAAGACGGCACGCCGCGCCCGGCAGATCACGATACCGCGCCAGAGCCCACTACCGTGCATTCCAAGACGGTCGACCACAAGGCTGACGAGATCAAGTAATTGATCTTGCAGCGCGGCCTAAGCGGGCCGCACTATCGCGCGTGTCAGGAGCATTGTTATGTTTGATATCGGCTGGAGCGAGTTGCTGGTGATTGCGATCGTGCTGATCGTGGTCGTCGGTCCCAAGGACTTGCCGCCTATGATCCGCGCTTTCGGCAAGACAATGGCCGGTCTGCGCAAGATGGCGGGTGATTTTCGTTCGCAGTTCGATGAGGCCTTGAAAGAGGCTGACATGGACGATGTGCGCCAGACGATCTCCGACGTTCGCAATCTCAACCCGACGAATTCCTTGCGCAATGCGATGAACCCTCTGCGGGAGCTGGGCAATGAAATACGCTCCGATCTTCAAGGCGCGACGTCGACAAGCTCACCCGCCACCAGCGCGCCCGTGGGTGCTCCGGCGGTCAGTTTGAGCGAGCCCGAGATGAAGCTGCCGGACGGGCCACCCATCGTGGCAGATGCGCCTGTCGTTGCCGCTGCGTCCTCGACCGTTGCTACGGCGGCGGTGGAAAAGCCAAAGCGAACTCGCAAACCGGCGGCAGCAAAATCCGTTCAGGAAATCGAGGCTGAGACAGTTGCGGCAAAGCCGAAGCGCGCACCGAAAACGGTTTCCGCCAAGGAAACTGCGTCTGCCAGCGCCAAACCGGCAGCACCGCCTTCCAGCGAGCCGTCCGTCCTGACCGAGGTTGCTGCGAAGTCGGCAACGGTCAAGGCTGCGAAGGCTACGGTCGCGGCTGGCAAGCCGGTGGTTGAAAAGGCCAAAGCTATGGTGAGCAAGACCACCACGGAAAAGACGGTGACAGCAGCGCCTGCCAAGACAACAAAATTGGCCAAGGCCAAAAAGGGTGAAGCATGAGCGCCGATTCCGATGATAAGCCGCAGCCGCTTATCGTACACCTCATGGAGTTGCGCACCCGCCTGATCTGGTCGATCGGCGCGTTCTTCGTGGCTTTTCTGGGCTGCTTTGCCGTGGCCAAGCATCTCTTCAACCTGCTGGTCATTCCCTACAAATGGGCGGTGATCTGGGCCGGTCTGGATGTTGCGAAGTCGTCGCTGATCTATACCGCGCCGCAGGAATTCTTCTTCACGCAGATCAAGGTCGCCATGTTCGGTGCCTTGGTGATCTCGTTTCCCGTCATCGCCTCGCAGCTCTACAAGTTCGTGGCACCGGGACTTTACAAGAATGAACGTGCTGCTTTCCTACCGTTTCTGATTGCTTCGCCGCTTCTGTTTCTTCTGGGCGGTGCGCTGGTCTACTTCTTCTTTACGCCCATGGTCATGTGGTTCTTCCTTGCCATGCAGCAATTGCCTGAAGACGGCGAGGTGGCGATTTCGCTGATGCCGAAGGTGTCGGAATATCTCAGCCTCATCATGACGCTGGTGTTGTCCTTCGGCTTGGTGTTTCAGTTGCCCGTGGTCACCACGCTTCTGGCGCGTGTGGGCTTGTTGACGAGCCAATGGCTGAAGGAAAAGCGCAAATTCGCCATCGTCGCTGCTTTTATCGTCGCCGCTGTGCTGACGCCGCCGGACCCGATGTCCCAGATCGGTCTTGCGTTGCCCGCAATCCTTCTCTACGAGATTTCCATACATTTGGCTCGACTCGTGGAGAAGAAGCGCGCTGAGGAAAATGCAGGCCGTGAGCTTGGAAATTCCAGTGACGACTGACGGTTTCCGTCAGGATATTCTTCAGACGCCGGGCTCTCTGTCCCGGCGTTTTGTTTTTCAAAACATGATGCAAATTACGGTCTGGAACCACGATGCACGACATTAAATGGATACGCGAAAACCCCGAAGCCTTCGATGCTGGCCTTGCACGGCGTAATGCCGAGCCACAGTCCGCCACGCTGATTGCGCTGGATGAGAAACGCCGCTCCGTTATCCAGACATTGCAGGAGATGCAATCGCGCCGTAACGCGGCCTCCAAGGAAATCGGTGCTGCTATGGCGCAGAAGAACACCGAGCTTGCCGAAAAGCTGAAGGCCGAAGTCGCCGACATCAAGGACAGCATGCCGCGCCTCGAGGAAGAGGATCGTCAGGTTTCGGCTGAACTGACGGATGCCCTGTCGCGCATTCCCAACATACCATTCGATGACGTGCCTGTCGGCAAGGACGAGCACGACAACATCGTCGCGCGTGTGGTCGGTCAAAAGCCAGGCTGGAACCATGCTGCCAAGGAACATTACGAAATCGGTGAAGCGCTGGGCTACATGGATTTCGACCGTGCGGCCAAGCTCTCCGGTTCGCGCTTTACGGTGCTGACGAGCCAGATAGCCAGGCTGGAGCGTGCGCTCGGTCAGTTCATGATCGACCTGCACACCTCGGAACATGGTTATACCGAAGTGTCTTCGCCGCTGATGGTGCGCGATGAGGCGATGTATGGCACGGGCCAACTGCCGAAGTTCGCCGAAGACCTGTTCAGGACGACTGACGGCTACTGGCTTATCCCGACCGCCGAGGTCACGCTGACCAATCTCGTTTCCGGTGAAATTCTGGAGCAGGAAAAGCTGCCGCTGCGCTTCACCGCGCTGACGCCATCCTTCCGCTCGGAGGCCGGTTCGGCCGGTCGTGATACACGCGGCATGTTGCGCCAGCATCAGTTCTGGAAATGCGAGCTTGTGTCGATCACGGATGCGGAAAGCGCTGTCGAAGAGCATGAGCGCATGACGGCTTGCGCCGAGGAAGTGCTGAAGCGTCTCGGCTTGCATTTCCGCACCATGACGCTGTGCACCGGCGATATGGGCTTTGGCGCACGCAAGACCTACGATTTGGAAGTGTGGCTTCCGGGTCAGAATACCTACCGCGAAATCTCGTCCTGCTCCGTCTGTGGCGATTTCCAGGGACGACGAATGGACGCGCGCTATCGGGCTAAGGGCGAGAAGGCCACGAAGTTCGTGCACACGCTCAATGGTTCCGGCACGGCTGTCGGTCGCTGCCTGATCGCGGTTCTTGAGAATTACCTGAACGAAGACGGTTCGGTGACGATTCCGGATGTGCTGCTGCCTTACATGGGTGGGCTGACGCGTATTGAGAAGGCGGCTTGAACAATTAACGTTCCGTCATCCGGCACTTGATGCGGGATCCAGTGCCTTGCGTCTGCAAGGCAAAAGACTCTTCTCGCCGCGCAGACGCGCGACGGCTGGACCCCGGATCAAGTCCGGGGTGACGGAAGTGGGAGATGTTATCTAAAGAACTAAAGCGGGAGAGCACCATGCGGATATTGCTGACCAACGACGATGGTATTCACGCTGAGGGGCTGGCGGTGCTGGAGCGTATTGCCCGCACGATCTCCGACGATGTCTGGATCGTGGCACCGGAAACGGACCAGAGCGGTCTTGCGCATTCGCTGACGTTGTCCGAGCCGCTTCGCCTGCGCAAGATTTCCGACAAGCATTTCGCGTTGCGCGGCACGCCGACCGATTGCGTCATCATGGGCGTTCGTGAAGTGCTGCCGGGTAAGCCGGACCTCGTGCTGTCAGGCGTCAACTCCGGTGCCAACATGGCCGATGACGTGACCTATTCCGGCACGATTGCCGGTGCCATCGAAGGCACGTTGCAGGGTGTCCGCTCGTTTGCGCTCAGCCAGGCCTATGTCCATACCGGCCATGCGGAACGCGTGGTGCCGTGGGAAGTGGCCGAAACCTATGCGCCAGATCTCATTCGCAAACTGATCGATGTCGATCTGCCGAAGGAAACATTCCTCAATCTGAACTTCCCCAACTGTGCGCCTGCCGATGTGAAGGGTGTGAGCGTCACGGGCCAGGGCAAGCTTGATTTCGGCATGAATGTCGAGCAGCGGCAGGACGGTCGCGGTCTGCCTTACTACTGGCTGCGCTTTGGCGAGCGACTGGGCGACTTCCTTGAGGGGACCGATATCCACGCCGTCAAGGATGGCCGTATCTCGGTGACGCCGCTGAAGCTTGATCTGACCGACTATACGGCCAAGGCTCGCGTCGAGAAAGCGCTTGGACTGGGAGCGGGCGAGTGAAATCCGCGATGGTGGAGAAAGAAGGGTTCGCAGCCTTGGTCCTGCGGTTGAGAGCCGAAGGCATCTCCGACATCGACCTTCTGACGGCGGTGGAGCAGTGCCCACGCTCGCAATTCGTGCCAGCGCAATTTGCCGCGGAAGCCTATTCCAGCCGCACCATTCCGATTGACTGCGGTGCTTTTATGGAAAGCGCCGATATGGTGGTCAAGACGGTCGCCCGGCTTCAGGTCAAGCCCGGCCAGCGCATTCTGGAAATCGGCACCGGCAGTGGTTTCATGACGGCCATCCTGGGCCGCCGCTGTGAGCGGGTCGTCTCTATCGACCGTTATAAGACGCTGGTGGAGCTGGCGCAAAACCGGATGGACGATCTGGGCATCCGCAATGTGGTGATCCGGCAGGCTGATGGCTCCAACGGTTTGGTGGGCGAGGGTACCTTTGACCGAATCGTTTCCACGGCCGCATTTACGGCCATGCCCCGCTTTTTTACCGAGCAGATCGTATCCGGCGGAATGATGATTGCCCCAATCATGATGGAAGACGGGCGTTGCGTGATGACACGGTTTTCCAAGACCGGCAGCCGGTTTGAGCAGGAAGAGCTTTTCGAAACGCCCTACCTGCCCATCGAAACCCACATTGCCCGCTATTTGTAGCAAAATGACATTTCGTTCGGTTTAGCGAAACGAATTCTGATTTTTATCAACATATTGAATGAAAAAGATTTTTCCGCAAAAATGCGCGGAAATGCGGGCTTTTTCGCCCTTGTCATGGTTATCGAAGTGTCAAAAAAGACGCGAACGCCTTAACGTTTTAACGGCGTGGTAACACTAACGCGCTTTAATCATCTGCATCAACGCACGGTTTTCCCGTCACGGGAGAGGGGCCTTGCAGAGTGTAGTTTCAGCCGGATCGATCCCGATGCGGTGGTTGGCGTCAGTGTAGATCGAGTCATGCGTATGAGTAATTCGCCTAAAATCGGAAAATCAATCGCAAAGATGTTCGCAGCGGCATTGCTGGCAAGCGTCGCAACGGGGTGTAGCTCCGACGCGACGCGATTTGGCGGGCTCTTTTCCAGTGGGCCTGACCAAATGACAACGGCATCCATTCCAGCACGCAATGCAGGCGGCGCTTACGGGCAGTCTCCTGTCCCGCAAGGTGATGTGAGCAGTGGTGGTTATGGTAACGCGGCGCCGCAGGGTGGCTATGCGAACCAGAACTCCGCGATGAACCAGCCTTACCCGCAAAATAACGGCGGCGGTTACGGTTCCGTGCAGCCTTCTTCGGCCCGTGCAGCGTCGTCTTCGGCACCGGTGCAGCGTGCAGAACTTTCTGCTCCGTCGCCATCGTCGAACCGCGAACCTGCAACACGCCGTGAAGCGATGCAGCAGCCATTCCCATCCGCGACAGGCAATTCTGCGCCGTCTATGGCTTCTGCCCGTCCGGCCAACCCAAACCGCGCCGATACACTTTCGACCGGCTCCATCAAGCAGCCTGCTGCCGGCTGGCACACCGATGGTGCGTCGTCGGTCACGCTGAAGTCCGGCGAGACGATTGCAACGCTGTCCAAGCGTTACGGCGTTCCCGAGAAGGCTCTGCTTGAGGCCAATGGCCTTTCCAGCGCCTCAGCTGCAGCACCCGGCCGTTCGATCGTCATTCCGAAGTTCGGTCAGTCCCGCAACGCCGCCCGCGCTGCATCCGACAATATCGACCTGAGCAAGAACAACAACGGCCCGACACCGACACGCGGTCAGGAAAACAACGTTGCCGTTCTGCCATCGCAGAACGCTGCCCGTGACAAGGCTTCGGCAGAGGCCGGCAAGCTGACACCTCCCGGTGGCAAGCCGCTTCCGCCAACGGGTGGCTACAAGGTTCAGGCTGGCGACAGCCTTGCGAAGATTGCCCGTGCAAACGGCGTTTCCGTTGCTGACCTGAAGTCCGCTAACGGCATTACCGACGGAAGCGTGCGCATTGGCCAGACGTTGAAAATTCCAGGTGCTGGTACCGACGGTATCAAGACGGCCTCCGTTCAGCATCAGGCACCGGCTGCATCCAAGCCTGTTGAGACGCCAGTCGTTGCCAAGGCTGAAGTGCCAAAGGCACCGGCTGCCGAAGCAAGCGTCAGCGACGTCGAGAAGAAGTCGGATATGGCTTCCATCGCACCAGAATCCACGGGCATCGGCAAATATCGCTGGCCTGTTCGCGGTGCTGTGATCTCCGGTTTCGGTGAGAACGTCGATGGCAGCCGCAATGACGGCATCAACATCTCCGTGCCAGAGGGAACACCTATCAAGGCTGCTGAAAACGGCGTGGTCATCTACTCCGGCAACGGTCTGAAGCAGCTCGGCAACACCGTCCTCATCCGTCACGATGACGGCCGGGTCACGGTTTACGGCAACGCCGCAAGCCTCGATGTTCAGCGTGGCCAGAAGGTTCAGCGCGGCCAGACGGTTGCCACGTCAGGCATGACGGGCAGCGCCAAGCGTCCACAGGTTCACTTCGAAGTCCGCAAGGACGCGACACCGGTGAACCCATCCTCTTTCCTTGAATAGGGTAGTGCGTTTCAAGGGGTAAGAAAAAGCCGGGTTAACGCCCGGCTTTTTTATTGTGCAGGTCTCACCAGGCCCACGGTCTTTTCGATGAAATCGGCGATACTGGTCGTATCGTCCAGATCGAACACCGGCAGCGTGGTGCCGGTAACGGCATGATCAGCGGCGATGGCGATGATATGCGGATCGCTGGGTGCAAGCGGTTCGGTCTTTGCCGCATCCAGCCTGCGCGCTTCGATCTTGGGTACGGGCTCGTATTTGTAGCCCTCGATCAACACCAGATCGCAAGGTGCAATGCGGGCGAGGATATCTTCGAACGAAGGTTCAGGGGCGCCGCGCAGCTCGTGCATGATGGCGAAGCGTGTGCCTGACACGATGGTGACTTCGTGCGCGCCTGCGTTTCTGTGACGCCAGCTATCGGCACCCACCTTGTCGATATCGAAATCGTGGTGCGCGTGTTTGATGGTCGAGACGCGGTAGCCGCGCGCCGTCAGCTCCGTGACGATGCGAACGGCAAGCCCTGTCTTGCCGGAGTTTTTCCAGCCGGAAATACCGAATACTTTCTGGGTCATGCACTCATGCTCTTGAAGAATGTTTCCGCGGTCGCAAGCTCGTCCGGCGTATTGATGTTGAAGAAGGGATCGATAGAGGTCGTCAGGCTTTCGATGGGCGGAAACGAAACGCCGATCGTCGGGTGACGCGCCAGAAAGCTGCGGATACGGCGGTTTCGGTCATCGCCAAGCCAGGCCTCCAGGTCATCTGCAATTGCAATCGGCCATAGCCCGAAGACGGGATGCACCTGGCCAGTCGATGCGGCGATGACGATGCCGTTTTCGCCGGTGATATGGTCGATGAAGCGCGCTGCCAGATCGGCAGGGAAGAAGGGGCTGTCTGCCGGGACCGTCAGAAAATGTGTCGCTTGCGGCGCATGGCGTTCGAAGTGGCGCATGCCAGCGAGAATGCCCGCAAGCGGACCGGCATGACCAGCCTTGGTGTCAGGCACGAGCGGCAGGCCAAAGGTGTCCGCCCAGCTCTCGGAGGCGTTCAAGGCCAGCGTCGTCACCTGCGGCGTAACACGGTCTATGACGTGAGACATCAGCGGTTTGCCACCGAGTGGGCTCAGCGCCTTGTTCGTTCCCATACGTCGGGAAAGGCCACCGGCGAGGATAAGGCCGGGAATGTCAGACACCGTCATCACGTCCCGCTTTGCTGTTGGTTATGGCGACGTTCCTGCCTGCCGGTATACATGCTTGCGGCAAGCGCGAGGATTGCGTTCAGCAACATGACCAGCAGCAGCGGCGTTGTACCCGCTTCCTTCGACAGGAGCGAGGAGGCAAGCACCGCCAGACCGGCCCCGCCGCCAATCGTCAGCGCACCGCCGAGGCCGGATGCCGAACCGGCCAGATGAGGCTGGACGTTGACCATACCCGCATTGGCGCTGGGCAATGTCACGCCGTTTCCAATGCCGATGAGCGCCAGTGGTAGGAAGAATTCGTAATGGCTGCTCAGTCCGAGATAGGGCAGGGCGATGGCACCGATGATGCCCAGTGCCGCAATGCCGTTACCGGCCAGCATCATTCTGGAAATGCCGACGCGTTGCGCGTAACGACCCGACAGGAAATTGCCGAACATATAGCCGCTGGCCATGAAGAAAAATTGCATGCCGAGCGTTGCCGGTGTCAGTCCGTAGAGCACGCTTCCCACAAAGGGAGCGCCGCCCAGAAAGGAGAAGAAAAGGCCGGATGAGAATGTAGAGGTCAGCGCGTAGCCCCAGAAGCGTGTCGATCTCAGCAATTGCGGCCATGCTTGGAACTGGGCCGAAAAACTTGCGGATTTCTGGCGGTTGGTTTCCCCGAGATCGAAGAAGATGAGGATCAGCATGGCAGCGCCGCAAAAGGCCACGAGTACAAAGCTGGCCTGCCAGCCGGCGAAATCATTGAGAAAGCCACCGATCGTGGGGCCGACCATGGGAACAACGGACATGCCCATGGTGACGTAACCGATCATCGATGCGGCCTGGTTTGCAGGAACCATATCCCTGACGATGGCGCGTGCCAGCACGAAACCGGATGCGACGACCGCCTGCAACATTCGCCCGAACATGAAGACGGTTATGTTGGGCGCCAATGCGCAGATCAGGGTTGCGACGACCATCAAGGCAAAGCCAGCCAGCAATACCGGCCGACGACCGAAAAGATCGGAAAGCGGGCCGATGACGAGCTGCAACAGCGCGGTCGTTGCCAGATAGCCGGACACCGCAAACTGCATGACCGCGTAATCCGTCTCGAAATACACCGCCATGGCGGCAAGCGACGGCAGGAAAATGTTCATGCACAGTGCTGCGACACCCGCGACAAGAACGAGGGTGGCGACATGCGGTGGCGTCGATCTGTTCAGGAAAAGGGCGGCGCTCATTGTATTCTCGTCGAGGTCTTTGCAATCGGCGGCTGGTGACGTCTGCTCTCACGGTAGAATGTGTAGAGGCCGGACGCGATGATAATCGCCGTACCGAGCAGTATCCATGAATTCAGGCTCTCGCCGAACACGAAATAGCCGATGGAAAATGCCCAGATCATGCTGGTGTAGCGGAAAGGTGCGACGAAGGCGATATCGCCGCTGCGCATGGAGAGGATCACGGCCTGATAACCGATGACGACCAGAACGGCCGCTGCGAACAGGTGTGACCAGACGTAGCCATCCATCGGTTTCCAGCCGCCGAACGGTATGATGAGTGCCGCGCCAATCAGAGTGTTGACGAAGGAGGTGGTCATGGTCACCGTCAGCGACGGGATATCCGTGTACATGCGCCGTGTCAGCAGATCACGCCCGGCGGTGACGAATACGGAACCGACAACCAGAAGCGCTGCGGTGGTGAACCCATCAGGACCGGGCCGGATAATGATCAAAACACCCAGGAAACCCACTAGGATAGCCGTCCACCGCCGCCAACCGACTTTCTCGTTGAGGAACAGCGCAGCGCCCAGTGTGACCGCCAGTGGCAAAGACTGCATGATTGCCGAGACATTGGCAAAGCCCATCAGTGCCAGTGCGTTGAGGTAGAGAATGGACGCCGTGACTTCGCAAAGGCAGCGCAGCACGATGATGGGCCGCAGCAATGTCTTGATGGGTCTGAGCGCGCCCATATGGCGAGCGATGACATAGACCAGAGCACAGGTCATGAGGCCGCGTACGAACAAGATCTGGCCGGTGTTGATGTAGGGCGTGACGGATTTGGTGAAGGCGTCGTTGACCGTAAACGAGGCCATCGCGAGCGCCATAAGCAACGCACCGCGTGTATTGTCCGTCAATGCCATCATTCCAATCCCAGATCCTCAACGACGCCGCTACCCGTGCGATGCACGTATGACGACTCCGCCCACTCCTCTAATACAAGGTGGTGACATGGTGGGGATTTGAATTCAATCGAATTATTCGATCATCACACGCTGCGAAACATCAGCCGCCGGTAACGCTCATGTGGCGGGCGACGGCGGGGCGTTTGTGGGTGCGGTCGATGATGAAGTCGTGGCCCTTGGGTTTGCGCAGGATCGCGTCATCTATGGCCTTCGAAAGCAGGGCATTGTCGTCGGATGCGCGCAGCGCCGTGCGCAGATCCGCAGCGTCATCCTGGCCCAGACACATGTAGAGCGTTCCTGTGCAGGTGAGGCGAACACGGTTGCAGCTTTCGCAGAAATTATGGGTCATCGGCGTGATGAAACCGAGCCTGCCGCCGGTTTCCTTTACCGAGACATAACGCGCAGGGCCGCCGGTCTGGTAGCCGATGTCGCTTAGCGTGAATTGTTGTTCCAGCGATGCGCGGACCTGCGAAAGCGGCAGATAGCGATCCGTGCGATCCTCCTCGATTTCGCCCATCGGCATGGTTTCGATGACGGTGAGGTCCATGCCGCGTTCATGCGCGAAACGCATGAGGTGGGGGATTTCGTGCTCGTTGAAATCCTTGAGCGCCACGGCATTCAGCTTGATCTTGAGACCAGCGGCCAGTGCTGCATCGATGCTGTTCATGACCTTGGAGAAATCGCCCCAGCGGGTGATCTGCTTGAATTTATCCGGGTCGAGCGTATCGAGAGACACATTGATGCGGCGCACGCCGCAATCATATAGCTCGGCCGCATAGGACGCCAGCTGCGATCCGTTGGTGGTCAACGTCAGTTCGTCCAGCGAGCCAGCATCGATATGGCGACCCAGGTCTCGCACCAGATGCATGATGTTCTTGCGCACCAGCGGCTCACCGCCCGTCAGTCGGATTTTGCGCACGCCTTTTGCGATGAAGGCGGAACAGAGCCGATTGAGTTCTTCCAGCGTCAGGAGGTCTTTCTTAGGCAGGAATGTCATGTGCTCGGACATGCAGTAGGTGCAGCGGAAATCGCAACGGTCTGTGACGGAAACGCGCAGATAGGTGACGGCGCGTCCGAAGGGATCAACCATCGGGCTCGTGCTTTCGTTCAAGGATGTCGCTGGCTGGAGCGCTCCGAGAAAGCTGTTCAACCTGAAATCTCCAATCAATCTGCGCTGTGTCTGCTGTCTTATCTTACCATGTAATGCCTTGCCGCAGTGCAGACAAGGTCGTAAGTGTGCGGGATATATCACGGTTTGGAAATGAAGAGATGAATGAACCCTGGCCGACCGAATTGCGGGTTTCCAAAGATCGCAAACATCTTGTCGTCACCTTCGACAATGAGCAGTCGTTCGATCTACCGGCGGAGACGTTGCGCGTGCTGTCTCCCTCCGCCGAGGTTCAGGGTCATGGGCCGGGCCAGAAGATAACCGTTCCGGGCAAACGGGACGTCACGATCCGCTCCGTTGTCGCGACGGGAAACTACGCCGTGCGCATCGCCTTCGATGATGGACACGACAGTGGAATTTTCACATGGCGATATCTGTTCGAGCTGGGGGAAAAGGGTGACACTCTGTTCCGTGACTATGAGCAGGAACTGGCTGAAAAAGGCTTGAGCCGGGACCGTAAAATCCGGTAGCAGAAGACAATATTTCATGACGTTACGGGGGTGACACTTGGCGGTCGAGGGAAATGCAAATGATCTGGCGCAAGTTGTCGTCCTGTTGGCGGCAGGCGTCATCGCGGCCCCGATCTTCAAACGTATCGGGCTGGGCTCGGTGCTGGGATATCTCGCCGCCGGCTTAGTCATCGGCCCCTTCGGTTTTGGTGCATTCTCCGATCCGCAAGCCATCATCCACATTGCCGAACTCGGCGTGGTGATGTTCCTCTTCATCATCGGCCTTGAAATGCAGCCTTCGCGGCTGTGGTCCATGCGCAAGGATATTTTTGGGCTCGGTGCCCTGCAGGTACTGACCTGCATGGCAGGGTTGACGCTGATCGGCCTTGCGCTCGGATTTTCGCTGATCCCGTCTTTCGTCGCGGGCACCGGCTTCGTGCTGACATCCACCGCCATCGTCATGCAGATGCTGCAGGAGCGCAACAGCATGTCGACGCTGAAGGGCCAGCGGATCATTGCAATCCTTCTGTTCGAAGATCTGGCCATTGTTCCGCTTCTGGTGCTTGTGACGTTTCTCGGTGCGGGTGGCGAAACCGTGACACTGACAGAGCGGTTCACCTCCATTGGGATTGCGCTTGCCGCCATCGTCGCACTGATCCTTGCTGGCCGATATCTGCTCAATCCGTTCTTCCGCCTGCTTGCCGCGTCCGGTGCGCGCGAAGTCATGACGGCTGCGGCTCTGCTGGTTGTTCTCGGATCGGCACTGCTGATGCAGGTCAGCGGACTTTCCATGGCCATGGGCACCTTTCTGGCTGGTGTTCTGCTGTCCGAATCGTCCTTCCGGCATCAGCTGGAAGCGGATATCGAACCCTTCCGAGGCATTCTGCTTGGCCTGTTCTTCTTAGGCGTCGGCATGGCCATCGACCTGACGGTGATTGCCGCCAACTGGCAGCTCGTGCTGATGAGCGTCGTTGCCTACATGCTCATCAAGGCACTGCTGATCTATGGCGTGGCGCGTGTGGTAGGCACCTGCCAGCGCGAAAGCATCGAGCGGGCCGTATTGATGGCGCAGGGCGGTGAATTTGCCTTCGTGCTCTATTCCGCAGCCGTCGCCGCCGGTATCCTTGATGCCGAAGCCAATGCCGTGCTGACGGCGACCATCATTATTTCCATGATCCTGACGCCGCTGATGGTGATCGCCCATGATCGCATCATGCCGAAGAAAGCGCCCGAAACCGGTGATCTCGATCTGCCCGAAGATGTCGACGGTAGCATTTTGATGATCGGCTTTGGTCGCTTCGGCCAGATCGTCAGCCAGCCGCTTCTGGCGCGTGGTTACACGCTTTCGCTGGTCGACAAGGATGCGGACTTCGTGCGCGACGCCTCCGGTTTCGGCTTCAAGGTCTATTACGGTGATGGCTCCCGTGCCGAAATTCTGCATGCGGCAGGTGCGGGTTCTGCGCGTGCGGTGCTGATCTGCGTGGACGACAAGGAAGCGGCCATTCGCATTGCCGAGATCGTAAAACACGAGTTCCCGTTGGTGCCGGTTCTGGCGCGGGCTTATGATCGTGGCCATGCGCTCGATCTGTTGAAGGCGGGCGTGGATTATCAGATCCGTGAGACTTACGAATCTGCGCTTAATTTCAGCGAAAAAGTGCTGACCGCGATCGGTGAGGAGACTGATCTGGCCGAGCGCCTGATCGAGGAATTCCGTGATGTCGACAAGGAGCGTTTTGCGCTTGAGGTGGTGGGTGGCGTGTATGCCGGACGCTCTCTCATTCGCGGCAATGCACAACCTGCCGATATCGTCGCAGCGCGCACGGCGCGTGAGCGTGCCGAACGCGAAGCGCGGGAAGAGGCGCGAGAGGATAGCTAGCGCGCTGTCACATCATTGTCGTGACAGTTCTATTCAAGCAAGGTCATAGGAAGGGGTTCATCATGACCATTATTCACTCTGTGGAAGACCTGAAGAAGATTTACGGCACCATCGCTGAGCCTTCCCACATCAAAGTCACGCCCGCGCTGACGGCTGAATACAGGCAGATGATCGAAGCATCGCCATTTGTGGCGCTGGCGACCGTTGGCCCTGAAGGTATGGACTGCTCACCGCGTGGTGACAAAGGCGGAGTTGTCAGGGTTGAGGATGAGAAGACCGTATTGCTGCCGGATTGGCGCGGCAACAACCGCATCGACTCGCTGCTGAACATCGTGCGCGATCCACGGGTGGCCCTCATGTTTCTCGTTCCCGGTTCTACCACAACGATGCGGATCAACGGAAAGGCCGTCGTGTCCATCGACCCTGCGCTGCTCGATAGTTTCGAGATGGATGGAAAGCACCCGCGCACCGTCACCATCATCACGATCGATGAGGTCTATTTTCAGTGCGCCCGTGCGTTGATCCGGTCTGAACTCTGGAACCCCGAAAACTTCGTCGACACGGCATCCTTGCCGACCCCAGGTGCGCTGATGAAGGCGGCCAAGGCGGATTTCGACAAGGAGACCTATGACCGGGAATGGCCGGAACGGGCAGCCAAGACCATGTGGTGAGCGGCGGTAGAGCCGAGAGCTCGACTCACTGCTTGTAGATAAGCCAACTCTTGCTGGCATAATTCTTCTGCATGCCGTCTTCGAAGAAAATGGTGCGGTTACGGCCGGTTTCCTTGGCGTGATACATGGCGGTATCGGCGCGAGCATATAGCTCACCAGGGTTTTGCGCCTGCGAGGCGAGCGCGTAACCGATGGAGATTGTTACCTGCCCGTAATCGACACCGGATTTGGAGTTGCGGAACGGCGTCTTTTCCAGCGATGTGCGGATACGCTCGCAGACCGCATGGATTTCTTCCTGATTGTTGCCATCGAGGATGATCGCGAATTCCTCGCCACCGCTTCTCGCGATAAAGCCATCCTTGCGGACATTGGCTTTGATGATCGAGGCGACGCTCGCCAGGATTTTGTCGCCCACCGGATGGCCGAATGTATCGTTGATGCGCTTGAAGTTGTCCACATCCAGCAGCACCAGCGCAGACAGGTGAAGGCCGATGCTGGTGTCGTACATCGAAGCCAGCTTGTCATCGAACGCCCGCCGATTGGAGAGCCTCGTCAGTGAATCCGTGTTGGCAATGCGCTTGTATTCGTCAAGCTCAAGGCGGACCTGCTGCATTTCGGCGGCATGACGATCCACGTTTTTGAACGTGGTTTCATTTTCCGTCATCTTATTGCCGGTGGCATCCACCAGCATGGAAATGGCAGTGCGCAGAAGATGTGTGCTGGATTGATTTTTATCCGCGATACCGGCCCGGGTTTCATCCAGAATGCGATTGTAGTTCTCAAGGCATGTCTGCTCATGTTGCAAGACCACCAGAAGCGCATTCAGTTCGGAATGAAGTTTTTCGCGCGCAGATTCGAGCAGCTGACTATGGGTATGGTCGAAATAACGCGCGCCGAGTTCGTCCAGTTCTTCCTGCGTCGCAAGTGTGCCCAATGCAGCGAGGTCTCGGGTCAAAGCAGGGTTTGATCCGATATAGGCCTCATAGAAGAGGTTATAGTTCCTTGGAATGGGTACGACACCCATATTACGCATGGCAAAGAGAATCTGCGCTGCGATATCAGGTGCCTTCGGCGTTGATGTCGTACTCATCAAGTCACTCCCGGAAGTAAGTTAGTATCTTTCTCACTCGTCTTTCAGAATTCGTCTTGGAAAGCTTGGGTGACGAAAATCAATATTGTTTGTGAGAAAGACGTATTATCAAATACCTCAATCCATTCGCGGACGCTTATTTTTATAATTAGAATCGCCTAAAGCAGAAGGGGCCATTTCCCATACCATTTTACGGGCAAATTTATAGAGGTAATTTCTTATAGCTATGTAAAATTCTTGAATATTTTTAAACGCGCCCAGTATTCTAAGATGGTTGGAAACGGCCGGTAAGAGCCGTTTCCAGATTTCGACGTTACTTGGGCCCGATCATGTTCTCGGGGCGAACATACTGGTCGAATTCTTCGTTGGATAGATATCCACCGCCGACGGCTTCTTCTCGAAGTGTCGTGCCGTTCTTGTGAGCGGTCTTGGCGATTTTTGCGCAGGCGTCGTAGCCGAGCTTGCTGTTCAGCGCCGTCACCAACATCAGCGAGTTCTCGACACCCTTTTTGATGTTGTCTTCACGGGCTTCGATACCGACCACGCAATTGTCGGTAAAGGACACGGCGGCATCGCCCAGCAACTGAACGGATTGCAGGAAGTTATACGCCATCATCGGGTTGTAGACGTTGAGTTCGAAGTGGCCCTGCGAGCCCGCAAAGGTGATTGCTGCCTGATTACCGAAGATATGCGCGCAAACCTGCGTCAAGGCTTCCGACTGTGTCGGATTGACTTTGCCCGGCATGATGGATGAGCCGGGTTCGTTTTCTGGCAAAGCGAGTTCACCGAGGCCGGCGCGTGGGCCGGAGCCGAGGAAACGGATGTCGTTGGCGATCTTGAACAGCGCTGCTGCCGCTGCATTGATCGCACCATGCGAGAAGACCATGGCGTCATGGGCTGCGAGCGCTTCGAACTTGTTGGGGGCGGTGATGAAGGGCAGGCCGGTGATCTTGGCGATCTCGTCTGCAACCTGTTCGGCAAAGCCGACCGGCGCGTTGAGCCCCGTGCCGACCGCAGTGCCGCCCTGCGCCAGCTCATACAGGCCGGACAATGTCAGTTCGATGCGCTTGATGGCGGAAGCAACCTGGGCTGCGTAACCGGAAAATTCCTGCCCCAATGTCAGCGGTGTCGCATCCTGTGTATGGGTGCGGCCGATCTTGATGATGTGGGCGAAGCCCTTGGCCTTGGTGTCGAGTGCCGCATGCAGGTGCTTGAGGCTTGGCAGCAGGTGGTGAACGATCTGCTCAGCGCAGGCAATGTGCATGGCCGTGGGGTAGGTGTCGTTGGACGACTGGCTCATATTGACGTGGTCGTTGGGGTGGACCGGCTTCTTGGAGCCCATCTCGCCGCCGAGCATTTCAATCGCCCGGTTGGAGATCACTTCGTTGGCATTCATGTTCGACTGCGTGCCGGAACCGGTCTGCCAGACGACGAGCGGGAAGTGATCGTTGAGCTTGCCATCGATGACTTCCTGCGCGGCCTTGATGATGGTCTCGCCCAGCTGTGCGTCCAGTCCGCCCAGCGCCATGTTGGTGCGGGCCGCAGCCTGTTTTACGATGCCGAGCGCACGAACGACGGAGGCGGGCTGCTTTTCCCAGCCGATCTTGAAGTTGCCGAGTGAACGCTGTGCCTGAGCGCCCCAATAACGGTCGCTTGCAACGTCGATAGGGCCAAATGTGTCGGTTTCGGTGCGTGTGGCTGTCATCAGTCCTGCCTCTCCTGTGCGGTCCAGCGCCAAGACAGCTTCTCCGCCAGCCTTGCGCGCGCAGACATATAAAGCGATAGCGCAAGCATGGAAAGCCTGTCCTGCGGTGCGGCACCATATTTCCCAAGGGACTTCAAACGCTGACATCCGGCCCGAAAGTCCGGGTGCGTGGCTTTTCTGTCACGTCGTTCGAATGCGTGGATTTTATGCCGTCATTGGTGCCGCTGTCGAAAACTTGTTTGCGCAATGTTAGGAAATTAAAGAGAAATTTAACTATTCTCGCCAAACGTGGGCACCATGCCGAAGCGATTTTTTCGTGACGGAAACTCATGTCTGGCACTTGATTGGACTTTGTGCGTTTTCTTTCCAAAAGCAGACCAATCAGCTAGACAGACACATACTCTTTATATGCGCCTCGATGAATGATGGCGCGGGATGCGGCGAGGAATAAATTGCAAATCACTTCAGGAAAATCATCGGCAGCATTCATACTGGCTCTCGGACTTTCCGTTTCGGCGGCGATGCCCGGCTCGGCCGGTGCAGTGACCCTCATGGACCTTCTGCGTGGTGGACCAGGCAAGGTCGAGCGTGAGCGTCAGGATCGCGGTCTGCCGGGTGTTACGACAACAATGCAGGGCAGCGCATCCACACGCGATGTGGACCCTGAGCCATTGCCGCGTGTTTCCGGCCCTCGCTATTATACGTACAAGGCCGATGGCGCGCGCGCTGTCGACACGTCGAAGTTTTCCGCTGGTCTTGCAGGCGTGAAGCTTTCGGCAACGCCCGAAATCGCCAAGGCGCTGGAAGCCTATTACAACGCAGGCGGACAGCCGATCTGGGTTTCGAACGGCGATCTCAACGAGCGCGCCAGCGCCGTTCTCGCATTTTTCGAAAAAGTCGGTGATAGCGGTCTCAACCCAGCCGACTACAGCATTTCCGCACCATCGCAGGACGTGACAGCCAGCATTTCGGCAGAGCCGGCAGCTCAGGTGCAGAACGCATCCGTTTCCGAGCAGCAGTCCATTCCTCCCGCCATGATGCAGTTCGAGCTGGCGCTTTCGGCCAAGGTTCTCGCCTATGTGCAGGACACGACCCGCGGTCGCGTCGATCCGAACAAGCTGTCCGGCTATCATGATTTCAAGCGCAAGACGGTCAATCTGACGCCGGTGCTGAAACTCGCCAGCCTCAGCCCGGATGTTGCTGCCTATCTGCGCAGCCGCGAGCCATCCAACGTTGAATATCAGGCGCTGAAGGCAGAGTTGGCAAAGCTGCGGGATGAAGACAAGGACAGCGGGAACAAGGTCGTCGTGCCTGCCGATCTCGTTCTCAAGCCCGGTGAAAACAACGCCGATATGGCAAGCGTCGTGAAGGCCATCGAGCATCGCTCTTCCGCCACCTTGAAGACTGGCCATGCCTCGACGCTGTCCGGCTATCAGCAGACGCCGGAATACACGCCTGATCTGGTTGATCTGGTCAAGGCATTCCAGAGCGAAAACGGCCTGAAGGCTGACGGCGTTATCGGTCGTGCAACCGTGCGCGCCATGACCGGCGACAGCAACGAAGCCAAGATCGCCAAGTTGGAAGTGGCCATGGAACAGGTTCGCTGGTTGCCAGCCGATCTGGGCGACCGGTTCGTCTTCATCAACCAGCCCGCTTTCATGGCTTATTACCATAATGAGGGTGTCGAGGACTTCGGCATGAAGGTGGTCATCGGTTCCAAGGCGAACCAGACCTACTTCTTCCAGGATGAAATCCAGACGGTTGAATTCAACCCTTACTGGGGCGTTCCACAGTCGATCATCATCAACGAGATGCTGCCGAAGCTGCGCCGCGATCCGTCCTATCTGGACCGTCTGGGCTACGAAGTTCAGGTCAACGGTCGTTCGGTCTCGTCTTCCGAGGTGAACTGGTACGGCTCCACCAATGCAGTTTCTGTTCGCCAGCCACCGAGCAGCGACAATGCGCTGGGTGACCTGAAGATCCTGTTCCCGAACGCTCATGCCATCTATATGCATGACACGCCTGCGAAGAGCTTCTTCAACCGCGATATGCGTGCGCTGAGCCACGGCTGTATTCGTCTGGTCGATCCTCGTCGCATGGCTGCTGCCGTTCTCGGCACGACGATGGACAATGTGAACAAGCAGATTGCCGCAGGCCAGAACCGCGCTGTTCAGGTATCGGGCAAGGTTCCTGTCTACGTGTCCTACTTCACGGCATGGCCGGACAAGGACGGCCACGTGCAGTATTTCGACGACGTCTATGATCGCGACAGCTATGTGATGAAGGCGTTCGACACGACGACGAAGGCGCGTGCGTCGTCTATATAAGTGGCATTCGGGTTTCCTTGTCGCAATGCTTCGCGACAAGGCCGCAAACCTCTCCGTGGTCAGATCCTCGGGCTTGACCCGAGGATTTGACCACGTTTGATGGTGTGGATCGTTAGATCCTCGGGTCAAGCCCGAGGATGACGACGGAGTAGGAGGGGCGCTTGCCGCGACCTATCCACCGCCTCTACTGACACAATTCATCATATTTGAGCAGGGCAATGCGGGACATTCAGACGGTTATCAATTCCATCACCGAAAAAATGCAGCCGCGCCTGGGTGCCGCGAAGGTGGCCGATTATATTCCTGAGCTTGCCAAGGTCGATCCAAAGCAGTTTGGCATTGCCGTAACCACCGTGGACGGTCAAACCTTTGTGGCTGGCGATGCAAAGGTGCAGTTTTCGATCCAGAGTATCTCCAAGGTCTTCATGCTGACGCTTGCGCTGGGCAAGACGGGAGAGAGCGTGTGGAAGCGGGTAGGGCGCGAACCCTCCGGTTCTGCTTTCAACTCCATCGTTCAGCTGGAACGCGAGATGGGCATCCCACGCAATCCCTTCGTCAATGCCGGTGCCATCGTCGTTACCGATATGGTTTTGGCGGGCCACCAACCGCGTGAAGCGATTGGCGAGGTCCTGCGCTTCGTGCGTTATCTGGCCGATGACGAGACGATTTCCATAGACAACAAGGTTGCGAAATCCGAGCAGACGACCGGCTATAGAAACTTCGCTCTGGCCAATTTCATGAGCAGTTTCGGCAATCTGCACCATCCCGTCGACCATACGCTGGGCGTTTATTTTCACCAGTGCGCGCTGTCCATGAATTGCGTGCAACTGGCGCGGGCAGGGCTGTTTCTGGCCAATCGCGGCCGCAACCCCGTGACCGGCCACTCCGTGGTTTCGGAAAAGCGCGCACGGCGCATCAACGCGCTGATGCTGACCTGCGGCCATTATGATGGCTCGGGCGATTTTGCCTATCATGTCGGTCTGCCGGGCAAGAGCGGCGTGGGTGGCGGCATTCTGGTCGTGGCGCCCGGAAAGGCATCCATCGCTGTCTGGTCGCCGGGTCTCAATGAAGTCGGCAATTCGGCTCTGGGCTCTGTTGCATTGGAAATGCTGGCAAACGAAATGGGCTGGTCCGTATTCGGGGCTTGATCTTCACGGCATATGCGGGCATTCCCTGAACCTGGAACGCTGACGCGCGTTCAGGACCAAGCGAGATTGCCATGAACATTGCCGCAGACATCGATGACATGCCAGAGGGCGTCGAGCCTGAAGAGCAGAGTGGCGCGCATCCGCTGTTCGCCAACGCGCCACGCTCCGTCTCGTGCAACAAGCTGCGCAAGCGGCTGTTGCGCAATGTGCGTCAGGCCTTTGATGATTTCGACATGCTGAAAGGCCAGAAGCGCTGGCTGGTGGGCCTTTCCGGCGGCAAGGACAGCTACGGACTGCTGGCGCTGCTGCTGGATTTGAAATGGCGCGGCCTTCTGCCCGTCGAACTGATTGCCTGCAATCTCGATCAGGGCCAGCCGAATTTTCCCAAGCACATTTTGCCGGACTATCTGACCAAGATCGGCATGCCGCATCGTATCGAGTATCGTGATACCTATTCCATCGTGAAGGAAAAGGTGCCTGCGGGCGGCACCTATTGCTCGCTCTGTTCGCGGCTGCGACGTGGTAATCTCTACCGTATCGCCCGTGAAGAGGGTTGCGATGCGCTGTTGCTGGGCCATCACCGCGAAGATATTCTCGAAACCTTCTTCATGAACCTGTTTCATGGCGGGCGGCTTGCGGGCATGCCGGCGAAGCTGATGAATGACGAAGGCGACGTCATGGTGCTGCGTCCGCTGGCCTATTGCGCGGAAGAGGACATGGCGAAGTTTGCGACTGCAATGGAATTTCCGATCATTCCGTGCGACCTGTGCGGTTCGCAGGATGGTCTTCAGCGTAATGCCATGAAAGACATGCTGGCCGATATCGAGCGACGAATGCCGGGCCGCAAGGATGTGATGTTGCGCGCCATGGCGCACGTCAACCCTTCTCATCTGCTCGACACCAAGCTTTTCGATTTTGCAGGCCTGACTGTCACCGATCCGTCATGCTAGGAGATTAGGTCGTGGAAGCTCTTCCCATTTTTAAAAGAAATGCTTCATGACACTTTCCGATTCCGATCTTGAGTTCCTTGTCTCGACCGTTGCAGACGCCGGGGTGAACGACATCATTCCGCGCTTCCGTAATTTGAGCGCTTCCGACATCTCCGAAAAAACCTCCGTCATCGATCTTGTGACCGAGGCGGATATTCTGGCGGAAAAACGCATCACAGCTGCGCTGCTGGAGCGTTTTCCAAAAGCCCATATCGTTGGCGAAGAGACCTATGATGCCGACCATTCGGTTATTCCGGCACTCGTCGAAGCACCGCTTGCCTTCGTGATCGACCCGATCGACGGCACCTTCAATTATGCGTCCGGTCTGCCCGCATTTGGTACCTTGCTTGCCGTTACCATAAAAGGTGAGACGGTTGCGGGCATCATCCACGACCCTGTCATGGGTGATACGATTGTCTCGGTCAAAGGTGCAGGCGCAACGCTGAAACGCAAGAACGGCAGCGAAGCGAAAGTGACGGCGGCAAAGCCTGTCGATCTCTCTCAGATGGTTGGCGTGTTTTCCTGGGGCCACAGTTTCGAAGAGCGCCGCCCGGTGATTGCCGCCAATATGACCAAGGCCAAGATGGCGCTTTCGCTGAATTGCTCGGCGCATGAATACTGGCTGGTTTCCAGCGGCAAGATTCACTTCATCGGCCATGAAAAGCTGATGCCGTGGGACCATCTGGCCGGTGTGCTGACGCATCAGGAAGCGGGTGGATACACTGCCAAGTTCGATGGCACCCCCTACCGCCCCGGCGATCTGTCAGGCGGCATTCTGTCCGCCCCAGATAAGGACAGCTGGAAGATGATACGGCGCGAAATCGTCGGCCTTTGATTTGATACTAGGAAGGAACACCCATGACCGTTGAACTCGACATCGCATCGCTTGCCAATGCCCTTCAGGAGGCGGCAGGTGTAGAAATCATGCCGAGGTTTCGCAATCTTGGCGAGGGTGACGTGCGCATAAAGACGGAAGCCATCGATCTCGTAACAGAGGCCGATGAGGCTGCTGAGCGCCTGATTCGTGACCGGGTGGCCGAATTCATGCCGGACGCGCTTTTCGTGGGTGAAGAAGCCGTTGCGGCCGACCCTTCGCTTCTGACCAAACTGGGTGAGGCCGATCTTGCCGTTGTGGTCGATCCCATCGACGGGACCTTCAACTTCGCTGCCGGTCTGCCGCTGTTTGGCGGATGCTGAGCGTTGTTTCGAAGGGTGAGACGGTCGCGGGCATCATCTATGATCCCATGGGCAATGACTGGGTCATCGCTGAAAAGGGCTCCGGCGCATGGATGTGCAGCGCCGACGGATCGCAGAGCCAGATGAATGTCGTGCCTGCGCCGGAACTTTCGCAAATGGTCGGAATTGCCAATACCGGTTATTTCGACGGCGATGTGCGCCGCCGTTTGCTGAACAATCTGGCCGATGTGCGCCTGTTCACCAGCTACCGTTGTGCAGCACACGAGTACCGCACCTTCTGCGGCGGCCACATGCACTTCCTGATGTATAACAAGCTGATGCCATGGGATCATCTGGCCGGCACGCTGATCTCGCAGGAGGCTGGCGCTTACGCTGCGCGCTTCGATGGTTCTCCCTATCTTCCGCACCACACCAGCGGCGGTCTTCTGCTGGCACCCAATGAAGAGACATGGGAACTGTTGCGCGAGAAGATTTTTACGGTCTAAGCGGAGCTTGTTGAAACGCAAAAGGCGCGGATGTTTCCATCCGCGCCTTTTGCGTTCTATGAGTTTTCAGTGTGTCGGTTTGTTCTGTGGATGGAACAGGATACCTTTTTCGCCAAGCAGAACGAAGCCGAGGCCCACGACGGAAACGATGAAGAAGCCGCCCACCATCGGCAGGGCGGTGCCATCGAAAGCCTGGCCGATGGCTGCGCCGATCATCGAGCCGCCGATTGTGCTCATGAAGCCGATGACCGATGAGGCCGTGCCGGCGACATGACCCAGTGGTTCCATGGCCAGAGAGTTGAAGTTCGAGCCAATGAGGCCGAACTGGAACATCGCCAAGGCAAACATCACGATGAACAGGAAGAACGGCATGGGCTGCGGTCCGAAAATCTGCGCCATCAGCCACACGAATGTGATGACGATGAAGCCGATCAACGACCCATGCGAGAGTTTTCTCATTCCAAAATGACCGACGAGGCGGGAATTGAGGAAGGATGACAGCGCCATGAACAGGGCTACGCCAGCAAAGGCAGCCGCGAACCACGCACCAAGTCCATAGATTCCCTTATAGACCTGTTCTGCCGAGTTGATGAAGCCGAACAGCGCGCCAAAGATGACGGTGCTTGCAATGGTGTAGCAAAGCGCTACGCGGTTCGTCAGGACGATTTTGAAGCCCTGCAGGACAGATGCGACAGTGAGCGGACGCACGTCTTCAGGGTGCAGAGTTTCGGGCAGACGCAGATACATCCAGACCGTGACGATGGCAGCAATTGCAGCCATGAAGCCGAAGATCAAATGCCAATCGCCGAAGAACAGCACGATCTGCCCGGTTCCCGGTGCGATGACCGGCACGACCATGAACACCATCATGATCAGCGACATGACTTCCGCCATCTGTCGTCCGCCGTAAATATCACGAACGATGGAAATGGTGATGACGCGTGTTGCCGCCGAACCGATGCCCTGAATGAAGCGCAAGACCAGAAGGCCTGCGAAGGACGGAACGAAGATCACGGCTATGGAGGAAAGAATATAGATGCCGAGGCCGAACAGCATAGGTTTGCGACGACCGAAGCGGTCTGCAATCGGGCCGTAGAACAGTTGCGAGATGCCGAAGCCCAACAGATAGGCCGAGATGACATATTGCCGATGGTTTTCATTATCGACACCCAGCGACGCGCCGATTTCCTGCAAGCCAGGAAGCATGATGTCGATGGCGAGCGCATTCAGCGCCATGAGTGCGGCTGCGAGACCGATAAATTCCGTGCGCCCCATGGAGATGGTGCGCGCCGGATCAGATTGTGAAAGATTTGTCACAGACGTTGTCCCAAAAGAACGGCAAAGGCGTTGCTTGGGGCAACGCCTAGACATGTTTTTAAAAGTAGGGGGGCCGGGTTATCCCGGCCGGAATCAGGCCGCTCCGCGGACGCTGATACCCTGTTCCTGAAGTTGGTCCTGAAGCTCGCCCGACTGGAACATCTCTTTTATGATGTCACAGCCGCCAACAAACTCACCCTTGATGTAAAGCTGCGGAATGGTGGGCCAGTTGGCGTAATCCTTGATGCCCTGACGCAGATCGGCGTCGGCAAGCACGTTGATGCCCTTATACTGCAGGCCAAGGTAATCGAGGATCTGTACGACCTGCCCGGAGAAACCACACTGCGGGAACTGCGGGGTGCCTTTCATGAAAAGCACGATATCGTTGCTCTTCACTTCGCCGTCGATCATTTCGTGAATGCCGCTCATGGCCATTTCCTTTCACACGCGGTTCAAGGCCGCTGCTTCGTTTGTTCTTAAATAACATGGTGGCGGGCGATTTCCAGCCATGAATGGCAAAAAATCCAAGCGGGTTGCGCATATCGTCTATGCGTTGGTCGGTATACGAGACAGAACGAGTTGGACCGATCAGAGACCGGCAGCTTTTTTCAAGACGTCGTCAATGCGCGCCTGCCAGCCGGGCCCTGTCGCTTTATAATGTGGAGTACCGCATCTCTCGAGTAATTTTGCGCCGCGACCTAAGCGTTCTCCTCATCCCTGTGCTTGTCACAGGGATCCAGTCGACGCGTGTCTACGCGGCGAAAAGAATCTTCTCAGCCCAAGGACTTGGGCTGGCTGGATTCCTGTGACAAGCACAGGAATGAGGGAGAGAAGAAACGCAGAGCAGAATATTGACGCGTTCTTTGAGGCGATTCTCTACCCTCAAATATCCAGATTTTCCGCGAATGCCGAACGATCCTGAATGAAGCGGAAGCGGGCTTCGGGTTTGGTGCCCATCAGATTGTCCACGGCTTCGCGGGTGCCTTCGAAATCCACGTCATCGATTTCCACGCGCAGAAGAGTGCGCTTGGATGGGTCCATGGTGGTTTCCTTCAGCTGCGCCGGCATCATTTCGCCAAGGCCTTTGAAGCGGCCGATTTCGACCTTCTTGCCTTTGAAGACCGTCTCCATCAGCTCGGCACGATGCACGTCATCACGAGCGTAGACCGTCTTGGCACCCTGACGAATGACGTAGAGTGGCGGCACGGCCAGATAGAGATGGCTGCCGCGGATGAGTTCAGGCATTTCCTGATAGAAGAAGGTGATCAGCAGCGAGGCAATGTGCGCGCCGTCTACGTCGGCATCGGTCATGATGACGATGCGCTCGTAACGCAAATCCTCGTCGCGGTACTTGGTGCGGGTGCCGCAACCGAGTGCCTGGATGAGATCGGCGATCTGCTGGTTGGCGGAAAGCTTCTCGCGGCTGGCGCTGCCGACATTGAGGATTTTACCACGCAGCGGCAGAATGGCCTGATTGGCGCGGTTGCGCGCTTGCTTGGCCGAACCGCCAGCCGAATCACCTTCGACAATGAAAAGTTCGGCACCTTCTGCTGTGTTCTGCGAGCAATCCGCCAGCTTGCCGGGTAGGCGCAACTTGCGAACGGCGGTCTTGCGGTTGACTTCTTTTTCCTTGCGGCGACGAAGACGCTCTTCGCAGCGCTCGATGACCCAATCCAGAAGCTTTGCCGCTTCGTTGGGGTTGCCGGCGAGATAATGGTCGAACGGGTCGCGCAGCGCGTTTTCAACGATGCGCTGGGCTTCGACGGTTGCCAGCTTGTCCTTTGTCTGACCGACGAATTCTGGCTCGCGAATGAAGACGGACAGCATGCCGACGGCTGAGATCATTACGTCATCTGTGGTGATTTCGCGGGCGCGCTTGTTCTGCGTCAGTTCGGCATAGTTCTTGAGCCCTTTGGTCAGCGCGATGCGCAGGCCAGCCTCATGGGTACCGCCTTCAGGCGTGGGGATGGTGTTGCAGTAGGAATGCAGCTGGGCATCGCCGCCATACCAGGTCACGGCCCATTCCATGGCACCGTGACCGCCAGTCTTTTCCGTCTTGCCGGAAAAGATTTCGCGGGTGACGGTGAAGTCCTTGCCCAGCGTTGCCGCGAGATAATCCTTCAGGCCACCGGGGAAGTGGAAAACAGCCTTTTCCGGGATATCACCGTCCGGTGGCACCATGCCGGGATCACAGCTCCAGCGGATTTCTACACCACCGAAAAGATAGGTCTTGGAACGCGCCATGCGGAAGATGCGGGCTGGGTCGAACTTGGCGTGGTCGCCGAAAATCTGCGGATCGGGATGGAAACGAACGCGCGTACCGCGACGATTGTGCACATCGCCCAGTTCTTCGAGACCGCCCATGGGAATGCCGCGTGAAAAGCGCTGGCGATAAAGCTTGCGGTTTCGCGCAACTTCCACTTCGAGCAGGTCGGACAGAGCATTGACCACGGATACGCCGACGCCGTGCAGACCGCCTGATGTTTCATAGGCCTTGCCATCGAACTTACCGCCCGCATGCAGCTTGGTCATGATGACTTCGAGCGTCGACTTGCCGGGCACCTGCGGGTGGTTTTCCACGGGAATGCCGCGACCATTGTCGCTGACCGTCAAAAAGCCTTCGGTATCCAGGTGGACTTCGATGAAATTGGCGTGGCCGGCGACGGCCTCGTCCATGGAGTTGTCGATGACTTCGGCAAACAGGTGGTGCAGCGCTTTTTCATCCGTGCCGCCAATATACATGCCGGGACGCATGCGCACGGGCTCCAGCCCTTCCAGCACGCGGATGGACGAAGCACCATATTCCTGCTCGGACGAGGTGGTCGCGACCGCAGGCTTTGGCGCACTGGCGACAGCTTTCACCACAGGCGCAGGTGCGGGTTCACGCGGCTCCGGCTCCTGTTGCTTTGCAGCGGATTGGCTTGAAAAAAGATCGTTGCTGTCGTCCATTGTGCCCAGTTCAGTCAGAATTTGGCCATGCGAGCAGGCATATGATTTGCCACAACGGCAACCCAATGTTGCTACTCAAGCACGGATGATCGGTTTTCGCGTCGTCCAAGGATTGCGCCGCGCTTGCCCGGATGGCAAGTGTTCTGGCTCAAATGAAATGGTTCCTCAAGGCATGTCCACAGCTATCTTCACCTTTTGTACTCTTTTTTGCCTGTCTGTTGCCATCGTGCCAGCCTCTGCACAAAGCAGCAGCGGGCCGCTGAAACCCTTCAAGGACGAGCTGTTTTCCAACCAGCCGGTGCTGTCCACAAGCGATAATGGCGCGTCTGACATCATCGACTACCAGGAAATACGTGACATAAACGGGCGCGACGATACGCCGGAGCGACGGGTGAAGCGCCAATATGTCGACCTTGCGCCTAAGAAGTTTCAAGAACTGGAAACAATCGCGGTTGGGGGCAGGACGTTGGAGGTTGGTCGCGTTGGTGCGGCAACCGGTCAGGCCTTCACGGTAATCTTCATTCACGGTCGCGGCGGCGATCGCAGGCTGGGCATGAATGACTACACCTTCGGCGGCAATTTCAACCGGCTGAAGAATTTGGCGGTTGCCAATGGCGGCACCTACTATGCGCCGAGCGTGCGTAGTTTCGATGAGAAGGGCGTGGCGGATATTGCCGCATTGATTGCTGATGCAAACGTCAAGTCCGGCGGGCGTCCCGTCATTCTCGCCTGTGCGTCCATGGGCAGCTTCATTTGTTATGGTATCAGCCGCGATGCGCAGGCTGTGTCGAATCTGAAGGGCATGGCAATCCTTGGCGGTGCGGTTGACCCGGACTTTCCCAAAAGCGTTTTTGCGAAGGCCAAAAAGCCCGTCTGGTTTACGCATGGTAGCGAAGATAAGGTTTATTCGGCGCAGCAGCAGGCGGGTATTTTCCGTACATTGCTGAAAGCTGGCCAGCCGACACGCTTCACGCTCTATCAATCCGGCACCCACGGTACCCCGGTACGCATGACGGATTGGCGCGCAGCGCTGAATTTTTTGATCACGCATTGAGCAGGGATGGCGTCAAAACGACGAAAAAGGCCGAAATGCTGCGATTTTAACCAATGTTATGAACCAAAAGCATTCTTTTTTGTACCAAATACAATCGCTAGCCTTTAAGACATAATGGAAACTGGCCGCTATGAGCGCTTGCACTTTGTTGAGCGCTTTTGAAGTTAAGAGGAATAGATCGCCCATGACCCCTGATGTTCGCCCGCTCGTCGCTGGAAACTGGAAGATGAACGGAACGCGCGATTCGCTTGATCAGATCAAAGCGATGGCCGAGGGTGTCAAAGGTGCGCTTTCGGACAAGGTGGATGCACTGATATGCCCGCCCTCCACGCTGCTTTATGTCGCGACAGCGCTGTGCGATGACAGCCCGTTGAAAATCGGTGCGCAGGATTGCCACCAGAACCCGTCGGGTGCCCATACGGGTGATATTTCCGCTGAAATGATTGCCGATTGCTTCGGCACCCATGTCATCGTCGGCCATTCGGAACGCCGCACAGACCATGCCGAAACCGACCATCTGGTTCGCGCCAAGGCCACTGCGGCCTATGCGGCGGAATTGGTTGCCATCATCTGCATTGGCGAGACGGCGGATGAACGCAAGGCCGGCCAGACGCTCGATGTTCTCAAGCGCCAGCTCTCCGGTTCTCTGCCGGACGAGGCTGTGGCAGAAAACACCGTGATTGCCTATGAGCCGGTATGGGCAATCGGTACCGGCCTGACGCCAACCACGCAGGACGTGAAGGAAGCGCACGCCTTCATGCGTGACGAGTTGGTCAAGCGCTTTGGTGCAGAAGGGCAGGGCATGCGTATTCTCTATGGCGGCTCCGTCAAGCCAACCAACGCGCTGGAACTGATGGGCGTCGAGAATGTCGATGGCGCGCTGATTGGTGGTGCCAGCTTGAAAGCATCCGATTTTCTCTCCATCTACGCGGCATATGAGCAATTGACGGCTTGATGTCGTCTTTCGTCTCGCAGGGGGTTGGAATACGCTTTCGCCTCATGTAAAGAGCCGCAAACTTCTTCATTGTGCTCCAAACGGGGCATGGAATGGATTGTCATGCAGAACGTACTGATTGTTATTCATCTCATGATCGTGCTGGCGCTCGTCGGTGTGGTTCTGGTTCAGCGCTCAGAAGGCGGTGGCCTTGGTATCGGCGGCGGCTCCGGCTTCATGTCCGCGCGCGGCACTGCCAATGCGCTGACACGTGCAACGGCCATCCTTGCGGCGCTGTTCTTCGTCACGTCTCTCGGCCTTGGTCTTCTGACACGCTACGAAGCGCGCCCAACGGATATTCTGGATCGCATTCCGGCGACACAGGGTCAGGGTAACGGCATTCTCGATACGCTTGGACCATCGTCTTCGACGCCTGCTGCTCCGGCTCAGAACGGTGTGCCATCATCGACCAACGGCGCTGCCGCCCCGTCGACAACGACGCCGGCACCAGCGACACCCGCTCCGGCAACACCAGCCCCGGCCAATTCGAACGCAGTTCCGACCGGCCAATAAACCCGGTTGACGCATAACACTCCGGCAGGCCAAAAGCCTGCCGGTTTTCTTTTGTTCACATTCCGGCCACGCCGCGTCGCGTCATCAACAGATGAATGCGCTCTGACATAAATTTTGGCTGGCGGAATCACTCAATTAAAGGTAACCGGTGAATCCCATGGCGCGATATGTATTCATAACAGGCGGCGTGGTCTCCTCTCTTGGTAAGGGCATTGCCGCTGCAGCACTCGGAGCGTTGTTGCAATCCCGTGGTTACCGGGTGCGACTTCGCAAACTTGACCCCTATCTTAATGTCGACCCCGGCACGATGAGCCCCACCCAGCACGGTGAAGTGTTCGTAACCGATGACGGCGCGGAGACGGACCTCGATCTTGGTCACTACGAACGCTTCACAGGACGTTCGGCCACCAAGACCGACAACATCACCACGGGTCGGATCTACAAGAACATCATCGATAAGGAACGCCGCGGCGATTACCTCGGCGCGACGGTGCAGGTCATTCCGCACGTCACCAACGAAATCAAGAATTTCGTGACCGAAGGCAATGAGGAATACGACTTCGTCATCTGCGAAATCGGCGGTACTGTGGGCGACATCGAAGCCATGCCGTTCATGGAAGCGATCCGTCAGGCCAAGAACGACCTGCCACGCGGCACGGCCATCTTCGTTCACCTGACGCTGATGCCGTATATTCCGGCAGCCGGTGAGTTGAAGACTAAGCCGACACAGCATTCCGTCAAGGAATTGCAGGCGCTGGGTATTCACCCGGATATCCTGCTGGTGCGTGCCGACCGTGAAATCCCCGAGGCCGAACGCCGTAAGCTTTCGCTGTTCTGCAACGTGCGCCCATCCGCCGTCATTCAGGCGCTTGACGTAGCCAACATCTATGACGTGCCGATTGCCTACCACAAGGAAGGCCTCGACAACGAAGTGCTGGCAGCCTTCGGTATCGAGCCTGCGCCAAAGCCACGCCTGGAGCAGTGGGAAGAGGTCTGCAACCGCATCCACACGCCGGAAGGCGAAGTCACGATTGCGATCGTCGGCAAATATACCGGCCTCAAGGACGCGTATAAGTCGCTGATCGAAGCCCTGCATCACGGTGGCTTTGCCAACCGCGTCAAGGTCAATCTGGAATGGATCGAGTCGGAAGTCTTCGAAAAGGAAGATCCCGCACCCTATCTCGAAAAGGTCGATGCCATCCTCGTTCCTGGCGGTTTCGGCGAGCGTGGTTCTGAAGGTAAAATCCGCGCTGCTCAATATGCCCGCGAACGTCAGGTACCCTATTTCGGCATCTGCTTCGGCATGCAGATGGCGGTCGTGGAAGCGGCCCGCAATCTGGCTGGCATCGAAAAAGCATCCTCCACCGAATTCGGCACCACGCCGGAGCCGGTCGTCGGTCTGATGACCGAGTGGGTCAAGGGCAACGAGCTTGAGATGCGCAACGCAGCCGGCGATCTCGGCGGCACGATGCGTCTGGGTGCCTACAAGGCATCGCTCAAGAAAGATACCAAGATCGCCGAAATCTACGGCTCCACGGATATTTCCGAACGCCACCGCCACCGCTACGAAGTCAACGTAGACTACAAGGACCGCCTCGAAAACTGCGGCCTCGTCTTCTCCGGCATGTCCCCGGACGGCGTTCTGCCCGAGACCGTTGAGTACCCCGACCACCCATGGTTCATCGGCGTGCAATACCACCCCGAACTCAAGAGCCGCCCGCTCGATCCGCATCCGCTGTTTGCGAGTTTTATTGAGGCCGCTGTGGAGCGAAGCCGGTTGGTTTAGACCGAGTTGTTGAATGAAAAGGACCGCATCGCTGCGGCCTTTTTTTAGTAGAACTCTGCATATATAAGTTGTTCAGTCGATTTATTGCTACCAGATAGGGTTCTTTCAATTTTCCATGTCTAAAATGAAAAATATTGCAGTATTATCATCGATTGTTGCGGCTTCGCTCATTGCAATATTCGTTGTACAATATGCGAACTCAGCGCCCCAAGTGGACATGATTTCCGTGGAGCAATTGCCAGCTGAGACCCTAAATCTCCACTGCAGTCGAGAAGAGCTGCAGATGAAAATAGAGAAAGAAAAGGCAAAAAGCTCGTCATCAGAATACGAGACTATGCTGTCATATGCTTTACGTCGTGATGGTGACGGTTACTCAAAAATTATGGCCAATAAGTCACTGTATGACCGGTTTGAGGCAGGGGTGGAAAGTGCTGTTCTCATCTCGGAAAACCAAGCTCATGTGGCGCTTGTGAAATTTGAACGACCGGCCAACGTCAATTCTTTTCTTAAAGCAGTATCGATGTGCGGCAGGGAAACAGGCGGTTCTTGTACGCCAGTTTTGTTCTATGACGGGGCCAATACGTTCTGCTTACTGTTTACTGAAAATGAGATAGCGAAGTAGCTTCTCGAGCGAGACGCTGGCTACGCTGCGTAGATGATAATCGTAACGTTCCCGTCACGACCCACACACGTGCTTGAACCGAATCACCACGAGCGCTAGCATTGGTCCAGGCTTAACCCACGCCTCCTCCCTCCTATTGGGGAAGTACTGTCCGTATGGGGTGACCTGACTATCATCGAACCACCTGTTCGAGCGACGCATAAGGAGGGGTTGCGTGTACGGCTCGTAGAGGAGGTTAATTGATGACACTATCTGCACCCATATTTCAGTTGAAACGTCGGGCAAAGCTTATGGCCCGCGATCAGAAAATGCCGTTGCACACGACATTGGACGCGATAGCTCGTGAAGAAGGCTTCGCAAGCTGGAGCCTGCTGTCCTCACATTACATGGCACTGAAAGAACCGGAGAAAGCCCTTGATCGGTTACACGATGGCGACCTGCTGCTGGTGGCTGGTCGCCCCGGGCAGGGCAAGACAAGATTTGCTTTGCGCCTTTTAGTGGATGCGCTTCATGATAAAAGACGAGCCATTTTGTTCACGCTCGAGTTTACGGAACAACAGGCCCGGCAGCACATCCGTACGATCAGTAACGCCAATTCTGAGGTTGCCGATTCGCTGCAAATCATTACATCCAATGCTATCAGTGCCGATTACATCGTCCAGCATCTTTCAGACGTGGAAAGAGGAAGTGTCGTCGTTATCGACTTCCTCCAAATTCTTGACCAAGACCGAAGCAAGCCACCGCTTTCTGCACAGGTTTTGGCTTTTGCTGAATTTGCGAGAAGGACTGGGGTGATCTTGGTCTTTATCTCTCAAATCGACCGGTCTTTCGACCCGGATGCGAAGCGACTTCCTGACATCAACGACATTCGTCTACCCAATGATATTGATCTGGGTCTCTTCACCAAAACATGCTTTTTGCATGGAAACGAGATGGATTTTAAAAAGGTAGCTTAGTGCCAAGGGCCGTCGTGGCAGTATCGAAAAGTTGCGACGGCCTGCCCCATAATGTGGGTGGCATCATTCTGCCACGGCGTTTAGCGTAACGGCATAGGTGTCATATGTACCTTGCATACGGTCTGCTTCCGATCTGTCGGGAAAGAGCTTGTAGCTTGGAGCCCAAATGCGTGAAATTTTCTTAATTTCAATTGAGATGATGCGCTGGATTGGATAATCGCCGCCAGCCATTTGCAGCACCTGTGCGCCGACGATCGCAAAATTTGCATCGTCCTTTTCAATGATAACAGCCGTTCCAACAATCTTGAATCCACGTTGGCGGAAGATATCGATGAAGCTGACGCAGACATTGGGGTTGCCACGAATATTCCGGACGGAATTGGCCGAAGCAATATCAGCGACGATGATACGATCCTCGCCATAACTCGAAAAAATCTCTTTTGGACTTACGTTTGGAACGCCCGATGTATCTGCGGTGGCAAGCCAACATAGGACAGAGTTATCTATGTCGGTTCGCATCGCTTCATTGATTGTGGTCATGGGAATTCTCCAGACTACGCCCGCAACCGCACCACCACACATTCTCCACCAGCCTCCAACTCCTCCGCAAACGGCGCGCGCACGATCAAACAATCTGACTGCGCCATGATCTTCATCATAGCCGAATCCTGCTTCGTGAAAGCTTCGACGATTGGTTGGCCGTTTTCGTGCGCGATGATTCTGGCGCGGAGATAGTCTTGCCTGATGTCGTTGGCTTTGAGTGTAGTGGCGGTTCTGGCGATTGTTTCGCGGGGGGCGATTGGGCGGTGGCTTAGTTTTTGGATGAGGGGTTCCAGAAACAGCAGGCTGCACACCAGGCTGGCGACAGGGTTGCCGGGCAGGCCCAGCACCTGCATTTCCCCTATAGAGCCGACGATCAGCGGTTTGCCGGGGCGCATGGCGATGCGCCAGAAATCCAGCACCATGCCTTGCGCCTTCAATGCCGCCTGAACAAGATCGTGATCACCAACGGAGGCGCCGCCCAGTGTGACGAGAACGTCGGCACGGGCGGTTACGGCTTTGTCGATTGCGGCGCGGATGAGGGTCGCGTCGTCTGGCACGATGCCGAGGTCGAGAATGTCGGCACCGGCTCTGCGGGCGAGGGCCGAAACACCGAAGGTGTTTGAGGCGATGATCTGCGCGGAGTTGGGTGCACCGCCCGGCGGCACCAGTTCGTCACCCGTTGCCAGAATGGCGATGAGTGGCTTGCGATAGACGGCGAGCTCCGCATGGTTCATGGCGGCCGCGACGGTGATGTCCGTGAAAGCCAGTTCCGTTCCCGCCTTCAGTACCGCTTCGCCTTCCAGGAAATCCTGGCCACGGGGCCGAATATGTCTCCCTGCGGTGACGTCGAAGGTGGTGCGTATTTTGCCGGCGTCGAGAAGCTCGGCGTCTTCCTGAATGAGAACCGCGTCCGCACCCTCAGGCAATGGCGCGCCGGTAAAGATGCGCACGGCCTGACCTGTGCCGACCGTACCGGAAAAGGCATGACCCGCTGCTGCCGTGCCGATGACGGTCAAAGTCGAGCCGATTTGCGGGGCATCTGCTGCTCTCAGCGCATAGCCATCCATGGCAGAAGCATCGAAAGGCGGCTGCGTAAGCCGGGCGTGCAGATCGCGGGCGAGAACGCGCTGATCTGCATCTGCCAGCGCCACGAGTTCAATGGCCGTGACGGGTGTTGCGGCACCCAGCAATCGCGCTTGGGCTTCGGCAACGGGCAAGAGGGGTTTCATGGCGTTTCCTCTTCCTGTGGCCGCCTGAATAAATCCGGCAGCGCCACGTTCACTCTTCTGTTCAGGCCTTGAAGTGCCCGGATTTTCCGCCCGTTTTTTCCAAAAGGCGGATGGAGCCGATCTCCATGCCTTTGTCGGCGGCTTTCGCCATATCGTAGATGGTGAGGCACGCAATGGAAACCGCAGTCAGTGCTTCCATCTCGACGCCGGTCTTGCCGGACAGCTTGACGGTGGCCTGAACGCGCAGGCCGGGCAGGGCGTCGTCCTCGGAAATATCCACCGAGACTTTGGTCAGCATCAAGGGATGGCACAGCGGAATGAGGTTGGATGTCTGTTTGGCGGCCATGATGCCGGCCAGACGCGCCGTGCCGATGACGTCGCCCTTCTTGGCATTGCCATCGCGGATCAGCGTCAGCGTTTCCGGCTTCATCTTCACGAAACCCTCAGCGACCGCAACGCGGATGGTCTCGGCCTTGTCACCGACATCGACCATATGCGCTTCGCCGGACGCACCGATATGGGTGAGTTTAGGGTCGTCGCTCATTCTGCTGCCAGAATGCCGTTGCGGCCTGTCAGCAGCGTGTGGGTGGCAGCTGCGACGTTATCCTTGCGCATCAGGCTTTCCCCAACGAGGAATGTCGTTATGCCTGATGTCTGGAGGCGCGTGCAGTCCTCGAAGGTGAAGATGCCACTTTCGCCGACCAGCAGTTTATCGGCAGGAACCATCGAGGCCAGTCGCTCGCTGGTTTCCAGGCTGACATCGAAGGTGCGCAGGTTGCGATTGTTGATGCCGAGCAGCGGAGAAGCGAGCTTCAGCGCCCGTTCGGTTTCTTCCTCGTCATGCACTTCCACCAGAACATCCATGCCCAGCGAGAAGGCTTCGTCTTCCAGACGCTTGGCTTCGTCATCGGAAAGCGATGCCATGATGAGAAGAATGCAATCGGCACCCCAGGCACGAGCTTCATGGACCTGATAGGTTTCGAACATGAAGTCTTTGCGTAGCGCGGGCAGGGCGCAGGCATCACGCGCCGCCGTCAGAAATTCCGGCGCGCCCTGAAAACTCGGCGTATCCGTCAGCACCGAAAGGCAGGCGGCACCACCGGCTTCATAGGCCTTTGCCAGAGCGGGCGGATCGAAATCCGGGCGGATAAGGCCCTTGGATGGGCTGGCCTTCTTGATTTCTGCAATGAGGCCGAATGTGCCATCCGTCTGTTTGCGCTTCAGCGCATTATAAAACCCGCGCGGTGCGGTCTGATCGGCGGCCATGGCTTTGAGATCGGCCAGGGATACCTTGGCTTTCGCAGCCTCGATCTCTTCGCGCTTATAGGCTTCGATCTTTTTCAGAATGTCGCTCATGGGCTAGCCCCTACTCCTCGTTCGAAACCGCAACCAGCCTGTCGAGGGCAGCAGCGGCCTTGCCATCCTCCAGAGAGGCGCTTGCGATCCTCATGCCATCGGACAATGTTTCGGCCTTGCCCGCAACCACCAGAGCGGCGGCGGCGTTGCAAAGCGAGATATCCCGATAAGGGTTCCTCGCTCCGCCCAGAACGCAACGAAGTGCAGCCGCATTGGCAATGCCATCGCCGCCCTTGAGGTCTTCGATGCTGGCGACATCAACGCCGAAATCCTTTGGCGTCAGATCGAAGGTTCTGATGGTGCCGTTCTCAAGTGCTGCCACATGCGTGGTGCCGGTGGTGGTGATTTCATCCAGACCGTCACCGTGGACGACCCAGATGCTTTCGGAGCCGAGATCACGCAGCACTTCTGCCAGTGGCACGAGCCAGCGTGGCGAAAAGACCCCAAGCAATTGCTTCTTCGCGCCCGCGGGATTGGAGAGAGGACCGAGCAGATTGAAGACGGTCCGTGTGCCAAGCTCCACCCGGCTGGGGCCAACATGGCGCATGGCGGAATGGTGAAGCTGAGCAAACATGAAACCGAGACCGGCTTCGCTGACGCAGCGGCTGATCAGCTCCGGTCCGATATCGAGTTTCACGCCGAGTGCTGAAAGCGCATCCGCCGTGCCCGACTTAGAACTTAGAGCCCGGTTGCCATGCTTGGCAACCGGTACGCCCGTGCCCGCCACGATAATGGAAGCAAGCGTGGAGATATTGTAGGTGCCGAGACCGTCTCCGCCCGTGCCAACGATATCCATAGCGTCGGCAGGCGCGGTGACGGGAAGCATGCGCGAACGCATGGACGACACGGCACCGACGATTTCATCCACGGTTTCTCCGCGCACGCGCAAAGCCATGAGGAAGCCGCCGATCTGCGATGGCGTTGCCCCGCCCGACATCAGAATGTCGAATGCCTGACGAGACTCGTCCCGGCTCAGGCTTTCGCCATTGGCAACCTTGGCAATCAGCGGCTTCAACTCAGCCATGTCCTCATGTCCCCCGGATAGTGGCTTAGTAAGCAGCGGTCATGGCTTGATCGGCCGCAGCCTGATTGATGGTCACACCGTAATCGTTCTGGAGACGGTTGACCATCTGGTCCAGCATATCGTCGCCAGCGGCATTTGCCATGGCGGTAATCTGCTGGTCGCTGTTGTCGAGAGCATCTGTTGGCGTCGTGGTGTTGACTTCGGTGACCTTGAACAGGATGCGGCTGGAGCCTTCCGTATCCGGCGCTGCGCCGACGAGGCCCTGCGCGCCGGCGAAGACGGCAGACACGGCCTGCTGGCCCAGAACGGCATCTTCGCTGGTGCGGCGAAGGCCCATCTTGGTTTCAACGCCAAGACCCATTTCACCGGCGATCGCGGCCAGTGCCTCGCCCTTTTCCGCGCGAGCCTTCAACTCATCCGCCTTTGCGGTCAACGCCGTGCGCTGCTGCTCTGCGGTCCAGTCGGCAACGACCTGTTCCTTGACTTCATCCAGCGTGCGGTCACGCGGTGCGGTAATCTGCTGAAGATCGAACCAGACGTAACCATCGCGACCGATGTTGACGGAAGGCGCATCGCCCCCCTGTTCGGCCTTGAAGACTTCGGCCACCAGGGCAGGGGTCGGCAGACCTTCTACGGGGTTGCCCTTTTCGTCGCCGCCGTTGGAATCGATGGCGTTGACGGTCACTGGCTTCAGGTTGAGCTGCGTCGCCGCATCCGTCAACGAAGCGCCGCCGCCACGCAAATCTTCGTAGCGGTCATGAACGTTGTTCAGTTCTTCGGCAGCTTTTGTCGTGGCAAGCGTGGTGCGAATTTCTTCCTTCGCCTCATCCAGCGTCTTCATGCTTTCGTTCTTGATGCCGGTAACGCGCAGGATAACCGGGCCGAAGGCACCGTCGAGAACCGCGGACACGCCGCCATCCTTCTGGATGCCGAAAGCCGCATCGGCAATCGATGGGTCTGGAACGGTATCTCTTGTGAATTCGCCAAGCGTTACGTCGGCGGGCTGCTTGCCCTGATCCTTCACGACCTGATCGTAGGTCGTGGTACCGGCGCGAATCTGTGCGGCCGCTGCTTCCGCCATTTCCTTATCGGCAAATGTCAGCTGCTCGATGGTGCGACGTCCGGCCGTGCGGAAGCTATCCTTGTGGGCCTCATAGTAATCGGAAATCTGCTGATCGGTAATTGCGCCCTGATCGGCAATGTCTGTCGCTTCTAGCTTCACATAGGTGAATTTGCGATATTCCGGTGCGCGGTACTGCGCCTTGTTCTTTTCGAACCATGCGGCAAGCACATCGTCACCCGGTGCCTTGACCGGATCGATATTGGCGTTGGACAAAAGCACGTACTCGATGGAGCGCTGCTCATCACGATATTGCTTCAGCGCATTGACCAAGACCTGCGGAGGTTTGAAGCCATCCGAAACGGCATCGACGATCTGGCCACGCACGGCAACTTTGCTGCGTTCCTTGACGTAATCATCTTCATTGAAGCCCGCGCCACGAAGACGCTGGCTGAACAGGTTGCGGTCGAACTGGCCACTGGGCGACTTGAAGGCGGGGTCTTCCGCAATCAACGTTGCCAGACGGTCTTCTGAGAGGCCTAGGTTCATCTTGGATGCGAGTTCGTCCAATGCGGCGCCCGCAGAAAGCTGGCTGAACACCTGGCGGTCGATGCCGAATGCTTTCGCCTGCTCCGTCGTCAGGCGCGTGCCGAACTGGCGACCGACATCTGCCAACTGGCGCTGATAGGCGAAACGAAACTCGTTCGGCGTCACCGTCTGGTCGCCAACCGTCATCACGGCATGCGAGTTTGTCGACACCAGAGAAGCGGAAACGCCCCACACGCCAAAGGAAAGGACGAGGAGGAGAAGAAGAATCTTTGCCGCCAAAGTTCGAGAAGCATTTCTCAGGGAATCGAGCATCGTTATGCAAACCTCACAATATTTGCCCATTAGCCGGGTCTATGGGGCTTCCTTAAATCAATCCACTTTGAAATTGAAGGCTAAATTCCGTTGAAAAGCGCCTGTTTGCAAACGATGGCGTGAGGAAGCGGGTTTGAGGTGCCGTGTTATCGATGCGGATGACGACGACATCAAAAAGCCGCCTCACGAATGGGCGGCTGTTTTGGTGTCGAAAACTGGTGATATAGGGGCACTCTGGTGCGATCAGAACGCCTTGTTGCGTTCCATCATCTCTCTGAAGTCTTCTTCTTCCTTGCGGCTTTCCGTCACCACCGAGATGACTGATCCAACAAACATGACGCTGATGAGGGCTATGAGCACTGTCAAGAATGTAAGCATAGAAGTATAACTCCAGAGGTGATAGCTATATCACTCCCAACGGATCAGTAGTAGTTCATATACTGACTGCGGGCGGTAAGCTGCGGATAGTCCGGGCCGTTCTGCTGTGTCTTTTGTCCGTAAAGGCTGAACGTCGTTGCCAGCATCGCAATAACCAACATTGTCCAAGCTGTGCTAATCACGCCGATCTTAGCCGAAGTAGACTGTTTTTCTTTGATAAACATCTGTCTGTTCCTTTACCTGGGATTTGAACGCGCGATACTGAATCCAGTTCCGCTAAATTGTTAAAAATCGATTAGCATTGCGCCTGTGAAGCTTGCTTGAATGCTTCGTTCATCTGGCGTTCAGAAAATCGGCAGTTCACGTCAATCCATAAAGACATATTCAACGACGAGGGATGTCGCGATTGCCAGGACCATCATGAAAACCAGCATTTCCGTCTCCGATTGGGGTTTGACGCCCGTTGCCATTCGATGAGACCGTTATAAGCGATGCGGTTTGAAGCCACCCTGAATGGTGCATTCATACGCTGTTCACGCATCTGGAATGGGTGCACCACGGGAGGCTTGCTACCCCAAGGTCTTGCGAAGCCTGGTCTTCCATGACAAAAGGCGGCACATTCATTTGCACGCCGCGCGGAAATATCGAGAGCGATATGACGATTGCCTTTTATCCCGGATCCTTCGATCCGATGACCAACGGACATCTCGACGTTCTGATTCAGTCATTGAACGTCGCGTCCGAAGTGATCGTCGCGATTGGCATTCATCCGGGCAAAGCACCATTGTTTACGTTCGAAGAGCGTGCAGACCTCATTCGTCGTTCCCTGAATGACGTCGTGCCAGATGCCGCGTCCCGTCTGAAGGTCGTTTCCTTTGGAAATCTTGTCGTTGATGCCGCCCGTGAGCATGGTGCCAGCCTTCTGGTTCGTGGCCTTCGGGATGGCACGGATCTGGATTACGAAATGCAGATGGCGGGCATGAACAGGCAGATGGCACCCGACATCCAGACCGTTTTTCTTCCCGCCGGAACGGCATCGCGGCCCATTACCGCCACATTGGTTCGCCAGATCGCCTCCATGGGCGGCAATGTGGAAGCGTTTGTGCCGCAAGCCGTGCTTGAAGCCCTTAACAGCAAGCTGAAGAGATAATTCAGCCCTTTATCTGGAGCCCATCCAATGAAACTGCTTCGATCTGCCTTTGCTGGCGTCCTGTTCATCAGCGCGATTGCTGCCAGCAGCCTGGCGTCTGCCGCCGAATTTCTGACCATTCAATTGAAGGACGGTCCTGTTGTCATCCAGCTTATGCCGGAAGTCGCCCCCAAGCACGTCGCGCAGATCAAGGCGCTGGCCGAAAAGGGCGCTTATGACAACGTCGCTTTCCACCGCGTGATCCAGGGCTTCATGGCCCAGACCGGTGACGTGCAGTATGGCAACATGGCCAAGTCCTTCAGCGCCCAGCGCGCCGGTACAGGCGGTTCCGATCTGCCGGATATCCCAGCCGAGTTCTCCAAGGTTCCGTTCGAGCGCGGCACGGTCGGCATGGCACGTTCGCAGGACCCGAATTCCGCCAACTCGCAGTTCTTCATCATGTTCGACAAGGGCGCGTCCCTCAACGGACAATATACGGTTGTCGGCAAAGTCGTGTCCGGCATGGAATTCGTAGACAAGATCAAGCGTGGCAAGGGTGGAAACGGCGAAGTGACCGACCCTGACCGCATGATCAAAGTTACCGTCGGCAAGAAATAAAACCGGGCGAAAGCCACACTAGAAGGAGAGATACCATGGCCGAGATCAAGGATCCGGAAAACACCCTCATCATGGAAACAACGACTGGCAAAGTCGTCATCCAGCTGCTGCCGGAAGTGGCCCCAGGCCACGTTGCGCGCATCAAGGAACTGGTTTCCGAGCAGGCCTATGACGGCGTTGTTTTTCACCGCGTCATCACCGATTTCATGGCGCAGACCGGCGACGTGAAGTTCGGCAAGAAGGGTTCTGAAAGCTTCAACCCGGCACGTGCCGGTATGGGCGGCTCTGAAAAGCCTGACCTGCAGGCCGAATTCTCCGCCATTTCCCACGTTCGCGGCACATGCTCCATGGCCCGTTCGCAGAGCCCGAATTCTGCAAACTCGCAGTTCTTCATCTGCTTTACCGACAGCCCATGGCTGAACAAGCAGTACACCGTTTGGGGCCAGGTCATCGAAGGCATGGAAGCCATCGACAAGATCAAGCGCGGCGAGCCTGTAAAGGATCCCGATTCCATCGTCTCCATCCGCCTTGCTTCTGCAGCCTGAGCGTAGGATATAGACATTTGGCCCGCCTCGCAGGCAACTGCGGGGCGGGTTTTGATTGGTTGACACAGGTATCAAGCCTATCCGCCGTCATCCTCGGGCTTGACCCGAGGATCTAACCACGTCTGACGTTGTGGATCGTTAGATCCTCGGGTCAAGCCCGAGGATGACGGCGAGTGTAGAGAGAGCGCCTTGTCACCCAAATTACCCGCCCCACATGAGAATGGAGGGCGGGTTTTGATGTTTTCGAGAGTCCCATCATGCGTGTAGACCTGTTCGACTTCGACCTTCCTGACGACAACATCGCGCTTCGCCCGGCGAGCCCGCGCGACAGTGCGCGTCTGCTCGTGGTCGATCCGAATGCGGACAGCATGACGGACCATAATGTTTTCGATCTCCCGAGCTTCCTGAAACCCGGCGATGCGCTGGTCTTCAACGACACCCGCGTCATTCCCGCCCAGCTTGAGGGCGTGCGGTTGCGTGAGGGTGCGCCGGAGACTGCCGTTTCCGCCACGCTGCACATGCGCGCAGATGCCAGCCGCTGGAAGGCTTTTGCCCGTCCAGGCAAGCGCATCAAGCAGGGTGATAGGATCCGCTTCGGTTACGAGCGTGACAATGCCTGCGGCTTGGCTTTTCTGGAAGCTACGGTTGAGGAGAAGGGCGAGGAGGGTGAAATCACCCTGCTGTTCGACGTCTCCGGCCCGGTGCTAGATGAGGCGATCGCCTCCGTCGGTCATATCCCGCTTCCACCTTACATCGCGGCCAAGCGCCCGGAAGACGCGCAGGACCAGACCGATTACCAGACGATTTACGCCCGCGAGAAAGGTGCCGTTGCGGCCCCCACCGCAGGCCTGCATTTTACGCCCGCGCTCTTCGAAGCCTTGGATAAAGCCGGGATCGAACGGCACTTCGTGACGCTGCATGTCGGCGCTGGCACGTTTTTGCCCGTGAAGGCCGACGATACCGAGGAGCACAAGATGCACCTCGAAATCGGCACTGTTACCGAGGAGACGGCGGCCAAGTTGAATGCCGTCAAGGCAAGGGGCGGGCGCATCGTTTGCGTCGGTACAACGTCGTTGCGGCTGATCGAAAGTGCAGCGGCTGATGATGGTCAGATCGTGCCGTGGTCTGGACCGACCGGCATCTTCATAACACCGGGATATCGCTTCAAGGCAGTCGATATTCTGATGACGAATTTTCACCTGCCGAAATCCACGCTGTTATGCTGGTGTCGGCGTTCTGCGGGCTGGAAACGATGCGTGAGGCTTATCGCCGCGCGATCGAGACCGGTTACCGTTTCTATTCCTATGGCGATTCCAGCCTGCTTTTCCGGAAAATTTGATGCAAGAGAACTTCACCTTCACCCTCAAAGCAACCAGCGGCGGCGCGCGCCTTGGCGAAGTGGCCATGCCGCGCGGCACCATCCATACACCGGCCTTCATGCCGGTCGGCACGGTCGGCACCGTCAAGGCCATGTATCTGGAGCAGGTGCGCGAACTGGGTGCCGATGTCATTTTGGGCAACACCTACCACCTGATGCTGCGACCCGGCCCGGAGCGCGTTCAACGTCTTGGCGGTCTGCATGAGCTGATCCGCTGGCCTCATCCGATCCTGACGGATAGCGGCGGGTTTCAGGTCATGTCGCTGTCCGGCCTGCGCAAACTGGACGAAAAGGGTGTGACTTTCAAAAGCCATCTCGATGGCTCGCTGCACCACATGTCGCCGGAACGCTCCATCGAAATTCAGGGCATGCTCGATTCGGACATCCAGATGCAGCTGGACGAGTGCATCGCGCTGCCAGCCGAGCGCAAGGAAATCGAGCGCGCTATGGAAATGTCGCTGCGCTGGGCCGAGCGCTGCCGCGTTCAATTTGGTGAGCAACCGGGCAAAGCCATGTTCGGCATCGTGCAGGGCGGAGATCAGCCGGATTTGCGTATCCGCTCGGCGGAAGGTTTGAAGCAACTCGACCTCAAGGGTTACGCCGTCGGCGGTCTTGCCGTGGGCGAACCACAAGACGTGATGCTCGGCATGCTCGACATCACCCTGCCGGTTTTGCCGACCGAAAAGCCGCGCTACCTGATGGGCGTCGGTACGCCGGATGATATCTTGAAATCGGTCGCGCGCGGCATCGATATGTTCGACTGCGTCATGCCGACCCGCTCTGGTCGTCACGGTCTGGCCTTTACCCGGCGCGGCCGCGTCAACATTCGCAACGCCCGCCATGCGGAAGATATGCGCCCGCTGGACGAGCAGTCCAACTGCCCGGCAAGCCGTGATTACTCCCGCGCCTACCTGCATCATCTGGCCCGCTCCAACGAGGCGCTGGGCGGCATGCTGCTGTCCTGGCATAATCTCGCCTATTATCAGGAACTGATGCAGGGCATCCGCAAATCCATCGAGGAAGGCCGCTTTGCGGATTTCTATGCCGAGACCATTGAAATGTGGGCGAAAGGCGATATCGATCCCATCTGACGTTTTGAGGGATTGAACGGATTTGCTGACCGCGCCTTATGTGCTTTTTCGCGATGACACGACCGGCTCGGTAACGTTGTTTACCGATCCGGAAGAGATGATCCTTGCGCATGAGGCGGAAGATTTTTTCCCGGCTCTTGCCCGAATGCAGGCTGCGCGGACCGCAGGCAAATACCTTGCGGGTTACATGTCCTATGAGGCGGGCTATCTCTTCGAGAGAAAGCTGGCACCGCTGGCGAGTGCCAAGCGCGATGTGCCGTTGCTGTGCTTTGGAGTGTTCGCATCACCAGCGGGTGATGTTGAGCGGGCGAGCCCCGGCCCACTCATCAATGCGGATGATTTTCTAAGCGACATCAAACCTGGATGGACGTTGGAAAATTATCGAAAGCAGTTTTCAAAGCTGCACCAACATTTGCGGCAGGGTGACTGTTATCAGGCCAATCTCACCATGCCTGTCCACGCCCGCTGGAACGGCGATCCGCTCACGGCCTTCTGGTCGCTGATCGAGCGGCAGCCGGTCAAATATGGTGCGCTCGTCAACCTCGGCGGCCCCGTCGTACTGTCGCGATCGCCAGAACTGTTTTTCGCAGTGCAGGACGGCTGGATCGAAACGCATCCCATGAAGGGAACGATCAAGCGCGGCGCTTCACCTGCGCAGGATGCCGCGCTGGTTGCCGGCATGCGGAAGGATGAAAAGACGCTTGCCGAAAACCGCATGATCGTCGATCTGCTGCGCAATGACATTTCGCGTATTGCCGAAGTTGGCACGTTGCATGTCCCCAAGCTTTTCGAGATCGAGACCTATCCCACCGTTCACCAGATGGTCAGCCATGTCCGCGCGAAGCTTTTGCCCGACATGACGGTAGAGGATGTTTTCGCGGCTTTGTTTCCCTGCGGTTCGGTGACGGGTGCGCCGAAGATGCGGGCGATGGAAATACTGCACGATCTGGAGATTGGCCCGCGTAACGCCTATTGCGGTGCCATTGGGATGATTTCACCTGATGGTGACATGCGCTTTTCTGTCGCGATCCGCACGATAACGTTGTTCGAGGGTGGCGGGGCTACCTTCAATGTCGGCGGTGGGATCGTGTTCGATTCGACGGCGGATGCGGAATATGACGAATGCTTGCTGAAGGCGAAGTTCGCGACGGGTGACAAGCGGCTGGTTTAGCTTTCTAAACTGCCGTGACATACCATTCCGCCACTTCCCTATCGTCCCTCATTCCTGTGCTTGTCACAGAAATCCAGCCAGCCCAAGTCTTTGGGCTGCAAAGAGTCTTCCCGATGCGCAGACGCGCATCGACTGGATTCCTGTGACAAGCACAGGAATGAGGGAGCTGGGGGACTGTGATATGTCTAGAGTCGTCTAGTTCGAATAGTATTGTCCCCCGGCGCTTCCGCCGAAGGACGGTGTTGATTGATCAATCAATCAATAAACCACCACGCCCCGGATGCTCTCGCCTGAATGCATCATCTCAAAGCCTCTGTTGATGTCTTCCAGCGGCATGGTGTGGGTGATCATTGGGTCGATCTGGATCTTGCCTTCCATGTACCAGTCCACGATTTTGGGAACATCGGTGCGGCCGCGTGCGCCGCCGAAAGCGGTGCCCATCCAGGTGCGGCCGGTGACCAGCTGGAAGGGGCGGGTGGAGATTTCCTGACCGGCACCGGCGACGCCAATGACGACCGACTTTCCCCAACCGCGATGTGAGGATTCCAGCGCCTGACGCATGACCTTGGTGTTGCCGGTGCAATCGAATGTATAGTCTGCGCCGCCGATCTGGTCTGCGCCGCGCTTCGTCAGATTGACGAGGTAAGGCACGATATCGTCGCCCGCATCCTTCGGGTTGACGAAGTGCGTCATGCCGAAGCGTTCACCCCAGGCCTTCTTGTCGTTGTTGAGATCGACACCGATGATCATGTCGGCACCGGCGATCTTCAGGCCCTGAATGACGTTGAGGCCGATGCCACCCAGACCGAACACGATGGCCGTGGAGCCGATCTCGACCTTGGCTGTGTTGATGACGGCACCGATACCGGTGGTTACGCCGCAGCCGATGTAGCAGACCTTGTCGAATGGCGCGTCCGGGTTGATCTTGGCGACGGCGATTTCCGGCAGAACCGTATAATTCGCGAAGGTCGAGCAACCCATGTAATGGTGGATTTTGTCCTTGCCGATGGAAAAGCGGCTGGTTCCATCTGGCATCACGCCCTGACCCTGGGTAGAGCGGATGGCGGTGCAGAGGTTGGTCTTGCGCGACAGGCATGATGGGCATTCGCGGCATTCCGGCGTGTAGAGCGGAATGACGTGATCGCCCTTCTTGACGGATGTGACGCCCGGGCCGACATCGACCACGATGCCTGCGCCCTCATGGCCGAGAATGGCAGGGAACAGACCTTCCGGGTCTGCACCGGAGAGCGTGAAATCGTCCGTGTGGCAAAGGCCGGTTGCCTTGACCTCGATCAGCACTTCGCCAGCGCGAGGTCCTTCCAACTGAACCGTCATGATTTCCAGTGGCTTGCCTGCCTGAACAGCGACTGCGGCGCGAACGTCCATTTTCGTCTCCATGATTGTATGCATATAAGTCGAGAAGACTTTTGCCCGACCTCAACGGCTGGAACAAGGGCAAGAGCCCATATTCGTCAAACTTCTGCGACCTCGGTGATCGTCTTGTTTGCGGCCCGGCGCTCGCGCCAGATGATGAAAAGGCCGGACGCGACGATGATGACGATGCCGAGCCATTTCGACGCGGTTGGGAAGTCTGAAAACAGGACGTAACCGAGAACCGTCGCGGAAATGATTTCGAAATACTGAAAAGGTGCCAGCAGCGAAACCGGCGCAAGGCGAAACGCCTTGACGACGAGAAGGTGCATGTAACCGGATATCGAGCCGAGCAGAACCAGAAGCACCAGGCCGTGGCCCCAGCCAGGCAGCGACATTTCGAAGTTCACATCTCCCAGTCCATGACCGAGCAATAGCGCTGCGCCCATGAACACAGTACCGGCGATGCCCGCCATGGTCTGCATGACCAGCGGACTGTCCGCATCGCCCATCGCGCGGTTGAGGAAGAGGTAGAGCGTGAAGAGAAAGGCACAGGCGACCGGCAGAAGCGACGTCCACCCAAAGACCTCAAAGCTCGGTTGGATGACGATCATCGCGCCGACGAAACCCACGGCAATAGCGCTCCAGCGCATCCAACCGACTTTCTCGCCCAGAAACAGCGCCGACATCATTGTCAGCAGAAAGGGTTCGACAAAGTAGATAGCAAATACGTCCGCCAGCGGCATGTATTTGACCGCAGCGAAGAAGGCCAGGCTCGCCGCCGCATGCAAAACCCCGCGCAACAGATTGAGCCATGGCCGTTTTGCAGAAAGCAGCGCACGGGGCGACATGATCAGCAGCAGGGGCAGAGTGCAGACGAGCTGGAAGAAGAAGCGGTAGAACGTGACCTGAGCAGGCGACATGCCTTCGGAAACAGCCATGTATTTGGCGATGGCATCCATAACCGGTAGCACGATCATGCAGCCCGCCATGATCAGCATGCCCTTTAATGCCGTTGCGCTTGTTGCCGACGCGGTCATGCGATCACCCTTTGTTCCCGTCAGCGACGTTGATCAGAGTCGCGGGACAATTACAACGCTTGGGGACTGCGAAAACCGACGGCCCGCCGAGGAGAGCGGCAGGCCGTCAGGCAGTTCGAAGGTGATGCCATAGCGGCATGGATTATTTGTCGCGGGTGACTGCCATCTCACCGAAAATGCGCGCCATTTCCTTCTGGACGTCCTGGTCGGTCGATGTACCCGGTGCTGGCGGGGCAACGGGTTCTGTAAACTCCCGCTGCTGTCTTGGCTCCAGGCTTACATCGGGTGCTTCTGCGGCATTGTTCTTGGCGATTTCGGCTTCGAGAAAGCTTTCGAAATCGCTCGTCAATTGATCGCCAAAGACCGCACCGCTTTCGCCGGGTGCCAGAGGTTCCGGTTTTGCGATATTGGCGGTGACGGTTAGCGGGGTCGCAGTCCGGAACGTCGGTAGCACGCGCTCCCGCGCTGCATCGAGGAAATCGACCGCGTTATGTTGATCGATGACAGGTTCCGGCGCAGCTACGGGCGGTGGCGTCACAACGACGGGCGGCGGTGCTGGTTGTTGAACGACAACAGGTTCGGGCGCGCTGGGTTTTGCGACCGGTTCTTGTTGCAAGGAGGCGGCTGTCACGGCGGGAACGACAGCGGCAGTCAGAGGTGGGGAAATGGGCTCTCTGGGGACCGGCTTTGGAGCGGGCGCGACCTCTGGCATAGGCTGCGATGCCGGCTGAACGGGGCGCGGGGCGGGAGTAGCTGGTGGTGAAGCAACAATGGGAGGAGCCATGGGCTTGGGCGGAGCTGCAGCGATTGGCCGAGGTGGCGCAACGCTCGGCGCAGGTTTTGGCTCTGGCCTTGGCTGAGCGACCGGTGCAGCTGCTGCGGCCGGAGCCGGAGCAGCTGTGGCGATGGGTGCCGTTGTACGAATCTCTTCTTCTCGGCCAGACGTCAAAGCTCTTGGGCGGTTCGAAGCGATGGATTTTTCCGAAGGCGGCACCTGAAGCAGGTCGTCCTGCGGATCGCGCACGTCTCGCATGATCGGGATGGCACCGATTCCACTTTCGATAACGATGTCGGTCGGGCCGCCAATCATGACGAGGTGTTCGACATTATCGCGACGCACCAGAACCAGCCTGCGGCGGGCATCGACGGCCGTGGCGTCCAGCACTTGCAAACGGGGTTGACGGTTCTTGCCGCCGCGAATGAAGGGAGAAGAACCACCGCGTCTGCGAATGAGCCACATGATGATGGCCATTGCCAGAAGTGCTACGCCGACACCGACGACAGCAACAATCAGGTTGTTGCCATAAGTGCCGATAAATTCTTCCATCATTGAGCCAGTCCCTTTGGTCTTTTGGAGGGCAAATGATTGCCGTACCTGATTTTTTCAAGCGGTTTGATGCGAAAAGACGATTTTTTTGCGCTCAGCACAAGTTTTTATCAGCATTCCGTCATGAAAATGCTGCCGTGTTGGGCAGGTGGGCGTCTTTTGGCGTGGCAAAGCGGCCACGCAAACACCGATATCGCATGAAATCAGCCGTATTCGTTGTGTATTGGCAAAGGTTTATGGTGCGGCGGAGCTTTTTGACATTTCGGCAAATTGCTACAAGGGATAGACAAAAGCGATTCCGTTCGGAGTATTTGTCTTCGAATGTCCATGGGTCGGCAAAATTGCAAGGGTTAGAGCCTCTATGACCAAGGTGAGCCAAGCCAGCGACAATGACTTCCCGTTGGTGGACAGGCGGGCAAGATCGGGCACCCTTTTGCGCATTTTGCTATTGGCACTTGTTCTCGTCGCAGCAGCCGTCGCTTTCGTGTATTTCAAGGATTCGCTGGAAAACGAAGTCGTCCTCGGCATTCTCGGCGTTCTGGCCATGCTCGGCATCTTCTTTCTGGTGTCATCGGCCATCGGTTTCATCGAGGTCATGCCGCAATCTCAATCCGATGGCATGGCGCGGCAGTTTCTGTCGTCCCATCCGGATGGAACGCTGATCACCGATCCGAAGGGTCGGCTGGTCTATGCCAACGCGACCTATTGCCAGATGACGGGTGCGACGAAGGCCACCGAAATTCAGAGCCTGGAAGCGTTGCTTTCCCGCGATCGGGAATCGACCGAGGCGCTTTACCGGCTGATCAACGCGCTACGCGAAGGCAAGGACGGCTACGAAGAGTTTCGCCTTCTGAAGCCATTGAGCGAAACCACGTCGCAGTCCGGCCCGCATTGGTATCGCCTGAAGGCACGGCTGCTGAAGGATGCCAGCGGCAATGATCTTCATGTTTTCCAGATCGCCGACATCACCACGGAGCGTGAAGATCAGGAACGGTTTTTCCGCGAATTGCAGAACGCCATCGACTATCTCGATCACGCCCCGGCCGGCTTCTTCTCCGCGGGCAAGAGAGGCGAGATCGTCTATCTCAACGCCACGCTGTCGCAATGGCTGGGTATCGATCTTGCGCAGTTCTCTCCCGGTTCGTTGACGGTTTCGGATATCGTTGCGGGTGAGGGCATGGCGCTGATCGAGTCGGTCCAGCCGCATGCGGGTACCAACCGCACGGAAATGCTTGATCTCGATATGCGCCGGGTGAACGGTCAGAGCATGCCGGCCAGGCTGGTGCATCAGGTTACCGCGACACGAGACGGTGCACCGGGCGAAAGCCGCACCATCGTTCTGATGCGCTCCAAGGGCAAGGAAACCGCTGAGTCGGCATCGGCCATGCGCTTTACACGCTTCTTCAACAATACGCCGATGGCAATTGCTTCGCTGGATGGTGATGGTCGCATTCTGCGCACCAACGCGCCGTTCCTGAAGCTCTTCTCCGGCGTCGTCGGGCGTGACGATATCGACAATGGCGTCGTTCTCGACGCGGTTCTGCTGGATAATGACAAGCCGAAATTGTTGCAGGCCATCGACGCCGCCAAGGACCGTCAGGGCGATATCGCGCCATTCGATTCACGCCACCCAACCGACGAGACGCGGCATTTCCGTTTCTACGTCCATGCGGTCATCGATCAGGACGACGAGGCGCCGGAAGAGGTTGCCATCGTCTACGCCATCGAAGTGACCGAGCAGAAAGCGCTCGAAACGCAAATGGCGCAGACGCAGAAAATGAATGCGGTCGGCACATTGGCGGGCGGTATCGCGCATGACTTCAACAACGTGCTGACGGCGATCCTGCTTTCATCCGACCATCTTCTGTTGCAGGCGCGCCCTGCGGATGCCAGCTTTGCCGATCTGATGGAAATCAAGCGCAACGCCAACCGTGCAGCCGTTCTCGTGCGGCAGCTTCTGGCGTTTTCCCGCAAGCAGACCATGCGTCCGGCGGTGTTGAACCTGACTGACGTCATTGGCGATCTGCGCATGCTGGTCGACCGGTTGATATCGGGCACCAACGTCAAATTGGAAGTGGATTACGGCCGCGATCTCTGGCCTGTCAAAACCGACCTTTCGCAGTTCGAGCAGGTTCTGATCAACCTTTGCGTCAACGCGCGCGATGCCATGCCAACCGGCGGCAAGATCAAGATCATCACCCGTAATATGTCCGTGGACGACGTTGTCGCGCTTGGACGCTCGGATATTCCAGCCGAAGATCTTGTCATGATCGAGGTTGCGGATACCGGCACGGGTATTCCACCCGAAATCATGGACAAGATTTTCGAGCCCTTCTTCACGACGAAGGAAGTCGGCAAGGGTACAGGTCTTGGTCTTTCCATGGTCTACGGCATCGTCAAGCAGTCCGGTGGCTATATCTACCCGGATTCGGAAGTGGGAAGAGGAACGGCTTTCCGTATCTTCCTGCCGCGCCACATCATCGAAGTGGTAGCACCACTTGAAGGCGAGGCGGCCCAGGCCGCCGCGGATGCTGCAGCTAAGGCTTTGGTCAAGGAAGAGACGCAGGACCTCACGGGTAATTCAGCCGTCGTTCTTCTGGTGGAGGATGAAGAGGCGGTGCGACGCGGCGGCAAGCGCATGCTGGAAACGCGCGGTTATACGGTTCACGAGGCTGGTTCCGGCACGGAGGCACTGGAAGTGCTGGAGGAGCTCGAGGGCAAGGTCGACATCGTCGTTTCGGATGTCGTGATGCCGGAAATGGATGGACCTTCGTTGCTGCGCGAACTGCGCAAAACCTACCCCGATATGAAGTTCATTTTTGTGTCCGGCTATGCCGAAGACGCTTTCGCGAAGAACCTTCCCGCCGATGCAAAATTCGGCTTTTTGCCGAAGCCGTTTTCGCTGAAGCAACTGGCTGTGGCGGTACGCGAGATGCTGGATAGTGAAAATTGACAGGCAAAGCCTGTCACAATACTCTGCCACTGGAACGCCAAGCTGACTTGTTCGTTCGCCCGGCCATCCTGCCTTTAGCGGATGGCCAGTTCTTTTGATGCAGAGGCTTAAAATTCACGAGGACCTTCTCATCAGACTGCAGAAAACGAACACGGTGGAAGAGGTCGGCCTGATGCTGACTGAAATCCAGCAGTTGTTCGGCTTTCAGTATTACTGCGTGTTCGATACATCGCGTCTGGACGAAGGGGAGCCTATCTCCTTTCTTTTTCCATCGAATGTTCCAGCAGCTGTTTCCTGTAAAATAGAAGAGCGCTTGACGAATTTCGTCGCCCAGCTTTCGCAGCATTTGCCAGGAACTTTGGGGCCGATGCCATGGAATATAATACAGAAGCAAGCCATAGGCGAAATTACGGCGGAAACCGCAGAGATGTTTCGTGCTTCCGGCATAACGATGGGAATTAGCTTTCCTGCGCTCGGTATTTCGTCCTGGCCGCGCCTCATCGGTTTTTTAGGAGATCGCGCATGTCTCGATATCGATGAGATCGAGCAATTGAATGTGTTGGTGTTTCACCTGCATGTTCGACTGGGGATCATCGATCATGCGAAAAATGAAGAGAGACAACCTCTTTCCGGTCTTGAAAAGCAGGTGCTTTTTCTTGCCCTAGACGGTGACGGTTTCGATGTGATTGCAGAAAAAATAGGTCTTTCCAGTATTACCATAAGTTATCTGGTCTCTTCGATTTGCAGCAAGATGGAGGTTGCGACCTTTGAACATGCCGTCGCAGTTACGCTGAGGCGAGGATTGGCGCGTTAGGATGGGCTTGCACAAATCCCTTTGGGTCATGCTTCTCTTCACACTTTCATCGCGAGTGAACGTATTAGTGATTGCAGTGCGGTGTGGGGGGCTTAAAATCACTCTGTAACGACCTAAATAAAGGTTAGCGAAATTCTGGCTCGCCGTCGAAAAACTGGTGCGAGTTTGATCTGGAGAATGATGAAAGATGATCGCGACGTCGATCTACATGCAAGGTGATAGCGAAGGGGAAGATGGCGGCACAAACCGCGGAACTTCCGTTATCACCCGCACAAAACCAAAAACGAAAAAGCCTAATCTTTACCGTGTTCTTTTGCTGAACGACGATTATACTCCCATGGAGTTCGTTATTCACATTCTGGAGCGTTTCTTCCAGAAGGACAGGGAAGGAGCGACCCGCATCATGTTGCATGTGCACCAGCACGGCGTCGGTGAATGCGGCATATTCACATATGAGGTCGCAGAGACAAAAGTAAGTCAGGTCATGGATTTCGCCCGACAGCACCAGCACCCGCTACAGTGCGTCATGGAAAAGAAATGAGGATCGCAACGTGCCAACTTTTTCCCCAAGTCTAGAGAAGGCGCTGCATCAGGCATTGACCTTCGCAAATGAGCGTCATCACGAATATGCGACGCTTGAGCATCTGTTGCTGGCCTTGATAGACGACGCAGACGCTGCCGCCGTTATGGGTGCCTGCAATGTCGATATCGACGCGCTGCGCAAGACCGTCGTCGATTATGTGGACAGTGAACTTTCCAACCTCGTCACAGGTTACGACGAGGATTCAAAACCGACATCCGGTTTCCAACGCGTTATCCAAAGAGCCGTCATTCACGTTCAGTCGTCGGGACGCGAAGAGGTAACTGGTGCCAACGTTCTCGTCGCGATTTTTGCCGAGCGCGAGAGTCACGCCGCCTATTTCCTTCAGGAACAGGAGATGACTCGCTACGACGCGGTCAACTACATCTCCCACGGCATCGGCAAGCGCCCCGGGACATCACAGACCCGCACGCCGCGTGGCGCGGAAGAGAACGAAAACGAAGCCAAGCCGGCCCGTAACACCGGTTCCGAAGAGGATAGTGCTGGACCCAAAAAACAGCAGGATGCGCTGAAGGCTTATTGCGTCAATCTCAACGACAAGGCGCGCGGTGGCAAGATCGATCCGCTGATCGGCAGACATGCCGAGGTGAACCGCACCATTCAGATTCTGTGCCGTCGCTCCAAGAACAACCCGCTTTACGTCGGGGACCCAGGCGTTGGTAAAACGGCGATTGCCGAAGGCTTGGCCAAACGAATCGTCGAAGGCAAAGTGCCGGAAGCGTTGAAGAACGATACGATCTTCTCGCTGGACATGGGCACATTGCTGGCTGGTACCCGTTACCGCGGTGACTTCGAAGAGCGTTTGAAGCAGGTCGTCAAGGAACTCGAAGAGTTTCCGGGTGCCGTTCTGTTCATCGATGAAATCCATACCGTCATCGGTGCGGGCGCGACGTCTGGTGGTGCCATGGATGCGTCCAACCTTCTGAAGCCTGCTCTTTCCTCCGGTGCGATCCGTTGCATCGGCTCGACCACTTATAAGGAATATCGCCAGTTCTTCGAGAAGGACCGGGCGCTTGTTCGTCGTTTCCAGAAGATCGACGTCAACGAGCCATCCATCGAAGATGCGATCGAAATCATGAAGGGCTTGAAGCCTTATTTCGAGAGCTACCACCACCTGCGTTATTCCAACGAAGCCATCAAGGCTGCGGTGGAGCTTTCGGCCCGTTACATCTCTGATCGCAAGCTGCCGGATAAGGCAATCGACGTCATCGATGAGACGGGTGCCGCACAGATGCTGCTGCCACCATCCAAGCGCCGCAAGCTGATCACCGAAAAGGAGATCGAAGTCACCATCGCGACGATGGCGCGTATTCCGGCCAAGACGGTATCCAAGGATGACGAGATGGTTCTCGCCAATCTGGAAAAAGAACTGCGCTCGGTGGTTTACGGTCAGGATATCGCCATCGAGGCGCTGTCCACGGCGATCAAACTTGCCCGTGCCGGTCTGCGCGAGCCCAACAAGCCGATTGGCTCCTACGTCTTCTCCGGCCCGACCGGCGTCGGCAAGACGGAAGTTGCCAAGCAGCTTGCCGCATCTCTCGGCGTGGAAATGCTGCGCTTCGACATGTCGGAATATATGGAGCGGCACACCGTATCGCGTCTGCTCGGTGCACCTCCAGGCTATGTCGGCTTCGACCAGGGTGGTCTGTTGACTGATGGTGTCGATCAGCATCCGCACTCCGTCGTGTTGCTGGATGAGATCGAGAAGGCGCATCCGGATATCTACAATATCCTGTTGCAGGTCATGGACCACGGTTCGCTGACCGACCACAACGGCAAGAAGATCGACTTCCGCAACGTCATTCTGATCATGACGACCAATGCTGGTGCATCGGAAATGGCCAAATCCGCTATCGGGTTCGGTTCTTCCAAGCGCACTGGTGAGGATGAAGAGGCGCTCAACCGCTTGTTCACCCCGGAATTCCGCAACCGTCTGGATGCGATCATTCCGTTCTCGCCGCTGCCGACTGCCGTTATCCACAAGGTGGTTCAGAAGTTCGTCATGCAGTTGGAAACACAGCTTTCCGAACGCAATGTCACCTTCGATCTGCATGAGGATGCCATCGCCTGGCTGGCAGAGAAGGGCTATGATGAGAAAATGGGTGCGCGTCCGCTCGGTCGCGTCATTCAGGAATACATCAAGAAGCCGCTTGCCAACGAGATTCTCTTTGGAAAGCTCAAAAAGGGTGGTGTCGTCAGCGTTGCCATGGGCAAGAACGAGGATGGTTCGGAAGGTTTGAAGCTGAATGTTCTGTCGGAAACGGCACCCGTGAAGCCAAAGCCTGAGGCTGAGCTGAAGGCAGCCAAATCTCCTGGCAAAGCCAAGGCGAAGGCAAAAGCCACAAAGGCTGAACAGGAAGCAGAAGCCGAAACCGTCGTGGCGGAAACCGACAAGGTGGATGAGACGGCCAAGCCGCGTCGCAAGGCCAACACGGTGCCCAAGGTTCCTAAAAAGAAGTGATATGACTTTCAATTAAGATAAGTGCTGGGTTTGCGCCCGGCATTTTCTATGTCGATACCGGAAGCAGACATGCCCTTAGAAAGCGAAGCAGAACCTCTTTATCTTTGGTTTATCCGAGGAATGAGGGGGATTTTTTCGCTCCCTTCTCTCATCCTCATGACATCATTCGTGGGTTTCAGTGCCTTTGCACTCGAATCGGGCGTCACCCGAGGTGAAGCCGTTTTCATGACGCTGACGATTTGGGCGCTACCGGCCAAAATGATCCTGATTGGTGCCATGACCAGCGGCGCGGGGCTGGCGACCTGCTTTCTGGTGGTGACGTTGTCATCCATCCGCATGATGCCGATGGTGGCGTCCATCGTGCCGGAAATGCGCACCGCAAAGACGCCGACATGGGTGCTGCTGTTTCTCTCGCATTTCGTCGCCATTACCGCATGGGTCTTTGCCACACAGAACCTGAGCAAGGTGCCGCGTGAGGCGAGAGTGGCCTGGTTTGCGGGCTTCGGCATGACGCTGACGCTGATCAATGCGTTGATCGTTGCCATCTGCTACGGCGTAGTTGCCGCTTTTCCGCCGGTCGTTGCAGGCGTTCTCTTCTTTCTGACGCCGGTTTATTTCGTGTCATCCATCTGGGCGTCTGCACGACATTCTGTCGTCAAGGTCGCATTCGTCATCGGCGTGATCGGCGGTCCGTTATTCGCCGTCATCGAGCCGGAATTCGATATTCTCTATGCCGGTATCGGCGGCGGAACGCTGGCTTATCTCATCGACCGCTTCTGGTTCCGCCGCAAAATCGAACCTGCAACGGCGCAGGGTGAGCCATGATAACCGACGCGTGGTGGGCACCTTATCTCTTCATCGCCATCGCAGGCTGGATCGCAACGGACCTCTGGCGCTGGCTGGGTGTACTCGCTGGTAACCGGCTGAAAGAGGGTTCGGAAGTCCTGAACTGGGTCCGCGCCGTTGCCACGTCTCTCGTCATGGCCGTCACCGCAAAGCTGATCGTGTTTCCCACCGGCGTGCTGGAACATTCGCCGATGTGGTTGCGGATTGGGGCTGCGGCGCTAGGGTTTGCGGCGTTTTTGGCCAGCGGACAGAAAGTGTTTGTCGGTGTCGTCGCGCCGCTTGTCGTTTTGGCAGCCGGAATGTTGTTCTTAATATAATGGTGATGAATTTCGGCGATTGATCGAATGATTTACTTTAAATATTATTTTGAACAGCAACGTGGTCCGAATGTTTCTTTTGCCGATTGAACGTTTGTTACTCGCCATCATTTTCTTGCTGGCTTGTTTCGATGGGGTTCTCATTTATCAGAAATCTATTGACGTCGATGTTTTGGGCTATTCTGTAAGCTTGGCGATCGGCCTGTTGCCGCTGATCATAGGGCAATATTACCGCTATCACAGCAGAGATCCACGGCTGGCGACAGTGCTTACCGCGTCCGGACTCTACGTGCTTTTCACGATTTTCGCGTCGATCTTCAATTATGTTTTTCTGCCGATCTCATTTCAACCGATCGATGACATGTTGATGCGCATTGACGCTTTGGTCGGTTACAGCTGGCCCGCCATCGTCACGTGGGCTGCGACCTATCCCATCGTGGGGACAGCGCTTTATGTCGTCTACATGACCACACTTCCGCAATTGCTCGTCATCCTTGTCGTGCTGGGTTTTACGGGTGAGGAAAGGATGCTGCATTGTTTTCTTCTGACAGGCACGATTGGTGCCATCGTCAGCATCTGTTTCTGGGTCGTCTTTCCCACATTCGGGGCGAAAGCCTACCACACGCTTCCAGAGTGGGTGGCGCTTGCCATTCCGCTGGCAGTCAGCCCGGAGTATGGTCGTGAGTTGATGCAATTGGGCGCGGAAGGTGCGGGTTATCTCTCGCCGTCCAATATTCTTGGATTGATCGGCTTTCCGTCATTCCACATTTTTATGGCGTTGATGTCCGTCGTATTCGTGCCCCGACATGTCTTTTTTGTCTTCACGATCGGCATTTTGAATGTGCTGATGCTGCCAGCTGTGCTAGTTCAGGGCGGGCATCATCTGGCGGATATATGGGGCGGTATCGCCTGTTTCGCTGTTGTGTATCCGATTTCCCGTGGCATCGTTAAAGCGCTTTCGAAAACCGCAGCATCCGGCCTGGCGCCCGGAAAACTGGTGGGTGTCGCGGCTGACTGACAGTCGAGATCAAAGCGCCGCTTTGATCTTCTCAGCCTGCGCCTTCAACAATGCCACATCAGCCATCGCGCCGCTGTGAGGCTTCATCTGCTCGCCTTCCTTGCGCGGAACGATATGGAAATGGAGATGGAACACCGTCTGGCCTGCGGCAGGTTCGTTGAACTGCGCGATGTAAACGCCATCTGCGTCGAATGCCTCTTTTGCTGCGACCGCAAGCTTTTGAACGACGGCGATGGTTTTTGCCAAAATCTCGGGGTCGGCATCCAGAATGTTGCGTGAGCCAGTCTTGGGGATGACCAGTACGTGGCCGGGCGCTTGCGGCATCACATCCATGAAGGCCAATGTATCGTCGTCCTCATAGACCTTCACGCAAGGGATTTCATCGCGCAGGATTTTGGCGAAGATATTGTTGGTGTCGTAGGTCATGGATTGTCCTCGTGTCTGCTCGATTATTCGTCGGTTTCCTGCCGGTCGCCCTTACGGAACGGGCTGTGTTCATCGAGATAGTCGCCGATTTCCTGCACTTCGCTCTTTTCGCGTTCCAGATAGTCGGCGATGGCTCTGCGCAGGCTTGGATGGGTGATGAAGTGGGCTGATTGGGTGGTCACCGGCGTATATCCGCGCGCCAGCTTGTGCTCGCCCTGCGCGCCCGCCTCGACACGCTTCAGGCCCTTGGCCAGCGCGAAGTCGATGGCCTGGTGGTAACAAACCTCGAAATGCAGAAACGGATGGTCCTCGATGCAACCCCAGTGCCGGCCATAAAGAGCGTCACCGCCGATGAAGTTGATGGCACCCGCAATATACCGGCCTTCACGTTTGGCCATGACCAGCAGAATATCGTCAGCCATGCGCTGGCCGATCAGCGAATAGAATTCGCGTGTCAGGTACGGACGACCCCATTTGCGGCTGCCGGTATCCATATAGAAGGCGTAGAACTGATCCCAGATGTCTTCGGTCAGGTCGCTACCGGTCAGCCAGTCGATTTCGATGCCGGTTTCCAATGCGGAACGGCGCTCTTTTTTCAGGCTCTTGCGTTTGCGCGATGACAACGCATCCAGAAAATCCGTGTGGTCGCGGTAGCCATTGTTGATGAAGTGGAATTGCTGATCCGTGCGGGTCAGAAAACCCTCGTCTTCCAGCGCGCTGACGTCATCTCCCGGCGCGAAGGTGACATGTGCGGAGGATACGCCCAGACGTTCCGTGACCTGTCTCAGGCCGGACGCCAGAACCTGTTTGAAGGCAGCGCTATCGATGCCATTCGTCAGCAGCCGTGGCCCGGTTGCTGGCGTGAAAGGCACGGAACATTGCAGCTTGGGGTAATAGTTTCCACCCGCCCGCTCCAGCGCATCTGCCCAACCCTGATCGAAAACATATTCGCCGCGACTGTGGCTCTTCAAATAAGCGGGTATTGCGCCGGAAAGCGTACCATCACCCTTGTCCAGAAGCAGATGATGACCGCGCCAGCCGGTCTTGGAGGTCGCCGATCCAGACTCCTCCATGGATAGCAGATAAGCATGTGATATGAAAGGGTTGTAGTCTTCCGTTCGCGTAGATTTCGACGTGCCGGAAAGCCTGTTCCAGCTTTCCGGGTCAATATCCCTAAAGGATTGCTCTACGCGAATGGAATATTCTTCGCTCATGCGCTGGTTGGAACGCTTTCTTTCGGGTCAAAACCCTCAAACGTTATCTGGTCAGCATATTTATAGGATGTCTCGCGACCATTTTCATCCCTTACCGTCCAGGTAATGATGGGAAGACCGAGTTTTTTTTGTGCTTCGATAAAGCTGTTTGGCAGATGTGCCCAAGCATAGGAGATGAAATCAAGGCCGATCTGCATGGCTTCGTCATGCTTGAAGAAGTTTTCCGGGTTGGCACCTTCCGCGGTCAAGCCAAGAGGCCAGGGCGAGCCGGCGGCTTTCAGGTCTCTCAGCAAATGATGATCGAAGCTCATAAGCGCAACATGGCCCTCATAACCTTCCAGCACTTCCAGAACCGCCTCGGCGAACCCGTCATCGATGCCAGCGGCTTCGCGACCCTTCAGTTCCAGAACGAGCGGGACCTTGCCGGCGCAGAGTTTCAAAAGCTGCTTGAGCGTCGGTACCCGGTCCTTCGTCTGGCCGACAGACAGCAGACCGAGTTCGCCGGATGTGCGTTCCCGCACATCGCCCTTTATGCCTGTCAGTCGCGTCATTTCGTCGTCGTGGAAGATGACGGGCACGCTATCGGACGCCAGTTGGAGGTCGCATTCGATGGCGAAACCGGCTTCGATGGCACGGGAAAATGCGGTCAGCGTATTTTCCCACACCAGCTTGTTCTGGTCATGATAGCCGCGATGGGCGATTGGCGTTTCCGTCAACCATGAGAGCTTCAAAGTCATACGTCGATTTCCACGATGGCGTCGATTTCAACTGCGGCATTGAAGGGCAGGGAGGCCATGCCGACGGCTGCACGCGCGTGTTTGCCGGCATCGCCCAAAACATTGGCGATGAGGTTCGAGGCGCCGTTGATGACGAGGTGCTGCTCGGTGAACTCAGGGACGGACGCAACAAAGCCATTGAGCTTCAAAACGCGGCGTACTTTGGACAGATCGCCATTGAGGGCTGCCTTTACCTGTGCGAGAATGTTGACGGCGCACAGTTCAGCGGCGCGTTGGGCCGTTGGCACGTCGACATCGCGACCCACATGGCCCGTGACCGCAACCTTGCCGGATTCCATCGGCAATTGGCCTGAAATATAGAGCAGATTACCGCTGATGGTGAATGGGACGTAGTTTGCAGCGGGTGCTGCGGCAACAGGCAGGGTGTAGCCAAGGTTCTTGAGGCGAGCTTCGATGGCATCCGACATTTTCGTCTCCGCTTTTGTTGTAAATCTTTCAAAAATCCGGCAGACAGATCATGATGTCCAAAAGCCGGGCGGTTGCTTGTACAATATGAGCAGTGAGTCCAACAGGAGATATTGAATGTTTGTTAGGAACCTCGCAGTTGCTTTTGCTTCCGGTGCTTTTATCGTGGCTCCCGAGGTCGCAAGTGCCGTGCCTGCCAATATTCCGAACCTGATTTCCCACCGCGCCGTGTATGACCTGGAGTTGAAGGACGCATCAGACCGTTCCGGCATCGAGGGCATGACGGGCAGAATGGTGTACGAATTCACCGGTTCTTCCTGCAAAGGCTACAAGACGGATTTCCGCTTCGTTACGCAGATCAATACAGGCGATGCGGTGCGGATGACCGACCAGCAGACGACGACATTCGAAGATGCTGCGTCGAAGACATTCAAGTTCGAGACCAAGTCGTTTACCGATGACAAGCTGGACAAGGAAGTCACGGGCTCGGCTGCCGACGCCAATGGCACCATGAAAATCGATTTGACCAAGCCAGACGCCAGGAAGATCGATCTCGCCGCTGGCGAGTTTCCAACGGAACATATGTTCCAGGTCATCGAAAACGCCAAGCTTGGAAAGCGCATTTTCGAATCGCGGGTGTTCGATGGATCTGACGATGGCGATGAAAGCCTGATCACGTCTACACTGGTCGGCAAGCAGCAAACGCCGAAGGACGGCGACGCGGATCCAGATGTCGGCATGGCCGGTGACTTCGCCAAAACGCCCTTCTGGCCGGTCACGATTGCCTATTATAACGACAAGGCAGGCACGGATTCTCTGCCGATCTACCGTATGTCGTTCAAGCTCTATGAAAATGGAATCACCCGTGATCTGACGATGGATTACGGCGATTTTGTTTTGACGGGCAAGCTTGCCAAGCTCGATATTCTCCAGGCGGAAAACTGCGATAACAAGCCGATCCGCTGAAACTGGTCGATCTGTTTTCGTAATTTTGTGCATAAAAGCTTGCTTTTCGAAGAATCTGCCTGTATGCGGCACACCATTCCACACGCGAAGCTTGGGATGTTCCGGGAGAAATCCGGATCGTTCCGCCCGGTGGTGCCATCTTGATGGCGCTGTTTGCTTCGCGGGGGTTCAACCGGAAAAGGATAACTAGGCATGGCATTGCCCGATTTCACTATGCGTCAGCTTCTGGAAGCTGGCGTTCACTTTGGTCACCAGACACACCGCTGGAACCCAAAGATGAAGCCGTACATCTTCGGCGACCGCAGCAACATCCACATCATCGACTTGGCTCAGACAGTTCCTTTGCTGTCGCGCGCCCTTCAGGTCGTGTCTGACACGGTTGCCCGTGGCGGTCGCGTTCTGTTCGTCGGCACGAAGCGTCAGGCTTCGGAAATCATCGCAGACAGCGCAAAGCGCTCCGCTCAGTACTACGTCAACTCGCGTTGGCTCGGCGGCATGATGACCAACTGGAAGACGATTTCGAACTCTATCCAGCGCCTGCGCAAGGTCGACGAAATCCTCAACTCCGACGCATCTGGCTATTCCAAAAAAGAGCGCCTGAACCTTGAGCGCGAACGCGAGAAGCTTGAAAAGGCACTCGGCGGTATCCGCGATATGGGCGGCGTTCCTGACCTGATGTTCATTGTTGACACCAACAAGGAAAAGATCGCGATCGAAGAAGCCAAGCGTCTTGGCATTCCGGTCGTTGCGATCATCGACTCCAACTGCGATCCAGACCAGATCGACTTCCCGATCCCAGGTAACGACGATGCGTCGCGCGCAATCTCGCTCTATTGCGATCTGATTGCCCGTGCAGCCATCGACGGTATCGCACGTCAGCAGGGTTCTTCCGGTCGTGACATCGGCGCTTCTGAAGAAGCTCCGATCGAGCCAGCACTTGAAGAAGCAGCAGCTGAGACCGCTGCCGAATAAAGCTTAGAGGCGGCATGGATATGCCGCTTTCTCCATGAGACGAGACAAGGCCGTTCTGGACTAGAAAAGTTCGGCGGCCTTGTTCGTTTCAATCACGCAGTCCTTCATGGTAACGCGTGAAATTAAAACGTTTCGTGATGGCCTCTTCATCAGGCTGTCACAGTTCCGGGTACATTCGTTCCCAAAATCCGATTTAGGTCGTGCCGCAATGGCGCCGTGACCGACGAACCGCAAGAGGCACACAATGAGCGAAATTACAGCCGCAATGGTAAAGGAACTGCGCGAGAAGTCTGGCGCAGGCATGATGGATTGCAAAAAGGCGCTGTCTGAAACCGGCGGCGACATGGAAGCTGCAATCGACTGGCTGCGCGCCAAGGGTATTGCCAAGGCTGACAAGAAGTCCGGCCGTACAGCTGCTGAAGGTCTCATTGGTATTGCTTCTGCCGGTCACAAGGCTGTTGTCGTTGAAATCAACTCCGAAACCGACTTCGTTGCCCGTAACGATGCCTTCCAGGACATCGTTCGTGGCGTCGCTTCGGTTGCTCTGACGACTGACGGTTCTGTTGACGCAGTTGCTGCTGCGACCTACCCAGCGTCCGGCAAGACTGTTGCCGACACCATCAAGGACGCGATTGCCACGATCGGCGAAAACATGACGCTTCGTCGTTCTGCTCTGCTCGAAGTCAAGCACGGCGTTGTTGCGACCTACGTTCACAACGCTGCTGGCGACGGCATCGGCAAGCTTGGCGTTCTGGTTGCGCTGCAGTCCGAAGGCGACAAGGCTGTTCTGACATCCATCGGCCGTCAGATTGCCATGCACATTGCTGCGACCAACCCGCTGGCCATCCGTTCTGAAGAAGTCGACGCAGCCGTTGCAGAGCGCGAGCGCAACGTTTTCATCGAGCAGGCTCGTGAATCCGGCAAGCCAGAAGCCATCATCGAAAAGATGGTTGACGGTCGTATGCGCAAGTTCTTCGAAGAAGTCGCGCTTCTGTCGCAGGCCTTCGTCATCAACCCTGACATCACGGTTGGCGACGCTGTCAAGGAAGCCGAAAAGGAAGCCGGTGCCAAGATCGAAGTCGTCGGCATGGCTCGCCTGCTGCTCGGTGAAGGCATCGAAAAAGAAGAAACCGACTTCGCTGCTGAAGTTGCTGCGGTCGCCAAGGGCTGATCTCTTTACCCAAACCTGGGAAAACTACGGGGCATCGCGTGACAACGCGGTGCCCTTCGTGTATCCGCGTTCCGGTTATATATATCCTGCGCGGGCAGGGCAGTCTTTTGGATTTGTCCGGCCGGTGTAGCTTCCTCTGGTTTTCGCATGTGTCATTGCAAACAAACATTTGACCGTGCGCGACATGCTTTAAGGAGTCATGATGTCTTCCAAGCCGCTTTATAAACGGGTTCTTCTCAAGGCGTCGGGCGAAGCCCTTATGGGCGATCAGGGTTTCGGGATCGACGTCGCTGTTGCAGATCGTATTGCCTCCGATATCGCCGAGGCGCGCGCCATGGGTGTCGAAGTTGGCGTGGTGGTTGGCGGCGGCAACATCTTCCGCGGCGTGGCAGTAGCTTCCAAGGGTGGAGACCGCGTCACCGGTGACCATATGGGCATGCTGGCGACCGTCATCAACGCCCTGGCGCTTGCGACCTCTCTGCGCAAGCTCGACATCGACACCGTCGTTCTCTCGGCCATCGCCATGCCGGAAATTTGCGAAAGCTTTTCGCAGCGCGCCACACTGTCCCACATGGCGCAGGGCCGTGTCGTGATTTTCGCCGGCGGCACTGGCAACCCGTTCTTCACGACTGACTCTGCTGCAGCACTTCGCGCAGCGGAAATGGGTGCCGAGGCAATCTTCAAGGGTACGCAGGTTGATGGCATCTACTCTGCCGATCCGAAGAAAGACCCGACGGCTACCCGCTTTGACGAATTGACTCACTCGGAAGTATTGGGCAAGGGACTTGCGGTCATGGACATCGCCGCTGTTGCGCTGGCCCGTGAAAACCACATTCCCATCATCGTCTTCTCCATTCACGAGAAGGGCGGTTTTGCAGCAATATTGACGGGCGGCGGTCGCAAGACCATCGTGCACGACAAATGATGGCCGGGCGCTGATTCCACGGTGTGAAATTGGGCCGGTAAGGCCAGAACTGACGGAGTATGAATATGAGTGGTACTGACATCAACGATATCAAGCGTCGCATGGATGGCGCGATCAATGCCTTCAAAAGCGATATCGCATCGCTTCGCACCGGGCGCGCTTCTGCAAACATTCTCGACCCCGTAACGGTTGATGCCTATGGCTCGCGTGTACCATTGTCGCAGGTCGCCAATATCACGGTTCCCGAGGCCCGCATGCTAGGTGTGAACATCTGGGACAAGTCGATGGTTGGCGCCGTCGACCGTGCAATCCGCGAATCGAACCTTGGCCTGAACCCGATCGTTGATGGCCAGAACCTGCGTATTCCTTTGCCGGAGCTCAATGAAGAGCGCCGCAAGTCGCTCGTCAAGGTCGCGCATGATTATGCCGAAAAGGCCAAGGTCGCGATCCGCCACGTTCGCCGCGATGGTATGGACGGTCTGAAAAAAGCCGAAAAAGATGGTGACATCGGTCAGGACGAAAGCCGTTCGCTGTCTGAAAAGGTTCAGAAAATGACCGATGATACGATTTCGGACATTGATCGCTTGCTTGGCGAGAAGGAAAGAGAAATCATGCAGGTGTAGGTGGCGTTATCGCCAACCCTGTGTATTATTTTATCTTCCGCGTTGCTTAAACTGGATCGAGATGTCGGACATTACACGTTCCTCACTGCCTGAGCATGTTGCCATCATCATGGATGGCAACGGGCGTTGGGCCAAGCAGCGCGGTCTTCCCCGTATCATGGGGCACCGGCGCGGAGTTGAGGCCGTGCGCGAAACGGTGAGGGCGGCTGGCGAATGCGGGCTGAAATATCTTACACTCTTCGCCTTCTCCTCGGAAAACTGGCGCAGGCCGGTTACCGAAGTCAGCGATCTGCTGGGGCTTCTCAAGGCTTTCATCCGCCGGGACCTTGCCGATCTGCACAAGGAGAATGTTCGCATTCGCGTGATCGGTGATCGCGAAGGCCTGAACGATGATATCAGCGCATTGCTGACGGAAGCCGAACAGACAACGCGTGACAACACGGCGCTGACGCTGGTCATTGCGTTCAACTACGGCTCTCGTGATGAAATTGCGCGCGCTGCGGCCTCCCTTGCCAGGGACGTAGCCCTTGGCAAGATCGACGTCTCCGCTGTTACCCCAGACGCCATTACGGCGCGTCTTGATACGGCGGGAATTCCGGACCCGGATCTCATCATCCGCACTAGCGGCGAAGAGCGTCTGTCCAATTTTCTGTTGTGGCAGGCTGCCTATTCGGAGTTTCTGTTCATCCCCGATTACTGGCCGGACTTCGACCGCAAGACATTCTTTTCCGCAATCGATCAATATATGACGCGCGACCGCAGGTTCGGCGGTCTGCCGGATCAAGTCGCCCTGGCGGGCGCATAATGAGCCGCGAACTCAAGCTGCGGATCATATCCGCCCTCGTACTGGCTGCCGTTATCCTGACCGCCACATGGTATGGCGGAATGATGTTCCGCCTTTTTGCCGGCGTTCTGTCGCTGCTGATCTATTACGAGTGGACGTCCATCACCAAACTGTCCGATACCAACCCGACTGGCTATGCCTGGGGTTGGTTTGCCATTGCGGTGATCAGCGGCAACACGATCTTCGGTGAACCTTCTCTCGATCTGCCGTTGCTGTCTGGCTTTACGCTGACCGCAGCCTTGTTTCCTGTCCTGCGCGGCAAAAACTGGTGGCTTGTCGGCGGTATGATCTATTCCGGGCTCAGCGGCATCTCGCTTGCGGCCATCCGTGGTGAGGAACCAACGGGCATCGTTGCCATGGTGTTCGTCTTCGCCATTGTCTGGGCAACGGATATTCTGGCCTATTTCGTCGGTCGTGCCATTGGCGGGCCGAAACTGGCACCATCGATTTCGCCCGGCAAGACGTGGTCCGGTGCCATCGGTGGCACGGTTTCGGGCGTTGTGGCGGGCGGCGCGGTTTCGGCAATCTACCATGGACGGATCGGGGTCGTCGTCTTGGCGCTGGCGCTGGCCTTGTCCGTTTTCAGCCAGATTGGCGACCTGTTCGAATCCTTTATCAAGCGCCGCTTCAAGGTGAAGGATTCCAGCCATCTCATCCCCGGGCATGGCGGCTTCATGGACCGGGTTGACGGTCTTGTTTTTGCCTGCTTTACCGTATTCCTCATTGCTGTCGTTCACGCGGCGATAACCGGTGATGTGCCAGGATCAGGTAGCGGAATTCTGCCCGGATTCTGATTGTAGCGTTGAGCGAAAGGCTTGGAAAATATGGATATGGTGACGGCGACGGTTGGATTTTTGACCGGTTATATGGTGCCGTTCATTCTCGTGCTTTCTCTTCTCGTCTTCGTTCACGAGATGGGGCATTATCTGGTGGGCCGCTGGTGCGGCATACGATCCACAGCTTTTTCCATCGGTTTCGGCCCTGAGCTGATCGGCTTTACCGACAAACACGGAACCCGCTGGAAGATTTCGGCTGTTCCTCTTGGCGGTTATGTCAAATTCTTCGGCGACGAGGATGTCGCCAGCAAGCCGGACAGCGACAGCCTTGTCAACCTGACGCTGGAAGAGCGCGCGCAGACACTTGCCGGTGCAAAGTTGTGGAAAAGGGCGGCAACCGTCGCTGCTGGCCCTATCGCGAATTTCATTCTGGCAATCCTGATTTTTGCGGCGCTTTTCGCCATTTATGGCCGGATGATTTCCGATCCGATCGTTTCCGAAGTGCGCGAAAACAGTGTGGCGCAGTCCGCTGGCGTTCTGGCGGGTGACAGATTGGTCGCCATCGATGGTGAAGCCGTCAAGACATTCGAAGATGTTCGTCGCTACGTTGCTGTTCGTCCAGGCACCCCCATTACCGTGACCGTGGAAAGAAACGGTCAGGATATCGTTCTGCCCATGGTGCCGACCAGAACCGAGACGAAGGATCAGTTCGGCAACAAGATGGAGCTGGGCATTATCGGCATCGTCACTGACCAGACCCGCGGCAATTTCCGCCACGTCACCTATTCGCCCACCGAGGCGCTGGTTGAAGGTGTGCGTGAGACCGGCCACGTCGTCACCGGCACGTTTGCCTATATCGGCAACCTCGTCACCGGTCGCATGAATGCGGATCAACTCGGCGGTCCTGTGCGTGTCGCTCAGGCATCAGGTCAGATGGCATCTCTCGGTTTTGCAGCTGTCATTCAGCTTGCGGCCTTGCTTTCTGTTTCGATTGGCCTGCTTAATCTGATGCCGGTCCCGATTCTGGACGGCGGCCATCTGGTGTTTTACGCCATCGAGGCCGTGCGTGGCAGACCGCTAGGACCGGGTGCTCAGGAGTTTGCTTTCCGTATTGGAATGGTAATGATTTTCAGTCTAATGGTTTTTGCGACTTGGAATGATATCAGCAGCTTGATTGGCTGAATGGGGCTTTAGAGCTAATTTTTTAACGGGGCGTTTACCTTGTTTTGATGCCAAAGTGGCGATTGAGCCACGGTAGCTTGCGAAGTAAACAGAAATTAACGGTCGGGCTTGCTTGTAGAGGAAAAGCAGGTAAAACGACGACAGATGGCCGGAGTCGGGTTCCGCCCGCTGAGGGACAACGGGAAAAGGTAAGAATTAAAAATGAAGGCTGGTTCAAAGTTTTTGAACGCGGTGTCGGCGGTTGCGCTGTCTGCTGGTGTTTCTTCGGTTGCAGTTCTGGGAGTGCTCGTCTCTTCTGGAGTTGCCAATGCGGCTGTCATCAGCAGAGTTGACGTGCGTGGCGCTGAGCGCTCCGGCGCGGACGCTGTGCGGTCCAACATCACGATCGCTCCCGGTCAGAATTTTTCCAACGCTGACATCGATGAATCGGTCAAGCGCCTTTATGCGACGGGTTATTTTTCCAACGTCAGCATGAGCGTTTCTGGTAAGACTCTCGTTGTGACGGTGAGCGAGAACAATCTCGTCAACCAGGTCGTTTTCAACGGCAACCGCAAGATCAAGGACGACAAGCTTCAGGGTATCGTTCAGACCCAGTCTCTCGGTCCTTACGACCAGACACTCGTGACTGCCGATATTGCGCGCATCAAGGACGCTTATGCTGCCATCGGTCGTAGCGATGTTCAGGTTACGACGCAGGTCGTGAATGTCGGTCAGGGTCGCGTCAACCTTGCTTTCGTGATCAACGAAGGTGAACGCACGAAGATCGCTCGCATCGATTTCGTCGGTAACAACGCTTATAGCGATGGCCGTCTTGCTGCTGTTCTCAACACCAAGAAATCCAACATGCTGTCCTTCCTGACGCGTAAGGATGTCTACAATGAGGACAAGTTGCGCGCTGACGAAGAAGCGCTGCGCCAGTTTTATTACAACCGCGGCTATGCCGACTTCCGGGTAACGTCTTCGGACGCGGTTCTGGATGAGGCGACCAACGAATACACGATCACGATCAATGTTGACGAAGGTCAGCGTTACGCATTCGGTAATGTGGCTGTTGAATCCACCGTTCCAGGTGTCGATGGTTCTGAATTGCAGGGTCTGGTCGAAACCAAGTCCGGTGCTGGTTACAGCGCCAAAGAAGTTCAGCAGAGCATCGAAGCCATTTCCAAACGCGTCTCCGCAGAAGGTTATCCTTTTGCACGCGTGACGCCTCGTGGCGACCGTGACATGGCTGGCAACACCATCGGTGTGACCTACATCGTCGATCAGGGCGAGCGTGCATACGTCGAGCGTATCGAAATCCGCGGTAACACACGTACGCGTGATTATGTTATTCGCCGAGAATTCGACATCAGCGAAGGCGATGCTTTCAACCAGACGGTTGTCAGCGCTGCCAAGCGTCGTCTCGAAGCACTCGGCTACTTCTCCAAGGTCAACATCGGCACATCGCAGGGCAGCGCCCCTGACCGCGTCGTGATCGTGGTTGACGTCGAAGATCAGGCAACCGGCTCGTTCGGTATCGGTGCTGGTTATTCCCAGAACGATGGTGCGCTGCTCGAAGCGTCGATCGAAGAAAAGAACTTCCTCGGTCGCGGCCAGTACATTCGTATTGCTGCTGGTGCCGGCCAGGACGACGCGCGTACGTACAACCTTTCGTTCACCGAGCCTTACTTCCTCGGCTATCGCCTTGCCGCAGGTTTCGATCTGTTCAAAAGCCAGAGCTCGAGCGAAGACTACTATGATTACGATGAGCAGGGCTTTGCGCTTCGCGTAACGGCGCCCATCACAGAAAATCTGGCGACGACGTTCAAGTACACGTACAAGCAGATCAAGTATGATGGAAAATCCGGTTTCGACGATGTCGATGGTGCGGGTAACTATGTGAACCTGGCTAGCCCGTACGTCGATCTGATCAATGGCGGCAATTGGACGCAATCGATCATTTCCAACACGCTCGCCTACAATTCCTTGGACGACCGCAACATGCCACGCGAAGGCTGGCAGGGTGCTTTGACCAACGAATTTGCTGGTCTCGGTGGCGACTCCGAATACTACAAGATTTATGCCAAGGCTCGTTACTACCACACGCTGTCTGACGAGTACGACATTATCGGTTCGATCACGGGTCAGGCTGGTTATGTTGCCCCGACTGGCGACAATCTGCTCGTGTTCGACCAGTTCAAAATCGGCGGTCGCGTAATCCGTGGCTTCGAAAATGATGGTATCGGCCCGCGCATCGGTGACGACGCAATCGGCGGTACGACATACTTTGCGGCCTCTGCTGAAGTGACGGCTCCTATGCCTGGCGTTCCTGAAGACTTCGGTCTGCGCCTTGCCGGTTTCGTTGATGCGGGTACGCTTTATGGCAATAAGGTTCGTACTGCTGCTGGTGAAAACGTGCAGGACGATAGCTCGATCCGTGCATCTGCTGGTATCGGTCTGATGTGGGCTTCGCCGTTCGGTCCTCTGCGCGTAGACTACGCAGTTCCTTTCATGAAGGAAGACTACGACGAAGTGCAGAATTTCCGGTTTGGCATGTCCAACACTTTCTGATATCGGCAGTCCAGAACTGCGAGTTTGAACGTTCTGGAGTATCCGGCTGATGGAATATAATGCTTTTTTTCCGCCCCATGATGGCATGCGATTGAGAGACATCGCAGACCGTCTTGGGGCGGAACTGTCTGATGAGGCTGCGGGTGATCGCCTGGTGCGTTCGATTGCGCCCGTTTACCGGGCAAAGTCCGATCAGCTTTGCTACATTCTCTCGCGTCGAAACCGGGATGAGTTGCTGACGTGTGAGGCTGCAGCGATCATTTGTGATACGGCTCTCAAAGGGCTCATTCCTGATCATATTCCGGCTCTTATCTCCAAAAATCCCCATATGGTTTTTGCGCAGGCGGGAGCGTTGCTGCATCCTTCCGCGATGAAGCCATCGGCGATCGCCGGGCAGGAGACCGAAATTTCCGCCGCCGCTCATATCGATCCATCCGCGAAGCTGGAGGCGGGTGTTGTGGTGGAGCCGTTCGCTGTGATCGGCGCGAATACCCATATCGGCGCAGGAACTCGGATTGGACCAGGTGCGGTCATTGGTGCAGACGTCCAGATTGGCCGCGATTGTACGATCGCCGGCGGTGCCAGCATTCTTTCGGCTTTGATCGGCAATGGCGTGATCATTCACAACGGTGCGCGCATTGGTCAGGATGGCTTTGGTTACGCCCCGGGACCGCGCGGTATGATTAAGATCGTGCAGATCGGTCGCGTCATCATTCAGGACAATGTCGAGATTGGTGCCAACACCACGGTAGATCGTGGCACGATGGATGACACGGTGATCGGCGAAGGTACGAAAATCGACAATCAGGTTCAGATTGGTCACAACGTGCGCATCGGTCGTCATTGCGGCATCGTCAGCAAGGTCGGCATCGCAGGCAGCACGCGCATTGGCGACGGTGTGATGATTGGCGGTGCCAGTGGTATCAACGGCCATATCACCATCGGAGACGGCGTGCAGATTGCGGCAATGAGCGGCGTTGTCGCCGACGTGCCGGCGGGCGCGAAATATGGCGGCGTGCCGGCGCGGCCGCTCAAACATTTCCTGCGCGATATGGCCGAGTTGCTGGCCCGTGCTGAGGAGCGAGACAAGAAGACAGGAGAGAAGAATGTCTGAAGAGACAAAGACGGCGCTTGGCGCGGCTGACATCCTCGAGGTGATGAAGCTGCTGCCGCATCGTTATCCATTTTTGTTGATCGACAAGATCATTGATATCGACGCTGATAACTCGGCAACCGGCATCAAGAACGTGACGGTCAACGAGCCACACTTCACGGGTCACTTCCCGGATCGACCCATCATGCCGGGCGTTCTGATTGTGGAAGCCATGGCGCAGACGGCTGGTGCCATTTGTGCGCGCAAGCAGGGTGATGGTGGCAACCTCGTTTATTTCATGACGATCGACAATGCGCGTTTCCGCAAGCCCGTCGTGCCAGGCGATCGCCTGGAGATTTATGTCGTCAAGCAGCGCCAGCGCGGCAATGTCTGGAAATTCCACTGCGATGCCAAGGTTGACGGTGTTCTGGTTGCCGAAGCCGATATCGGAGCAATGATGATCCCCGAGGATCAGCAATGAGCAAGATTGCGGCTTCGGCCAAAATTCACCCGATGTCTTTCATTGAAGACGGTGCGGTCATCGGTGAAAACGTCGTCGTCGGCCCGTTCTGCCATGTCGGCCCCAAAGTCACGCTGCATGATGATGTTCAGTTGATCAGCCACGTCGTCGTTCTTGGCTCGACCACGGTCGGCAAGGGTACGAAAATCTGGCCATCAGCCGTGATCGGTGGCGATTCGCAGAGTGCACACCACAGCGCGGTCGACACGACGCTGGTCATCGGTGAAAACTGCACGATCCGTGAAGGTGTGACGATGAACACCGGTACCGTCGAACATGGCGGCACCACTGTTGTCGGCAACAACAATCTGTTCCTTGCCTATGCGCATGTGGCGCATGATTGTCGTCTGGGCAACAATATCATCCTGTCCAACAACGTCATGCTGGCGGGTCACGTGACGATCGAGGACCGGGCCATTCTGGGTGGCGGCTCTGCCGTTCATCAGTTCACGCGTGTTGGCCGCCAAGCCTTTATCGGCGGGCTGTCCGCCGTCAGTTACGATGTCGTTCCCTATGGGATGCTGAATGGCAATCCCGGTATTTTGAGCGGTTTGAACATCGTCGGCATGACGCGCGCAGGCATCGAGCGTGCTGAAATCCACAAGGTTCGCCGTGCTTACAAGCAGATATTCGAGAGCGGAGGCAATGTTCGCACGAACGCCGCCGCCATCCGCGATGAATATCTGGAATGCCCACAGGCACTTGAGATCATCGACTTTATTGCTGCTGCCAGTGATAGGGCAATTTCCTCGCCCCACCGTGGAAAATAGGCTGTGACACAGGGTGCGGGGCGGCTGGCAATCATCGCTGGTAGTGGGTTTCTTCCTTACTATGTAGCGGAGGCTGCGCAACAGTCAGGTGAGGTGCCCTTCATCATCCGTTTGAAAAACGAAGCCGATCTTGACTGGACGAAGTTCGAAAGTGTCTCGATCAGCGTTGGCGATGTTTCGGCGCTCGGTAAACTGCTGTCGGCACAGGGTATCGACCGCGTCGTGCTATCGGGTGGCGTCTCGCGGCGCCCTGAGTGGCGAGAGATTCGTCCCAACTTCAAAATGATTGCAAAAATGCCGTCCATCATCCGCACCCTCTTGTCCGGTGGCGATGATACAGTGCTGCAAATGGTGATCAGGCTGATCGAAGCGCAGGGCGCACGGGTTATCGGTGCGCATGAAATCGCGCCGGGTTTGCTGGCGACGACGGGTGCGCTCGGTAAAGTCGCGCCTGGAGATGATGACCACCGGGATATCGCCAAGGCCGCCAAGGCCGCACTCGCACTCGGTGCGCTGGACGTGGGGCAGGGCTCTGTCTCCGTCGGCGGGCGCCTCGTGGCACTGGAGGGCGTCGAGGGGACCGATGGCATGTTGGCGCGCGTTGCCTCCTTACGCGCAGAGGGGCGCATCTCCAGCCGCAGGAAAGGCGTTCTGGTCAAGCTGTGCAAGCCGCAGCAGGATATTCGCGCCGATTTACCAACCATCGGCCCATCCACCGTGGAAAATGCGGCAAGAGCCGGGCTCGCCGGCATAGCTGTCGAAGCGGGCAGGGCGTTCGTGCTGGACCGAGAGGTCATGTTGAGGGCTGCCGATGATGCCGGGTTGTTCGTCTGTGGTATAGATGTGGGCCTTGCGGGAGAGATGATGTGACCGACAGCGTTCTCAAATTGGCGGTGATCGCCGGGGAAGTCTCAGGCGATCTGCTGGGGGCGGATCTGGTGCGGGCCTTGAAGCAGCAATATCCGGGACATGTCGAACTGGTCGGCGTTGGCGGCGATGGCCTGATCGCAGAAGGTCTCGTTTCGCTGTTCGATTATTCCGAATTGTCGATCATGGGTTTCACGCAGGTTTTGAAAAAACTGCCGCAGATGATCGCGAGAATCAAGGAAACGGCCAATGCGATTATCGCCGCAAAGCCGGATGTTCTGTTGATCATCGACAGCCCGGATTTCACGCACCGCGTTACCAAGCGTGTACGCAAAGCATTGCCGCAGCTGCCGGTCATCAATTACGTCTGCCCAAGCGTCTGGGCGTGGAAGGAATACCGCGCAACGGCGATGCTGTCCTATGTCGACCACGTGCTGGCGCTGCTGCCGTTCGAGCCCGAGACAATGCGACGCCTTGGCGGCCCGCCGACAACATTCGTCGGCCATCGGCTGAGCGTCGATGCTGATCTGCTGGAGGTTCGTGCAAAGCGTGCCGCGCGACCTCTGCCTGGCTTGGGAGAGCCAAGAACCATTCTTCTGCTGCCTGGCTCGAGGTCGACCGAAATCACGCGGTTGATGGAGCCGTTCAGGGATGCGGCGCAGGCATTTGTCGAGCGAAATGGTCCCACACGATTTGTTCTTCCAACGGTGCCCAGACAGGAAAGCTTGATCCGTGGGCTTGCGGCGTCCTGGCCGGATCATATCCGCCCTCAGATCGATATGGGTTCAGCCTTCAAGTGGCAGGCGTTTGCTGAGGCGGATGCCGCCATTGCCGCGTCTGGAACGGTTATTCTGGAGCTTGCGCTGGCCCATGTGCCGGTCGTTTCAGTCTACAAAACGGACTGGATCTTCACCATGCTGAGCAGGCGCATCAAGACCTGGACGGGTGCTCTGCCCAACCTTATTGCAGATTATGCCGTGGTGCCGGAATATATCAACGAAGTGGTGCGCGCAGGCTCCATGCTGCGTTGGGCCGAGCGACTGTCATCCGATACGCTCCAGCGGCAGGCCATGCTGGAAGGTTTTGCGCTGGTGCAGGAGCGTCTGCGCACCGAGCGTCCTCCGGGTGAGGTTGGTGCTGAGATTTTACTGTCTGTCTATCGCAGCAAGATTGGTGCCGTTGGCACCTTGGCGCATAATATTTGATCGGTGTCGAAATCCGCCTGGATTAAAAAATAATCAAAAATCACTGGTCTGCCAACGTGTCGTAATGATCCGGCCTGCAATCTTTTGTGCTGATCAATTGGCACATCGTTTGCTTTTCCATCTTGTATGCAAGATAGACATGCACCCGACACCGACCAAACTGCGATAGAGAAGGCCATCGTTTCCGGCATTCTCTCCGCTCGAATACGCCCCGGAACCCGGTTGGGCGAAAGTCAGCTCGCCGAAATTTATGGCGTGTCGCGCACCAAGATACGTGAGGCGCTGATGCGGCTTGGGAGCCGTGGCGTCGTCAAGGTCAGTCCACGCCGCGGCTGGTTCGTCATAGAGCCGTCGGCCGAGGAGGCGATTAAAGTCTATGAGGCGCGGCGCGTCATCGAGTGCGGTCTGTTGCGGAGCATGACGAGGTTGCCCCCACAGGGTCGTCAAATTCTTCTTGATCACCTGAGCGAAGAAAAAGACGCGATGGCTGCTTGCGACCGGCAACGGCTCACATGCCTGATGGGTGATTTCCACATTCGTATTGCTGAAATTGCCGGAAACGAAATCATTATCGATCTGCTGCGCGACCTGACAGCCCGCACGATCCTTATTTCGATGCTGTACCAATCAGATTTTCACGCTGCCCAATCTCATGAGGGACATTGCCGCATGTTCGAGGCGATGGATGCGGGTGACTTTTCCAAGGCCGCAGACCTTGCAGCCACGCATCTGGACGAGGTCGAGACCGGCCTCGATCTGACGCGCCAGCGCGGCCGCCATTCCGATCTTCGCAGTTCACTTTCTCTTCCTGCCCATCACGCAACCATTTAGGAGATTTCATAATGTTAAACAGACGCACATTTTTCGCCGCCGTAGCTCTCGCCGCCAGTGTGAGCTTCGCCGCTCCTTCCTCGGCGGATACCTTGAGCGATATTTCTGCGCGCGGATCGATCCGTGTTGCAGTCCCGCAGGATTTCCCGCCATTCGGCAGCGTCGGAATCGACATGGCACCCCGTGGATACGACATCGATGTCGCCAATCTGATTGCTGAAAAGCTGGGCGTGAAAACAGAACTTGTGCCGGTCACCAGCGCAAACCGCGTTCCTTATCTCCAGACCAACAAAGTCGATCTGGTCATTTCCAGCCTCGGCAAGAATGCCGACCGAGAAAAGGTGATCGATTTTTCGGTGGCTTATGCACCCTTCTTCAACGGCGTTTTTGCACCTGACGCCGTGAAGATCGAGAAGGCAGAAGACCTGTCGGGCAAAACGATCGGCGTGACACGCGGCGCTGTGGAGGATCTGGAGCTGACGAAGATCGCGCCAGCCGATGCCACCATCAAGCGCTATGAAGACAATAACGGCACCATCTCCGCCTTCCTGTCCGGGCAGGTGGAAACGGTTGCGACCGGCAACGTCGTTGCGGCCGCTATTTTGGAAAAGAACCCGCCAAAGCGGCCGGAACTGAAATTCCTGATCAAGAACTCTCCCTGCTATATCGGCCTCAACAAGGACCAACCCGCTTTGCGTGAGAAAGTCGATGCGATCCTTGCTGCTGCAAAAGCCGACGGCAGTCTCAATGCCATTGCCCAGAAGTGGCTGAAAACCGATTTGCCTAAAGATCTCTAAAGCAATTTTTTAAAAGTCGTGCCCTGCCTTCGAGCAGGGCGCGGTTCCTTGTATTTTTTCGAAAGGAACCAACGTGAACTACACCTTCGAGTTTGGGTGGCTTCTCGAATATTATCCGGCAATCGTGAAGGGCGTTCTCATCACGCTGCAGCTGATTGCTATTGGTGGTGTTCTGGGAATCGCGCTCGGCATTTTCTGCGCATGGGTGCGGGCTTTGGGGCCAACATGGCTGCGTCCGCCGATTGCTGTTTACGTGGAGATGATCCGCAACACGCCATTTCTCATCCAGCTGTTTTTCATCTTCTTCGGCCTGCCATCATTGGGCTTGCAGTTGAACGAATTGACGGCGGCCAATATCGCCATGGTCATCAATCTCGGGGCCTATAGCTGCGAAATCATTCGCGCCGGCATTCAGGCGACGCCCAGGGGTCAGTTTGAGGCCGGAGCGAGCCTTGCCATGACGCGGTTCGAAACCTTCCGTCACGTCGTGCTCGTCCCAGCGCTCCAGCGCATCTGGCCCGCTCTCTCATCGCAGGTCGTCATCGTCATGCTCGGCTCTTCTGTCGTGTCGCAGATTGCCGCGGAAGATCTGACATTTGCGGCCAATTTCATCCAGTCGCGCACATTCCGCGCCTTCGAGGCCTACATGGTATCGACGGTCATTTATCTCGCGCTCGCCATTTTGTTGCGGCAGCTGCTTCTGGTTGTTGGCGGCTTCATCTTTCCCAGAAGGAGTGCCCGATGATCGAGTTCACCACCTGGGATATTTTGCGAAACCTGGTGTTGTCAGCCCGCTGGACGGTTCTTCTTTCGCTGGTGTCTTTCCTCGGCGGAGCAGCCGTCGGTCTTTTGCTTTTGTTCATGCGCATTTCCAGAAAGAAATCCCTGCGGGTCTTTTCCAAATATTATGTGGAGTTGTTTCAGGGAACGCCGTTGCTCATGCAGCTTTTCATCGCCTTCTTTGGGTTGGGATTGGTCGGTATCGATGTTCCAGCCTGGCTGGCTGCCGGATTGACGCTGATCCTTTGGGCTGCGGCATTCCTCACCGAGATATGGCGCGGATGCGTCGAGGCTGTGTCCAAGGGACAATGGGAAGCCTCCGCTAGCCTCGGCATGGGGCGCTTGCAGCAGATGCGCTACGTCATCCTGCCGCAGGCCATGCGGGTTGCCATTCCACCCACAGTCGGTTTCGCCGTTCAGGTCATCAAGGGAACGGCGGTCACCTCGATCATCGGTTTCGTGGAGCTTTCCAAGGCAGGCACGATCGTCACCAACGCCACGTTCCAGCCTTTCACCGTTTATGGCCTCGTTGCCCTCATTTATTTCGCGCTGTGCTGGCCATTGTCGAAAAGCAGCCAGATCCTCGAAAGGAAGCTCAATGTCGCTCATCGAAATCACTGAAGTTCGCAAAAGCTTTGGCAGCAACGAGGTTCTCAAAGGCATCAACCTGGATATCGATCCGGGCGAGGTCATCGCCATCATCGGCAAGAGTGGATCGGGAAAATCGACGCTATTGCGTTGCATAAACGGTCTCGAGACCATCTCGTCCGGCGCGATTTCTGTGGCGGGCGCTCAGTTCATCGATGATGAGCTTCACCTGAAAGCCTTGCGGCTGAAGGTCGGCATGATCTTTCAGCAGTTCAATCTGTTTCCGCATCTCAACGTCGGCGAAAACGTCATGCTATCCCAAACCGTGGTGAAAAAAACGCCGAGGACGGACGCAGAGGCGCTGGCGCGCAAAATGCTGGAGCGTGTCGGTCTTGCCCACAAATTCGACGCCTATCCCGACGAACTGTCGGGTGGTCAGCAGCAACGCGTGGCCATTGCCCGAGCGCTGGCCATGCAGCCCACCGCACTCCTCTGCGACGAAATCACGTCTGCCCTCGACCCGGAACTCGTTTCCGAAGTTCTGGCCGTGGTACGGGAACTGGCCGCAGAAGGCATGACGCTGGTCATGGTCACCCACGAAATGAAATTCGCGCGCGATGTCTGCTCCCGCGTCGTCTTCATGCACGAAGGCAAGGTTCATGAGATAGGCCCACCGGAGGAGGTTTTTTCGGCACCCAAGACACCCGAGCTGAAACAGTTTCTGGGCGTGACGGCGCATTGAAAGCTTTGCGGAATTGAGCTTTGTAGCAATAGAAAAGCCGGGCGTTGGCCCGGCTTTATGGTTCTTAGTCGATGCTTCCAAACTTAACGCTTGGAAACCGGCGTATAGTCGCGCTTTGCGGCGCCCGTATACAGCTGGCGTGGACGGCCGATGCGCTGCTGTGGGTCTTCGATCATTTCGTTCCACTGTGCGATCCAGCCGACTGTGCGGGCCAGGGCGAACAGAACGGTGAACATGGTCGTCGGGAAGCCGAGAGCCTTCAGCGTGATGCCGGAGTAGAAGTCGACGTTGGGGTAGAGCTTCTTTTCGACGAAATATGGATCGGACAGAGCGATCTTTTCGAGTTCCAGCGCAACCTGCATGATCGGGTCGTCACCATTACCGGTGGCTTCCAGAACTTCATACATCGTCTTCTGCATGATCTTGGCGCGCGGGTCGTAGTTCTTGTAAACGCGGTGGCCAAAGCCCATCAGGCGGAACGGATCGTTCTTGTCCTTGGCGCGGGCGATGTATTCAGGAATACGATCAACCGAACCGATTTCGTTCAGCATGTTAAGCGCTGCTTCGTTGGCGCCGCCGTGGGCAGGGCCCCAGAGGCATGCGATGCCCGCGGCGATACATGCAAACGGGTTGGCGCCAGAAGAGCCGGCAAGACGAACGGTCGATGTCGAGGCGTTCTGCTCATGGTCGGCATGCAGGATGAAGATGCGGTCCATGGCGCGGGCCAGTACCGGATCGACCTTGTAGTCTTCGCAAGGTACGGCGAAACACATGTTGAGGAAGTTGGAGGCGTAATCCAGATCGTTCTTCGGATAAACGAAGGGCTGGCCGATGTGGTACTTATAAGCCATTGCCGCAATCGTCGGCATCTTCGCGATCATGCGAAGCGAAGCGACCATGCGCTGGTGCGGATCGGTAATGTCAGTCGAGTCGTGATAGAAGGCAGACAGCGCGCCGACCGTGCCGCACATGACGGCCATCGGGTGCGCATCACGGCGATAGCCGGTGAAGAAGCGGCTCATCTGTTCATGCACCATGGTATGGCGCGTTACGCGGGTGTCAAAGTCTTTCTTCTGTGCGGTCGTCGGCAGTTCGCCGTACAGCAGCAGATAGCAGGTTTCGAGGAAGTCGCCCTGTTCTGCAAGCTGCTCGATGGGATAGCCGCGGTGCAGAAGAACACCTTCGTCGCCATCGATATAGGTGATCTTGGATTCGCAAGAGGCAGTGGACGTGAAGCCCGGGTCGTAAGTGAAGGTACCGGTGTTCCTGTAAAGCGTACCGATATCGACAACCTTCGGTCCGATCGTGCCTTCTCGGACAGGAAGATCGACCTTTTTATCGCCGAGTGTCACTGTCGCGCTAGTTTCCGTCATACCATACCTCCGAAATATGCAGGCGATGCGGGGTGACGCATCAGCCAGTTTAAGCGTCAGCGATTTAGCTATATGATCCGCGCGATAAAGCCAAGCTATCCAAAAGGCAAATTGTGCATTGCGGCACGTCAATATCTCGAAATGAAGCATTTCCACGGCAGAGTGTTTCATTCTAGGTCAATGCTTCCTTAATCGCGCAAATGGTTGCAATCTGCTTTTCAGGGTTGCAAACTAACCGTCTGCGGCAGGGGGCAGCGGTACTTGAATACACACGAAGAAAAGCAGTATTTCCGCCTTGCGGAAACGAGCGCCGTTGCGCAGACGGAACTCGATGATTTTCTGTTGCCCCTGCACACGTCCAACCGATCACTGACGATTGAGGGACGCGGCTCTCATTCTCCTCGTCGTCAGATATTGCGACTGAGAGGCTGGCTCGCACGCTGTCTTGAGGAAGAGGTTTCTCATCGCCAGGACTTTCTTTTCGTTCCTGTTCTCATCGCGGCAGGAGCCGCATTCTGGTTTTCTCTGTCGGTGACACCTTCGACACGGTTCATTCTGTGGGAGACCGTCTGCTTGGCGATAGCGGCATGTGCGCTGTTTTATCGCCCTGGCGTCATGTCTGCCGGTTTGAAAGCCGTCGCACTGTTTTTGTTCGGCATGCTGCTTGCCGATTGGGAAACGGGCAGGGCAGGGACCGTGATGCTTGACACTCCGGTGACCACGACGATTAGCGGAACCGTCGAGCGTCGCGAACTGGACGCGCGGGGATCGTGGCGATATGTCGTTGCGCTGAAATCGACGTCCGACCCGACGCTTTCGCGGCCGCCGGAGCGAATTTCCGTGGTGGCCCGAAGTCGACATGAGGCAGTTCTCATCGGCCAGACGGTCAGCGGAAAAGCCCGCCTTTCCCCACCCTCCGGCCCAGCTCTGCCGGGGCTCAACGACTTTGCATTTGCGTCATTTTTCAATGGTGTTGGCGCGACGGGATTTTTTTATGGGGCACCCAAAATACTGCCCTCCAATGCAGATGAGGCGGGTGCCAGCAGCTTCGTGCAGGATGCCGATACCTGGCTCTACCAACTTCGCAGCCACATCGCTCAACGCATTCGTGACCTCATCGGTGGTGATGCGGGTGCCTTTGCCGCATCGATTATCACCGACGAGAGACGCGCGATTTCCAATGAGACGATGGAGGCTCTGCGTGTTTCCGGTCTGGCGCATATCGTTGCGATTTCCGGGCTGAATATGGCGCTCGCCGCTGGCATCTTCTTCATCGGAATGCGAACCGTGTTCAGCCTGTTTCCTGGATTCTCCCAGCGCCGGCCGGTCAAGAAAATCTCTGCCTTTGCAGCGCTTTTGATGACACTGGCCTATTATCTCATTTCAGGATTTGCGGTGTCCGCAGAGCGGGCATGGTTGATGATGTCGATCATGCTGTTTGCTGTGCTGGTGGACAGGCCGTCGATCAGCCTGCGCAACGTGGCGCTTTCGGCGATCGTGATTATCGTCCTGTCGCCGCACGAGGTCATGGGGCCGAGCTTCCAGATGTCGTTTGCAGCAACGCTCGCGCTCGTCTCCGCATATGCGTTCTGGAGCCGGTGGCGCGGCGAGCGGGAGCGTCTCGTCATCTCCCGACCGCCATGGTGGCTATCGATAGCCAGTAAGGCTGCGACGATCATTGGCGGTGTCGTGATCACGTCACTGATCGGTGGCATATCGACGGCAATCTATTCCATCGAGCATTTTCATCGCATCACCACCTATGGGCTGGCAGCAAATCTTGCCGCGATGCCGATCATGTCTCTGATCGTCATGCCGTTTGCGCTCATCGGCATGCTGTTGATGCCATTCGGGCTCGACGCGCCGTTTCTGAAAATCATGGGCTACGGCATGGCGATGGTCATTGAAGTGGCCAAGACCGTGTCGAGTTGGGGCGGTGACGAGACGATTGGACGGCAAAATGGCTGGTTTCTGGCGATTTCAACAACGGGTTTCCTGCTGCTGGCATTGCTTCGCACACGACTTGCCTTGATTGGGTTGCCCTTCATAGCCGCCGGCTTTGCCATGCTTCTGATCGAGCAGGGGCGCGATAAACCGGACCTGCTGATCTATGAGGATGGTTCGCTGGTCGCGCTGACATCCGCAGACGCGGTTGCCTCCACCAAACAACGCGCCTCCGGCTTCGTTTACGAGCAATGGCAAAGAGCCGTGCCTTTACCCGCGCATCACGTCGCCCCCAAAATGCTCGATCGTGTCACGTCACCTGCTGGTGATGATGCAGAGGAAGCGGTTAGCTCTCAAGCCCGCACGGCGGGTTTGACCGATATCGAAAAGTCGCGGGCTGCCGAGGAGATGCGAGCAGCAACCGGTGCCACGGATATATTCACCTGCCGCAAAGATATGTGGTGTGTGGCTAAGTCGCAGAAGGGCGTAACTGTAGCGGTTATTTCCAACACTGCGCTGACGGGAACGGCATGCGACGTTGCCGACCTAGTGGTGACGACACGCAGAGTGCCCTTCGCCGCCTGTCGGTCCGGTGCGATCCTGATCAGTCAGGAGACATTACGACGTACCGGCTCCATGGAAGTCTGGCTTGGCCGTAAAGGCGACGCCGTTCTACGGGCGAAGGTTGCAATGCAGGGTCAGGATCGATCATGGACCATGCACCGCAGTTATGATTGGCGCAGCGAGGACTTCGATCCCGAGTTGCCTGCGCATATCGAAAATATGTTGGCGCTGGACCCATAGCGTGTGGCTGCCGCCATTTGCTATTTCGCGCGCAGATCCGCTGTCCATTCTCCCACGGCCCGCGCCTCAGCCTCGTGACCCGCATCTCGCCACGTTTCCAGCAAAGCAGCACCCTGCCATTCCTGCATGGCGGAAAGGGAAAGCAGGCGGTTTTTGTAGGCTTCGGCCTCCACCGACAGAGGTGTAGAGTAGGTCTGGAACCGGAATGCAACGGGGCAGTAGAACGCATCTATAGCGGTGAAGTTTTTCCCTGCCAGAAACGGACCACCAAAAGCTGCCAAGCCGTCCTGCCAGAGCGCGTCTATTCGAGATATGTCCCTCTGCAGGGGCTCGCTGATGGACGATGGCCGTATGCGCAAACCGACGCTCATTGGGTGTTCGTTGCGCAACGCCTGAAAACCAGAATGCATCTCGGCAGTCGCCGAGCGCGACCACGCCCGCGCTTTGGCATCACTTGCCCACACACCATCATGGCGCTCTGCCAGATATTCAGCGATGGCGAGGCTGTCCCATACGGTCAGGTCATTTTCTACGAGGCAGGGCACCTTTCCCGACGGAGAGAAGCGCGTGAAATCGTGGTTCGACGTGCCAAACTGTACGAGTTTTTCGTTGAACGAAATCTCCAAGGTTCGCATCAAAACCCATGGCCGCAGGGACCATGAAGAGTAATTCTTGTTGGCTATGTAAAGATCATACATGTCAATGTTCCCCATTATCGTCCATCAATACGGCACGCAATAGACCGGATACAGGCCGCCGGAGTGATAATGCTCATCAAACTATTTGATGGCCGCGGACGGACCTACCCGAAAACAACATTTAGGTACGCCAACGTTGGTAACTGTTCGTTCGATCTTCGATAAGACGAGCGCGAGGCACACAGCGACGTAGTGATTCTCAGATGCAACGAGATTGAGATACACCAATTAGTGGATTTCGTGACCCGACTAATGAATATAGGTTTTGTAGCCTAACTGCCGTGATTTTTTGTGGTCTTAAATTGATATTTCAGACAGGCTGGCAGGGAATATTATGACCATCAAAATACAATTTGAGTAGCGGGCATGACAACGCATGCCCGCAACATATTAATGATAACGGCGGATCAAACCGACCAGCTTGCCTTGAATTTTCACTCTGTCCGGTCCGAAAATTCGCGTCTCATAGGCAGGGTTTGCAGCCTCCAGCGCAATGGAAGCGCCTTTTCGGCGGAAGCGCTTCAGCGTTGCTTCCTCGTCATCGACCAGAGCCACAATGATATCGCCCGGATTTGCAGTGCTTCCATCGCGAATAATGACCGTATCACCATCGAAAATCCCGGCTTCGATCATCGAATCGCCTTTGACTTCCAGAGCGTAGTGCTCGCCCGAACCCAACATATCCATCGGAACGACAACGTCATGGGTGTTGTTTTGAATTGCGGAAATCGGCACACCCGCAGCTATCCGGCCCATAACTGGGACGCTAACAGAATTGGGTGCGCTGTCGTTGGACGCTGCGGGACGGGGCGGCTGTTCAGCCACCTTTGCTTTGCCCAGGCTACCCTCGATAACGCTGGGTGAAAACCCGCGTTGAGGCTTGGCTTGTGGCGAATAGGATTCGGGAAGCTTGATGACTTCCAAAGCGCGCGCCCGATTCGGTAGCCGGCGAATGAAGCCGCGCTCCTCAAGTGCGGTGATCAACCGATGGATACCTGATTTTGAAGCAAGATCGAGTGCATCTTTCATTTCATCGAAAGATGGCGGCACGCCGGACTCTTTCATTCTTTCATGAATGAACAGAAGCAATTCCTGCTGTTTGCGCGTGAGCATGAAGGAACACCCTTGGAATTAGAGGCGAAGATTCGCGAAACAAATACAGAACGAACACTATATGTTCCATATGTGTTCTGCAATCCCTTAAAATTCGGTGAAATTCATTTAAGCATCTGTTGATGCGTAAATCAGCAACACCAGATGGTCTTACGCGGACCTATACCGTGACTCTGGGCCGCCTTGCTGCTAAATGCGTGGCCAACAAACGATAAGGGAATATCTCGATGGTCTGCACCATTGAAATCGCCCGCTTTATTGCAAGGAAAGACGATGAGTGTAACGAACAATCTGAAAGTCGTTGCGGGGCAGGGCTCCAAAGCGGTTTCCTTTTCCAATACAGAACGCTTTTCGCTGATCGCCGGACCTTGCCAGATGGAAAGCCGCGACCACGCATTCATGATTGCGGAAACGTTGTCAGAGCTGTGTGGCAAGCTGGGTATCGGGCTGGTTTACAAGTCTTCTTACGATAAAGCCAACCGCACGTCCCTTTCCGGCCAGCGGGGCATCGGTATCGACAAGGCATTGGAGATTTTTGCCGAGTTGAAGGCGCAGTTCGGCTTTCCGGTTCTGTCGGACATTCACACGGAAGAACAGTGCGGCATCGTTGCGCCGGTGATTGATATTCTGCAAATTCCGGCGTTTCTCAGCCGTCAGACGGATCTACTGGTGGCTGCTGCCAAGACTGGTCGCGTCATCAATGTCAAAAAGGGCCAGTTTCTGGCGCCGTGGGATATGAAGAACGTTCTGGCGAAGCTGAACGACAGCGGTAACCCGAATGTGCTGCTGTGCGAACGCGGTGCGTCCTTCGGTTACAATACGCTGGTGTCTGATATGCGCTCCCTGCCGATCATGGCATCTCTGGGCGCACCGGTTGTTTTCGATGCTACCCACTCCGTGCAGCAGCCGGGTGGGCAGGGCGGTTCGACGGGCGGTCAGCGCGAATTCGTGGAAACATTGTCGCGTGCTGCTGTTGCCGTTGGCATCGCGGGTCTTTTCGTGGAAACACATGAGGACCCGGATAACGCGCCATCGGATGGTCCGAACATGGTTCACCTGAAGGACATGCCGAAGCTTCTGGAAAAGCTGCTCGCTTTTGACGACATCGCCAAATCTGCGTGACGGGTTTTGGCCTTAATCGGCTTTTATTGAAAAGCGGTGCCTGAAACGGGCACCGTCATTGTAATTTCTTGCGCGTCGTCTACAGCGACTGAAGAAATTCACATCGAGTCGCTATTCCGTCGCCCTGTTTATCGCGCCGATCATTCGAAAAGCGCTTCACAGTTTTCGGTATGCACTCTAAGACAGGCAACTGAAAAATCCTGTTCCAATCCCAAGGGAGAGATCATGACAGCCATTACCGATATCATCGCACGCGAAATTCTCGACAGCCGTGGCAATCCGACTGTTGAAGTCGATGTCTACCTGGAAGACGGCTCTTTCGGTCGTGCAGCAGTTCCATCGGGCGCATCGACAGGCGCGCACGAAGCCGTAGAACTGCGTGATGGTGGCAAGCGCTACCTCGGTAAGGGCGTTGAAAAGGCAGTTGAAGCTGTCAACACCGAAATCTTCGACGCGCTGGGCGGGTTCGATGCCGAGAGCCAGATTCATGTCGACCAGACCCTGATCGAGCTTGACGGCACACCAAACAAGTCCCGCCTGGGTGCCAACGCCATCCTCGGCGTTTCCCTGGCTGTTGCCAAGGCTGCTGCCGAAACGACTGGCTTGCCGCTTTACCGTTATGTCGGTGGTCCAAACGCGCATCTGCTGCCTGTTCCGATGATGAACATCATCAATGGCGGCGCGCATGCCGACAACCCGATCGACTTCCAGGAATTCATGATCATGCCGGTTGGCGCGGAAAACATCCGTGACGCGGTCCGTATCGGCGCTGAAATCTTCCACGTTCTGAAAAAGGAACTGTCGGCACAGGGCTTCAACACCAATGTGGGTGATGAGGGTGGCTTTGCACCAGGCCTGAAGAGCGCGCCTGAGGCTCTCGACTTCATCATGAAGTCCGTCGAAAAGGCCGGTTACAAGCCAGGCGACGACGTTGCGCTTGCTCTCGATTGCGCTTCGACCGAGTTCTTCAAGAACGGCAAGTACGAGATGGAAGGCGAGGGCCGCACGCTCGAGCCGGAAGCCATGGCGGATTACCTCGCTGAACTGGCGGGCAAGTACCCAATCATTTCCATCGAAGACGGCATGGCCGAAGACGATTGGGATGGCTGGAAGTACCTGACGGACAAGATCGGCTCCAAGGTTCAGCTGGTTGGTGACGATCTGTTCGTGACCAACTCTGCCCGCCTTCGTGACGGTATCAAGATGGGCGTTGCCAACTCCATTCTCGTGAAGGTCAACCAGATCGGCTCGCTGACGGAAACGCTTGATGCTGTCGAAACGGCGCACAAGGCTGGTTACACCGCCGTCATGTCTCACCGCTCCGGCGAAACGGAAGACTCCACGATTGCCGATCTCGCGGTTGCGACCAATTGCGGACAGATCAAGACCGGTTCGCTGTCGCGCTCCGACCGTCTGGCCAAGTACAATCAGCTGATCCGTATCGAGGAAATGCTGGGGCCACAGGCAGCTTATGCCGGTCGCTCCATCCTGCGTGGTTAAGCTTCGCGCACGACATTTGAACAAGAGGCCCGGATCGCTCCGGGCCTTTTTTATGCGTTGAACTTTGGTGCGCGGCTCGACCACACCGGCTGACTGAGCGTCTGCAAGCCTTCCGCCGGTTTTCCATCGATACGGGCCAGCAGCGCTCTCGCCAGTTCACGGCCGGCCAGCTTGATATCCTCATTCATGGTGTGAATTTCTGGACGCAGCCAGTTGAGAAAATCTGCGGACTGCTTGGAGACGACGTCGATATCCTTGCCGATCTTTTTGCCGGTTTCCTCTATGCCCGCGATGAAGGCGATGGTGGAACTGCCACTGATGGACACCAACCCATCAGGACAATCGTCACTCAGCATCAGCGCCCTGCTTTCGTCCCTGATCTGGTCCAGCGGTGTGTCGTTACTGATGCTCGTCAGTGGAAACTCTGTAAGGCCGAAATCACGCAGGCCCTGGTCGAAACCACGACGCGCGTAATCATGATATGAAAATTGCTTCGGAGGCAAAAGGACGGCAATGCGCTTCCGCCCGCATTGGGAAAGCCGCCTCATGGCCTCGTAGACGTAAGCCTCATTATCGAAATCATGATAGGGGTGGACGATGCCCATATCCGTCCGCCCGTGGGTGGCAAACGGCATGTTGCGCTCTGTCATGAAACGCACACGCGGATCGTCAGGCTGCATCTTCGAAATGATGACGCCATCAGCAGAGCCGGTATCGAGAATATAGCGGATCGGGATCATCGGATCTTTGGCGTGGGTATGGGGCGTCACGACCAGATGGTACTGCGTGCTGGACAGAATTTCGGTGATGCCGAACACCATCTGGGTGGTGAAACCCATCAGCTCTTCATCCACGCTTAGTACCAGTGCGATGACGTTGGTCTTGCCGGTGCGCAAACGAACGCCCGCACGGTTTGGCTGATAGCCGATCTGCTGTGCGACTTGGCGCACCCGCTCCTTGGTGTCGGCGCCGATGTCTGGCGCGTCCTTCAAGGCCCGGGAAACAGTGGTGATACCAAGGCCTGTCATCAGGGCGATCGTCTTGAGCGTTGGGCGCTCATTGCCCGGTAGCGGTTGCCCGCCGGGTTCAGTCTCTATGCCATCATTCATGTCGCCACTCGCCATACCTTGCGGGAGACCATGGTAGATTGGTTTTTTGTCCTTGCAAAGCGCGGACACTCTGGTCGTGAATGATCGGGCGACTTTAAGCGTGTGAAGACACTGCGATGCCGAAAAAAATATCGTCCAGAAGGGGCAGATATTGCCTTATATCACGTGAGAAAACCTATGTAAGCTTCTGTATTTATTTCAGGAAGTTTATTCTTACCCAACAATCATCCCCCCTAACCCAATCACTCGTGACGCCTTGCAAATTTTACAGTAACGTTGCCGGAGGAGGATGAGGAGACACGCCACGGATAGCAGTCAGGCATTTCGAACCTTGCCCTTGAAAAGGCGAGGACGGGTGTTTGGATGCCGATTCAGTGTTTCCTCACGACGATGCATCACGAAATGACAGGGCATGGACATGACATCTTCTTACGCAAACGACGTTGCAATCGATCTTTCGGGCGAATGGAAACTTTCCTCCGCTGAAGGCGACCATCACGCCCGTATCAACATTCCGGGTGATGTGCACACGGCTTTGCATGAAGCGAAGGTCATTCCCGACCCCTATTTCGGGCGTAACGAAAATGACGTTCAGTGGGTTGGTCACCGTGACTGGATTATCGAGCGGAGCTTTCAGCTGGATGATGCCGATGCCGATTGGTATCTGGATATCGACTATCTCGACACTGTTGCCGTCGTTTTCATAAATGACGTGCCGGTGCTTTCCGCCGACAATTGCTTTCGTCGTTATAGACCTGATGTCGCTGCAGCCTTGCGGCCCGGCGAAAACACTGTCCGAATCCATTTTCACTCCAGCATCAAGGCTGGCGCGGAGCGGCAGGCGGCGCAGCCGTTCTACGTTCCTTACCACCCCGGCAATTCTCCGATTCCACACGGCAATATGCTGCGCAAACCTCAGTGCCATTTCGGATGGGACTGGAATATCGCGCTCGCGCCGCTCGGTATCTATGGCACGATTGCCCTTCGGCGCCTCGACACGGCGCGCATCGAACATGTTAGCACGTCGCAACATCATGTCGATGGTGGTGTTGAGCTGCATGTCGAAGTCACCCTTTATGCCGCGCAGCCGGCCAGCGTGCCGATTCATCTTTCGCTTGGCGATGAACGGCTGCGGCTTGATTGCGGTGTTCACGCCGGTGACACGGTGATTCGACACGTTTTCTTCGTGGAAAAGCCAAAGCTCTGGTGGCCAGCGGGCAGTGGTGAGCAGGCGCTCTACACACTCACCGTTGAATTGCCGGACGAAACGGTAACACGGCAGATTGGCTTTCGCACCGTGGAGCTGCTGACGGACAAAGACGAAGCGGGAAGCCGCTTTGCCTTTCGCATCAATGGGCGGGAAATCTTCTGCCGTGGCGCGAACTGGATTCCGGCCGACGCTTTGCAATCTCTGACCAGCCGGGAAAAGACCGAGGATTTGCTGTCCTCGGCCGTCGAAGCCAATATGAACATGATGCGCGTCTGGGGCGGTGGTTTCTACGAGCAGGACTGGTTTTACGATGTCTGCGACCGGCTGGGCCTGATGGTGTGGCAGGACTTCATGTTTGCCTGCAACCTCTATCCGTGCACGGGCGACTTTCTCGACAATGTCGAGCACGAAGTCGATTATCAGGTGAAGCGCCTGGCATCGCATCCGTCGATCGCGCTGTGGTGTGGTGACAACGAACTCGTCGGTGCGCTCAACTGGTTCGAAGAGTCCCGTGATAACCGTGACCGATATCTCGTGGCCTATGATCGGCTGAACCGTACGATCGAGAAGGCACTCAAGAAAGCCGCGCCGTCTGCCCTATGGTGGCCATCCAGCCCGGCGTCGGGTTATCTGGATTACGGCGATGCCTGGCACGCCGATGGTTCCGGTGACATGCATTACTGGTCCGTCTGGCACGAGAACAAATCTTTCGACAATTACCGTGCCGTGAAGCCACGCTTCTGCTCGGAATTCGGTTTCCAGTCCTACACGTCCATGCCTGTTATCCGCACCTATGCGGACGAAAAGGACATGAATATCTCGTCGCCGGTGATCGAGCTTCACCAGAAGAACGCGGGCGGCAATGAGCGAATTGCGGGGACCATGTTCCGCTACTTCCGTTTTCCAAAGGACTTCGAGAATTTCGTCTATATCAGCCAGGTGCAGCAGGCGCTGGCGATCAAAACGGCTGTAGAATATTGGCGCTCGCTCAAACCCCATTGCATGGGCACGCTGTACTGGCAGTTGAACGATACATGGCCGGTGGCCTCTTGGTCGAGCCTGGATTACGGCGGTAGCTGGAAAGCCCTGCACTACGCCGCACGGCGCTTCTTCCAGCCCGTGACGGTGTCCGCCATCCCATCCGAAGACGGCAGCACCGTGCGGTTTTCCACCGTCAACGACACGGCGGAGGAGGTGGAGATCGATATGAACATCTTCGCGCTTTCGACCGATGGAACGCGCACGCCGCTGAAATCCGCAAGCGGCAGCTGCGGGCCGGATGCAGCCGTCATCATGACGGAAATCGACATGAAACATTTGGCCGATGGTGCCTTGCTCTCCTGGAACTTCATCGCTTCGAACGGCATGACGGGCGAAGGACACCACGTCCCTGATACTTATAAGGCGATTGATCTTCAGCCGTCCGGTCTTGATCACAGTGTCAAGCCGCTGGGTGACGGCCAGTTCGAAATAGAGGTCAGCGCCACCGGGCTTGCGCTGTTCGTGATGATCGAGGCTGACGTGGCCGGGCGATATTCCGACAACCTGTTCGATCTGGCTGCCGGAGAAACACGACGCATCGTTTTCGCGGCGGCCGATAAGGCGCAGACGTCACGACCTGTTTTTAAGATTTTCGATCTGTTTTCATCTCAATCGCAAGGTTGATACGGAGGCAGCATCTCTTTAAGTTCGAACCACCACATCACGCCTGCGGAGTTCTTTCGCAGGCTTACAGCAGTTTAGGGAGGAATATCCATGGCTTGGCAACCGGCTGAAAACTGTTACGCGTCCATGAAATACAATCATTGCGGCACATCAGGACTGAAGCTTCCGGCGATTTCGTTGGGCCTTTGGCACAATTTTGGCAATGATTTTTCACACAAGACCAAGCAGGCTATTTGCCGAAAGGCTTTTGATCTCGGCATCACCCATTTCGATCTCGCCAACAATTACGGCCCGCCTCCCGGCAGTGCCGAGACCGCCTTCGGTGAGATTCTAAAAACCGATTTCGCTGGTTATCGCGATGAGTTGGTCATCTCGTCCAAGGCCGGTTACAACATGTGGCCGGGCCCTTACGGCGAGTGGGGCAGCCGCAAATATCTGATTTCGTCTTGCGACCAGAGCCTGAAGCGCATGGGGCTGGATTATGTGGATATCTTCTATTCGCATCGTTTCGACCCCGATACGCCACTGGAAGAAACCTGCGGCGCGCTGGATCATATCGTGCGGTCGGGCAGAGCGCTTTATGTCGGTATTTCCTCCTATAATTCGCAGCGCACGCGTGAGGCGGCCGCTATTCTGAAAGAGCTTGGAACGCCCTGCATCATTCATCAGCCCAGCTACTCGATGATCAACCGTTGGATCGAAGAGGATGGTCTGGTCGATACGCTGGAGGAGCTCGGCATTGGCTCCATCGTGTTCTCTCCACTTGCGCAGGGTATGCTGACGACGAAGTATCTGGGCGGAGTGCCGGACGCGAGCCGCGCCAGCCAGGGCAAGTCGCTGAACCCTGCCTTCCTCAATGAGCGCAACATCGAGAACATTCGCGGACTGAACGCGATTGCGGAACGACGTGGCCAGACACTGGCACAGATGGCCATTGCCTGGGTGCTGCGTGGCGGCCACATTACCACCGCGCTCATCGGTGCCAGCCGTCCAGAGCAGGTCGAAGATTGCGTGAGGGCGCTCGACAAGCCCGATTTCACCACCGAGGAATTGGCCGAGATCGACCACTTTGCCAAGGATGCAGATATCAATCTTTGGGCAAAATCCGCTGAACTGAAGGCATAAACGAAAGGGCCGCCCTGAGCATAAGGGGCGGCCTTTTTTCATATTTTCCGGTCCTCATAAACTTTAAGTGATCGCGCTAACCATTAACAACCATTACAGAATTGTAATTTCAGAATTCAGTTTCCGTTCATTGTTGTGACGATAGAGTCAGCCCATCACTTCACGAAAGGAAACACCGATGAAAAAGTTCTTCTCCATCCTTCTCGCCGCCACCGTTCTTGCAGCCCCCATGGCGCAGGCGCAGAGCCGCCACGATGATCGCCCGGGCCATAGAACAATGGAACGGAGCGTCACCACCAAGAAGGTGATCATCAAGAAGCATCGCTGGGACCGTGGTCAGCGCCTATCTGCGGCGGAACGTCGTAACGTGATCGATCGCCGCGATTATCGCCGCCATAGCCTGAGAGAGCCGGGTCGGGGCCAGCGTTGGGTTCGCGTCGACAATCAGTACCTGCTGATCAACGTTGCCAACGGCATCATCATCGGACTGTCCGGCGCTCGTTAAGCCGTAACTCGAAGTCATCTGCGGTCGTGGACTTTGTCCATGGCCGCAGTTTTCGTTTGAGGCGATGTCATCCGTGACATCAGTACAGCGGAAATTCGATACTTTCTTCATGCCGCTTTCCAACTCCAGTCTGGAAACGGATCTTGCAGATGAGACCAAGCGGTCGGCGTAAACACCTTTGCCTTGACCAGACACTCGTCGAGTGCGGCGCGAAGCTCTTCCTCTTTCATTGGGTCGGCGCCGATAAAGACGATTTCCTGCCGCCGATCTCCCCAGATATTGTCCAGATAGGGTGCCAGCATCCGCTCGAAACCCGGGTCTTCCGGCCAGTGCTGTTTGGGTACGGATGACCACCAAAGGCCCATCTTGCCGGTCTTGACCTGCGCACCGGCCTGACTGATTTCTCCGACATGGTCCGGGCGAGTAGCAAGCCAGAAGAAGCCCTTGGCGCGAATGACGCCAGGCCATTCCCGGTTGATGAAGGCGTGGAAGCGAGTGGGATCGAATGGGCGTTTTGCCCGGTAGACAAAAGAGCGAATGCCGTATTCTTCGGTTTCTGGGATGTGCTGTTTGAACCCGTGCAACTCTTTGAACCACAGGGGGTGCGTTTCCGCTTCGGCAAAATCGAACAGACCAGTACCAAGAACACTTTTGGGTTCAACCTTGCCGAAATCGGCTTCGATCAGTTTTGCATCGGGGTTCAAGCCGACGATGATCTTTCGAGCTGCATCGCGCTCTGCCTCTGTCGCGATGGAAACCTTATTCAGGATCACGACATTGGCGAATTCGATCTGCTCAACCAGCAGGTCGATCAGGGTGCGGTTGTCACCATCACCGGCTGTCTCGCCGCGATCCGCGAGAAAGTCTGCCGAACCATAATCCTTCAGCAGATTGGCGCAATCAACGACGGTCACCATCGTATCCAATTTGGCAACGTCAGACAGGCTTTGCCCATCCTCGTCCCGAAAATCGAACGTCGCGGCAACGGGCAGGGGTTCTGCGATGCCGGTGGATTCGATGAGCAGATAATCGAACCTGTTCTGCTGCGCCAACTGCCGCACTTCGTTCAAGAGATCGTCGCGCAATGTGCAGCAGATGCAGCCATTGGTCATTTCCACAAGCTGTTCCTGCGTTCGGGAAAGATTGGCGTCACCATCTCTGATGAGTGCAGCATCAATGTTCACTTCGCTCATGTCATTGACGATAACGGCGACGCGCAGCCCGTCGCGGTTGGCCAGAATATGGTTGAGAAGCGTGGTTTTTCCCGCGCCGAGAAAACCCGACAAGACAGTTACAGGCAGTTTTTCAGCCATGGAATTTTCCTTATGTAATACTATTACATTGATGGGTAAAATGAAAGGCGGCAAAGCGCCACCTTTCCATTCGCTGTCGGTGTTACGAGAGGCAATCTTTCAACGATGTCGCGATACCGCGCATCATCTGGAAATACAGGTCCGGACCAGCCTTCAGTGTGCCAGCCTCCGGATCGAGCGTGCCGGACTTTGCATTTGTGCCTTCAGTCACGACTTTGACGAGCTTCGGTTCGAACTGAGGTTCTGCAAACACGCAGGTCGCGTTCAGCTCCTTCACCTTGGCGTGGATCTGCTTGATGCGATCCGCGCCGGGTGTGTTTTCCGGGCTGACCGTTATCGAGCCTGCGGTTTTCACGCCGTAACGATGCTCGAAATACTGATAGGCATCGTGGAAAACGACGAAGGGCTTGGCTTTGATGGGCTCAACAGTCGCTGCGATTTCCTTGTCCAGCACGTCGATATTATCGACCAGCTTTTTGGTATTCTCCTGGTAGGTCTTGGCGTTGCCGGGATCCGCGGTCATCAACGTCTTGCCAATTTCGACAGCCATGGCTTTTGCATTGGCAGGGTCCAACCAGAGGTGCATGTCATATTCGCCTTCGTCATGATCATGCCCGTCATCATGGCTGTGCTCCGCCTCATGCTTGTGGTCGTGACCTTCCTCATGCGCATGGTCGTGGCCTTCGTGCTCTTCATGATCATGCGCCTCGAACGGGCCGCCTTCACGGAACTTGAGTTTTTCGATGCCCTTGGCATCATCCAGTTCCACCACCGTCGCCTTACCTGCCAAAGACTGGAGCGGCTTTTCCAGGAATTTTTCCAGGCCGTCACCGACCCAAAACACCACGTCTGCGCTCTCTATCGCCTTGGCATTGGAAGGCTTCAGGCTGTAGGTGTGGGGGGACGCACCGCCATTCACGATCAATGTCGGCTCAGCCACGCCGTCCATGATTGCAGCCACCAGTGAGTGAATAGGCTTGATCGAAACCACCACGTTGGGTGCGGCCATGGCGTTTGAAGAGGCGATCATGGCTGCGGATGCGAGAAGAATGGCGGCGATAGATTTCATGCGGTATGCTCCACTTGTATGGAATTGTTATGTTATTACATATGTTGCGTAACGCTATAACGTATGCGATAGCCATAGGCAACAGCGACAATTGGAAAAACACATGCTTCATTCTCCGGCCCGGAGTGACGACAATCTCGTTTCCCTTTCCAACGCCGGCGTTCAACGCAATGGACGCTGGCTGGTGCGCGGCGTGGAGTTTTCCGTCCGTCGCGGCGAGATCGTCACGCTGATCGGGCCGAATGGGTCTGGAAAATCCACCAGCGCGAAAATGGCAACCGGTGTTTTGAAGCCGGACGAGGGCAGCGTTTCACGCATTTCCGGGCTGAAAGTCGGTTATGTGCCACAGAAGCTTTCAGTCGACTGGACGATGCCGCTAACGGTTCGTCGTCTGATGACCCTGACCGGGCAATTGCCGCCACGCGAGATAGACGCCGCCTTGAATGCCACCGGCATTGCCCATCTGGCGAAAGCGGAAGTGCAGCATCTTTCCGGCGGTGAATTCCAGCGCGCCTTGCTGGCCCGCGCCATTGCCCGCAAGCCAGACCTGCTTGTGCTGGATGAGCCCGTGCAGGGTGTGGATTTCTCTGGCGAGATTGCGCTTTACGACCTCATCAAAAATATCCGAAATTCCACCGGTTGCGGTATTTTGCTGATCTCGCACGATCTGCACATCGTCATGGCTGAGACCGACACGGTGATCTGCCTGAACGGCCATATCTGCTGCCGGGGAACGCCCCAGGCCGTGAGCCAAAGCCCGGAATATATGCGCCTGTTCGGTGGTGCCGCGGCAAAGGGGCTGGCCATCTACAGTCACCAGCACGATCACACGCATTTGCCGGACGGTCGGGTGCAGCATGCGGATGGATCGGTGACAGACCATTGCCATCCCGAAGACGGTCACCACCATGATGAGCATGATCATCATAGGGACGATTGCGGCTGCGGTAACGATCATCAAGACCATGACCACCATAGCCATGGAGCCCGGAATGTTTGACGATTTCTTTGTTCGGGCCATGGTTGCCGGTGTGGGCGTGGCGCTGATGGCGGGTCCGCTGGGTTGCTTCGTCGTATGGCGCCGCATGGCTTATTTCGGTGACACCATGGCGCACTCAGCACTGCTGGGCGTGGCGTTATCCCTGCTGTTTCAACTCAACCTGATCGTCAGCGTCTTCATCGTCGCATCCGTGGTGTCGTTGATTTTGCTGTTTTTGCAAAAGCGTCAGGCTTTATCGTCGGATGCGCTGCTGGGCATTCTATCGCATTCCGCGCTCGCCTTCGGCCTCGTTATCGTCGCCTTCATGACCTGGGTGCGCATTGATCTCGTGGTGTTCCTGTTCGGTGATATCCTGGCCGTCTCGGTATCAGACATCCAGTTGATATGGGGCGGTGGCGTGGTGGTGCTTCTGGCCATTGTCTATTTGTGGAAGCCCCTGCTGGCTTCCACCGTCAATGCCGAACTTGCCGAGGCGGAAGGCATGCGGCCGGAGCGGTCCAAGCTTCTCTTCATGCTGTTGATGGCGCTTGTCATCGCCATTGCGATGAAGATCGTCGGCATCATGCTGATTACGTCGCTGCTGATCATTCCCGCCGCCACGGCGCGCCGGTTTTCGTCAACACCGGAAGTTATGGCGGTACTGGCGTCGCTGATCGGCGCTGTCGCTGTCATTGGCGGGTTGATGGGGTCTTTGCAATACGACACGCCGTCCGGTCCATCCATCGTTGTCGCTGCTGTTATGCTTTTTATCTTAAGTCTCTTGCCTGCGCCCGGATTGTCGCGCAAGGCAGAGCAGGGAGGCCGTTCATGACCACACTAAGTCTTACCCGCAACCAGTCGCTTGTTTACGATGCTTTGTCACGATCGCACGCACCGCTCAGTGCATATGTTATTCTCGACAAGCTGCGGGATGCCGGCTTTCGAGCGCCGCTGCAAGTCTACCGGGCGTTGGAAAAGCTGATCGAATTCGGTCTGGTGCACCGGCTGGAAAGTCTCAATGCTTTCGTTGCCTGCGCCCATACGCAGACTGATTGCTGCACGCATCATCATGGAAGCGTGGCCTTTGCTATCTGCAATGCCTGTGGTCAGGTCACGGAGTTTCACGATCATCAGGTCGATCACAGCCTGGGACACTGGGCAAAGAGCCAGAAATTCAAGGCAGAGAAGACCACGATAGAAATCCGCGGTCTGTGCGAGGCCTGCGCCGCCTAAAGCGGCTGTAATTCCTTGGCAAAGCGTTGCCAGTTGCGCACGTAGTTTTCGGCGGATTTTTTCAAGCCATCCACCGCCGCGTCATCCAATGTGCGGATGGCGCGTGCAGGGGATCCGACGATCAGCGAATTGTCGGGAAATTCCTTGCCTTCCGTCACCAAAGCATTGGCGCCGATAAGGCAGTTCTTACCGATCTTCGCGCCGTTCAGCACGGTCGCGCCCATGCCGACCAGCGAATTATCGCCAATGGTGCAGCCATGGATGATGGCGTGGTGCCCAATCGTGCAGCCTGCGCCGATCTTGGCCGGAAAACCAGGATCGGCATGCACCATCACGCCTTCTTGAATATTGCTGCCGCGCCCGACCGTGATCGGCTCGTTATCGCCGCGAAGCGTCGCGCCGAACCAGATGCCGACATCCTCTTCCAGCGTTACGGACCCGATGACATTGGCATCGGGCGCCACCCAGTAGCGATCCGGGGCAGGGGTCTGCGGTACGCGTTCGCCGAGGCGATAAAGCGGCATCCTATCGCTCCTGCTCTCAGACGACCTTGACCGAAAGCGTGCCAACGCCATCCACGCCGCAATCGATCCGATCGCCGGCAACGATCGGCCCCACGCCCGCAGGCGTACCCGTCATGATGATATCACCGGCGGCAAGGGTGAAGAGCTTGGAAAGTTCGGCGATGATCTCCGCTGTCTTCCAGATCATCTGATCGAGATCACCGCTTTGCTTGCGCTCGCCATTCACCTCAAGCCAGACGCCACCAGTGGCAGGGTGGCCGATTTTAGCCGCCGGAACGAGCGAGGAAACGGGCGCCGAGTGTTCGAACGCCTTGGCACCCTCCCAGGAACGGCCCATTTTCTTCAGCGTATCCTGCATATCGCGCCGCGTCATATCGATGCCGACGCCATAACCCCAGACATGATCCAGTGCGTCTTCCACTGAAATATCCGATCCGCCGCTTTTCAAAGCGACGACGCATTCCACTTCGTAATGCACATTGGACGACAAGGCAGGGTAGGGAAAGTCCTGGCCCGCCGGCAGCAGATTTTCCGCATTCTTCTGGAAAAAGAAGGGAGGCTCACGCGATGGGTCATGTCCCATCTCGATCGCGTGATCAGCGTAGTTCCGCCCCACGCAATAAACCCGGCGAACAGGGAATGTCTCGGTCGCGCCTTCAACGGGCAAAAGAACCGACGGAGGAACGGGAATAACGGTGGCGGACATGTTTGCACTCCTGATTTCAGGAGACGGTTGTCCCGCGATTCTGCCGGGATTTCCAGCTTTAAATGACCATGGCGGAAACTGGCTTTCTCACGCACATTGCGCTAGAAGCCCCGCAGAAAGAGGTTTTACGATCCATGTACCAAAAAGCGCTCGCGACCGGTGGCAAAATATTTGCCGTGGCCCCCATGATCGACTGGACTGATACGCGCTGCCGTTTTCTTCACCGGCAGCTGTCCAGCCATGCTTTGCTTTATACGGAGATGATCGTCGCCGATGCCATCATTCATGGACAGCGTGACAAGATTTTGGGCTATCACGCTGCCGAGCATCCTGTGGCGCTCCAGCTTGGTGGCTCCGACCCGACAAAGCTTTCGGAAGCGGTGAAAATTGCGGCCGATTATGGATATGACGAGATCAATCTGAATGTGGGCTGTCCGTCTGATCGGGTGCAATCCGGAACTTTCGGCGCCTGTCTGATGCGTGAACCGGAAACAGTCGCTCGCTGTGTGGCATCCATGAAGGCTGTCGCGACCGTGCCTGTCACGGTCAAATGCCGGATCGGCGTTGACGATCAGGAACCTGAAACCGTCCTGCCCGATTTTATTGCTCGCGTTGTTGAAGCCGGCGCGGATGCGGTCTGGATCCATGCGCGCAAAGCGTGGCTGCAAGGCCTTTCGCCAAAGGAAAACCGCGATGTTCCGCCGCTGGATTACGACCTCGTCTACCGCATGAAGCGGGAAAACCCGGATGTCTTCATCGGTATCAATGGCGGCATCACCGATCTCGATCAGGCGCAGTTGCATCTAACCCATATGGACGGCGTCATGCTCGGTCGCGCCGCCTATCACAACACGTCGATACTGGCCGAGGTCGATCACCGCATTTATGGCGAGCCGGCGGGCGAGCCAGACTGGTTGGCGTTGCGTGATAATATGATGGCCTATGCTGACGATTATGTTGCCCATGGCGGACGGGTCAATCACGTCACGCGCCACATGGTGGGTTTGTTTCAGGGAATGCCGGGCGCGAGGCGTTTTCGCCAGATTTTATCCAACGACGCAACGAAGCCAGGCGCTGGGCCGGAGGTCATTGCGGCCGCCTTTGCGGCCATCAATTTTGACGCGGCTTCAGATATTGCCGTGTGATCGCAGACGCTAAACCAGAGTCTGCAACAATTGCGCGCCATTCGGCGCATTGACCTTGCCGCCAGTGATGAAGAAGGCAAACACGTCGCGCGCCTTCTTTTCGACCTTCCAGTCCGGCGCAATCAGCGGAAGATCATCAGGGACAGAACCTGCCGCATAGGTTTTGAGACGCTCACCCCAAGCCTTCACGTCCTTTTCTGGATAACAGGTCTGAATATCATCCTCGCCCTTCTGCAGACGACAATAAACGAAATCCCCGGTCACATCCGGCAACATGGGATAATCGTGATGATCCGCGCACACAACGGCGACCTTGTGCTTCGCTAGCAGGTCGATGAATTCAGGCACCTGGAAACTTGGATTGCGGACTTCAACGACGTGCTGAAGCGTCAGCCCATCCTGCTTTTCGGGCAGAAGGTCAAGGAAGGCCGCGAAATCATCCGGCTCGAACGTCTTCGTCGGCGCGAACTGCCAGAGGATGGGACCGAGATGATCTCCAAGCTCCGTCAGCCCCTGGGTCAGAAACTTGGCCATCGATTCACCGGCCTCGGCCAGCACTTTTCGATTGGTCACGTATCGGCTGGCCTTCAAAGAGAAAATGAAACCATCCGGCACTTCTGATGCCCATTTGGCAAAGGTTTCCGGCTTCTGGCTGCCATAATAGGTGCCGTTGACCTCAATGGCTTTCAGATGGTGGCTGGCATGTTCCAGCTGACGCCTTTTCACCAGCTTGTCAGGATAGAACGTGCCTTCCCATGGCTCGAAGGTCCAACCGCCGATACCGGCGCGAATTGTACCTGTCTTGCTCATCTTTTCCTCCATCCACCCATCGATTGCACGCCAGAACGTCGATTACTCTGCCGCCTGTATTTTCTTATCGGAACGGCGCTCCAGAAGTTCCTTGAGGAACTGGCCGGTATAGGAGCGTTTTTCCTTGACGATCTGCTCTGGCGTTCCGGTCGCGACGACTTCGCCACCTCCGGTACCACCTTCAGGACCGATGTCGATTACCCAATCCGCCGTCTTGATGACTTCGAGATTGTGCTCGATAACGACGACGGAATTGCCTTGATCGACCAGTTCGTGCAGCATCTCCAGAAGCTTTTTGACGTCGTGAAAGTGCAGACCGGTCGTTGGCTCATCGAGGATGTAGAGCGTGCGTCCCGTCGAGCGCTTGGACAGTTCCTTTGCCAGCTTAACGCGCTGCGCCTCACCACCCGAGAGGGTGTTGGCCTGCTGGCCGACCTTGATATAGCCAAGGCCGACATCGAACAGCGACTGCAATTTGTCACGCACGGCAGGCACTGCCGAGAAGAACTCGACGCCCTCTTCGACGGTCATATCAAGCACGTCGGCAATCGACTTGCTCTTGAACGTCACATCCAGCGTTTCGCGATTGTAACGCTTGCCGTGGCACACGTCGCAGGTGACATAGACATCCGGCAGGAAGTGCATTTCGATCTTGATGACGCCATCGCCCTGGCAAGCTTCGCAACGTCCGCCCTTGACGTTGAAGGAAAAACGACCCGGTACATAGCCCCGCGCCTTCGCCTCGGGCAGGCCTGAGAACCAGTCCCGGATCGGTGTAAACGCACCGGTGTAAGTGGCAGGGTTCGAGCGTGGAGTACGGCCGATAGGCGACTGGTCGATATCGATAACCTTGTCGATGAACTCGAAGCCATCGATCCGATCGTGATCCGCCGGAATTTCGCGCGCGCCCATGACACGACGTGCAGCTGACTTGTAGAGCGTCTCAATGAGGAACGTCGATTTGCCGCCTCCGGAGACACCGGTAACGGCAGTGAAAACACCAAGGGGCACGGATGCGGTAACGTTTTTCAAATTGTTGCCGCGCGCGCCCACGACCTTGATCTCTTTGCCTTTTTTCGGCTTGCGGCGCTCTGATGGAACTGTAACGCCCAGTTCGCCGGAGAGATACTTGCCCGTCAGAGATTTTGGATTGGCCATCACCTGCTGCGGCGTTCCCTCCGCAATCACCTCGCCGCCATGGATGCCAGCGGCTGGGCCGATATCCACCACGTAATCGGCTGTGAGAATGGCGTCCTCGTCATGCTCCACCACGATGACGGTGTTGCCGATGTCACGCAAATGTTTCAGCGTATCCAACAGGCGCGCGTTGTCGCGCTGGTGCAGACCGATGGATGGCTCGTCCAGCACATAAAGCACGCCTGTCAGGCCTGAGCCGATCTGCGATGCGAGACGAATGCGCTGGCTTTCGCCACCAGACAGTGTCCCGGAATTGCGCGACAGGCTGAGATATTCCAGCCCGACATCGTTCAGGAAGCGAAGGCGTTCGCGGATTTCTTTCAGAATACGGGCAGCGATCTCGTTCTGTTTGGTGTTCAGCGCTTCCGGCAGCACTTCGAACCAGTCGCGGGCGAGCTTAATCGACATCTCAGTCACCTGGCCGATATGCAGCGTGTTGATCTTTACCGCCAGCGCTTCGGGCTTGAGTCGATACCCTGCGCAGGCGGGGCAAGGTGCAGCCGACATATAACGTTCGATTTCTTCGCGCGCCCATGCACTGTCGGTTTCCTTCCAGCGCCGCTCGAGGTTGGGAACGATGCCTTCGAAATTTTTCACCGTCTTGTAGGAGCGCGCGCCATCCTGATACTCGAACTCGATCTTGTCGCCGGTTCCGTGCAGGATCGCCTTCTTCGCCGCATCCGTCAGATCGTTCCAACGGCTCGATAGCTTGAAGCTAAACGCCTTGCCCAGTGCTTCCAGCGTCTGATTGTAATAGGGGGAAGACGACTTGGCCCAAGGGGCCACAGCACCGTCTTTCAGCGTCCGCGCGGGCTCCGGCACGATGAGCGCCACATCCACCTTCTGCTGGGAACCAAGGCCATCACATGTCGGGCAGGCACCGAATGGGTTGTTGAAGGAAAACAGACGCGGCTCGATCTCTGAAATCGTAAAGCCAGAGACAGGGCAGGCGAATTTTTCCGAAAACAGCACACGCTCATGGGTTTCATTGAGCGACTTGTTGGCTGAGCCACCGGCAGCTGTTTCTTCAGGCGGCAAAGGCTTGTCGGCAAATTCGGCGACTGCCAGACCATCGGCGAGCTTCAGGCAGGTCTCAAGGCTGTCCGCCAGACGTGCCGCCATATCCGGGCGTACGACAGCGCGGTCCACGACGACATCGATATCGTGCTTGTATTTCTTGTCCAGGGCAGGGACTTCGGCAATTTCGTAGAACTGACCGTCTACCTTGACGCGCTGAAAGCCCTTTTTCATCAGCTCGGCCAGCTCTTTTTTATACTCGCCCTTACGTCCGCGAACCATGGGGGCGAGGATGTAAAGGCGCGTCCCTTCCTCGAATGCCAGCACACGGTCGACCATCTGGCTGACGGTCTGGCTCTCGATGGGCAGCCCGGTGGCTGGCGAATAGGGAACGCCGACGCGTGCAAACAGCAGACGCATATAGTCGTAGATTTCCGTCACAGTACCGACGGTCGAGCGGGGATTGCGCGACGTCGTCTTCTGCTCGATGGAAATAGCGGGAGACAGACCTTCGATCTGATCTACATCCGGTTTCTGCATCATTTCCAGAAACTGCCGTGCGTAAGCGGACAGACTTTCGACATATCGCCGCTGGCCCTCCGCATAGATCGTATCGAAAGCAAGCGAGGATTTGCCGGAGCCCGAAAGCCCGGTCATGACGATCAACTTGTTGCGTGGCAGGTCCAGATCGATGCCCTTGAGATTATGCTCGCGGGCACCGCGGATCGAAATCGTCTTTAATTCACTCATGACAAGGCTCGGGATACTCTGTGGGAGGGGCAGGCTCTTATGTAATGACGCAGATCGGCGTGTCGAGATCAATTAACCTTTTCACATCCGGTTTTCGTTGGACTTGACTCATCAATACAGCCTTAATAGAACAAAATAGGAACGAAAGGCAAGGGTATGCGCTTTGAAAGAACATTCCTTGTGGATTGTCGTTCCATCTGGTGCACATCATGCTGAACGATGGGCTATGATGCGCAGGATTTTAAAGATAAAATGCTGGCCATGAAGGTCGGTAGACAGGATTGAGAAGATGGCTGGCAGCGTAAACAAGGTAATTTTGCTCGGGAACGTCGGCGCTGATCCGGAAATTCGTCGCACGCAAGACGGTCGCCCTATCGCAAATCTTCGTATCGCGACTTCTGAAAGCTGGCGCGATCGCACCTCCGGTGAGCGGAAAGAAAAGACCGAATGGCACTCTGTCGTGGTCTTCAACGAAGGTCTCTGCAAGGTCATCGAGCAGTATGTGAAAAAGGGTGCCAAGCTCTATATCGAAGGCGCTCTTCAGACACGCAAATGGCAGGACCAGACTGGCAACGACCGTTACTCCACGGAAATCGTGCTGCAGGGCTTCAACTCGACGCTGACCATGCTCGATGGTCGTGGTGAAGGCGGCGGTGGCGGTGCTGGCCGTGGCGGAGATGATTTCGGTGGAGCATCTGGCGGCGGCGATTTTGGTGGCGGTGGTGGTTACGATCAGAAGCCGGCTCGATCTGCGCCCGCACGCGGCGGCCAGTCTGGCGGCGGCAACTTCTCCAACGACATGGACGACGACATTCCGTTCTGATCTATAGAAACACCTGGGGCAGGGGTAAGGCATGACAGAAACGATCACACCAGCGCGCCAGCCATCGACCTGGCGCATTGTGCTGGCCGCCATACTGGACTTTTTTACTGCTTTTTGGATATTTGGCTATCTCGTCGCGCTCGTCTTTGGCGGGCGCACGGAAGACGGCTTCAGCCTGCAGGGCATGCCAGCAGTTCTGGTCTTTGCACTGATCGTTGCTTATTTTCTCGTTTTCAACCGCTATCTCGGCGGTACGATATGGAAGCGGATTTTGAAGGCAAAACGGTAAAGGCTTATTTTTCAGCCTTGTCTGCCAACATTGCGATCATCACGTCTGACTGAGAAATGATGCCTGCGAGTTTTGCGTTTTCACTGACGACCGGCAGGTAATGCAGACCTTGTTCCGCCAATATGATGATGGCTTCTTCTATGGGCGTTTCCGGCGATACGGTTTTGACCGGAGACGTCATGATGTCTTTGACCGTATCGTTCGGCGCGCTACGTCCGGAAAATATAAGGCGCACACGCTGGAGAAACCCGATTGCTGGGCGACCACTTGTCCAGCTTGCTTTGTCCAGGAAATCCGTCTGGGTAACGATGCCAACCACCTCTGCGTTGTCGTTCGTAACCGGCAACGCCTTGAAATGATGATGACGCATCAGTGCGTGCGCGGCCTTCAGTGAATCGTCCGGGGCGACGGCGACAACGTCACGGGACATGATGCTGGCGCAATCGAGATAGGTTGCTCGCCTTTTGTAAGAGCGCAATTCGGTGCGGCGTAAAATCGTTTCCAGGTCGTCGCGGTCGATATCGAGAACCTGGTCGTATTCTTTGAGAACATCATCAAGATCGGACGATGAGAAGCCGATGCGTTGAATGGGTGCCGGGTCTTTCGTCGCATGGCTGGACGGTTGAGACCGGATGGAGTGCGGGTAACGTCTTCCCGAAAGGTTGTTGAAGATCACGGCGACCGCAAGAAGCGCCATGGAGTTGCCCGCGACCGGCCACAGGACAAATCCGTAGCCGAGATCGTGGATGGCGGCTCCGCCAAGGACAGCCGTCAACGCAACAGCACCGCTTGGCGGATGCAGGCAGCGCAGTGCCATCATTGCCGCAATGGCGACGCTGATCGCAACCGCTGCTGCCACGAATGGATCGGCGATCCATATCGCGACAGTGACACCCACGATGGCGGAAACAATGTTGCCGCACAGAATGGACCATGGCTGCGCAAGCGGGCTTGATGGAACGGCAAACAGCAGAACGGCGGACGCACCCATTGGGGCAATCAGCGCAGGCAGCACGGCACTGTTACCAACAGCCAGATGACCGATGTAGCCAGTGATGAAAATGCCGAGCAATGCGCCGGTCGCGGCACGCAGGCGTTCCTTATAACTGACCGGCATCGCTTCCGGCACGATAAGGCGCAGCAGATTTCGCATTCTCACCACTCTTGAGTCTCGTCAGGAGTTGGCGTTTTAACAGAAAATCCAGCCTCGTCTCTGTCAGGACGCCATCGCGGATTTAACACCGTCCACCACGAACTGAACCGATAGCGCCGCCAGCAGGACGCCGAGCAGACGTGTGAGAATTGCACGACCGGTATTGCCGAGGAAACGGTCCAGCCGGTCGGCGGCCAACAGTGCCAGAAAAACCAGCAGCATGCTGAATGCCAGCAGGAGAATGAACAGGACTTTCTCAAAGCTGGTTTCCATAGACCCGGAAATCAGTACCGTGGCTGAGATAGCGCCAGGGCCTGCGATCAATGGTAGTGCCAAAGGGAAGACGGCGATGTTCTGGATGTGATCTAGCGTAATCGCAACTTCCGACGTCTTTTCCTTTCGTTCCTGCCGTTTCTCGAAAATCATTTCAAACGAGATCCAGAACAGCAGCAGGCCGCCGGAGATGCGGAACGCACCGAGCGAGATGCCCAGCACCTCCAGAATTGACGAGCCGAACAGCGCAAACATGGCAAGGATGCCGAAAGCGATGATCGAGCCGCGAAGCGCGACCTGGCCGCGTTGGGCGCGCGTCATGCCCGCCGTCAGCGCCAGAAAGACCGGTGCCAGACCAGGCGGGTCGAGCGTGACAAGCATCGTGGTCAGGGCGTTGAGAAGAAGTTCGGTGCTTGCCATGCTTTCCCCATCATCATTCCCGGAAATCGAGAGCAATCGCTTCGGCGTCAGGTCGATTTTCATGCTATGGTAGGTAAGTCTGACGCCGTTTGAAACCGTTTTCACCCCGCTTAGGGATAAAACTGTGCATCGTCTTGCAAATGACGCAAAAGACTGTTCAAAACCGCGCTGGAAATTGGCGCTTTCGTGCTGTTTCCGCTATAAAAATCCATCCGATTCTTAACATAGAATGTGATCCGATTTGACTGACCAGAGCCCCCCAGGCGGCGGAAAGCTTCCGCCAGGCATTGAGCCGATTTCCATCATAGAGGAAATGCAGCGGTCGTATCTCGATTACGCCATGAGCGTTATCGTCAGCCGTGCACTTCCAGACGTTCGCGATGGACTGAAGCCCGTTCACCGCCGTATTCTTTACGGAATGAATGAACTCGGCCTCGACTGGAACAAGAAATACGTCAAGTCCGCACGTGTGACCGGTGACGTGATGGGTAAATACCACCCGCACGGTGACTCTGCGATTTATGATGCCTTGGCTCGTATGGCCCAGGACTGGTCGCTGCGGATGCCGCTGATCGACGGTCAGGGCAATTTCGGCTCCATCGACGGCGACCCGCCGGCTGCCCAGCGTTATACCGAATGCCGCCTTGAGAAGGTGGCGCACGCGCTGCTCGACGATCTCGACAAGGAAACGGTCGATTTCCGCGACAACTACGACGGCACCATGTCGGAGCCAGTCGTGGTTCCTGCCAAGTTCCCCAACCTTCTGGTCAATGGCGCAGGCGGCATCGCCGTCGGTATGGCTACCAATATTCCGCCGCACAATCTGACTGAGGTCATCAACGGCTCCATCGCGCTGATCGACAATCCGGAAATCGAATTGCCGCAGATGATGGAAATCATCCCTGGTCCGGATTTCCCGACAGGCGCATTCATTCTCGGCCGTTCTGGCATTCGTTCGGCTTACGAGACGGGTCGCGGCTCCGTCATCATGCGCGGCCGCGCGACGATCGAGCCGATGCGTGGTGACCGCGAACAGATCATCATCACCGAAGTTCCCTTCCAGGTGAACAAGTCGTCGATGATCGAGAAGATGGCCGAGCTCGTCAAGGACAAGCGCGTCGAAGGCATTTCCGACCTTCGTGACGAGTCCGACCGTCAAGGCTATCGTGTCGTCGTTGAGCTGAAGCGCGATGCCAACGCCGAAGTCATTTTGAACCAGCTTTATCGCTACACACCTTTGCAGACGTCTTTCGGCTGTAACATGGTGGCACTGAACGGCGGTAAGCCGGAGCAGATGACGCTGCTCGACATGCTGCGTGCTTTCGTATCCTTCCGCGAAGAAGTCGTCAGCCGCCGCACGAAATACCTTCTGCGTAAGGCACGCGACCGCGCGCATGTGTTGGTGGGCTTGGCGATTGCCGTTGCCAATATCGATGAAGTCATTCGCGTTATCCGCCAGGCGCCGGACCCGGCAACTGCGCGCGAACAGTTGATGACGCGCCGCTGGCCCGCCTCCGACGTGGAAAGCCTGATCCTTCTGATCGACGATCCGCGCCACCGCATCAATGAAGACAAGACCTACAACCTGTCTGAAGAGCAGGCGCGTGCGATTCTCGAACTGCGTCTTGCTCGACTGACAGCTCTAGGCCGTGATGAAATCAGCGACGAGCTGAACAAGATCGGCGCAGAAATCAGCGAATATCTCGATATTCTGTCTTCGCGTGTTCGTATCCAGCAGATCGTCAAGGATGAGCTCGCTGCTGTCAGGGATGAGTTCGGCACGCCGCGCCGCAGTCAGATCGTCGAAGGCGGTCCTGACATGGACGATGAGGATCTCATCTCCCGTGAAGACATGGTCGTGACGGTATCGCATCTGGGTTATATCAAGCGCGTACCACTGACGACCTATCGTGCACAGCGTCGCGGCGGCAAGGGCCGTTCCGGTATGGCGACCCGCGATGCGGATTTCGTCAACCGTCTGTTCGTGGCCAATACCCACACGCCGGTTCTGTTCTTCTCCTCACGTGGTATCGTCTACAAGGAAAAGGTATGGCGCCTGCCCATCGGTACACCGCAGTCTAAGGGCAAGGCATTGATCAACATGCTGCCATTGGCGGCTGGCGAGCGCATTACCACCATTATGCCATTACCGGAAGACGAGACGACGTGGGAAACGCTGGACGTGATGTTCTCGACCACGCGTGGAACGGTACGCCGTAACAAGTTGTCCGACTTCGTTCAGGTCAACCGCAACGGCAAGATCGCCATGAAGCTGGATGAAGAGGGTGATGAAATCCTCTCCGTCGAGACCTGCACAGGCCCTGACGCTCTTGGCGAAGTGGCAGGCGATGACGTTCTGCTGACCACGGCACTCGGCCAGTGCATTCGCTTCCCTGTGGATGATGTGCGCGTATTTGCTGGCCGTAACTCGGTCGGTGTTCGCGGTATCAATCTTGGCGCAGGTGATCGCATCATCTCGATGACGATTGTCAGCCACGTGAATGCAGAACCATGGGAGCGTGCAGCTTACCTCAAGCGTGCCGCTGCAGAACGCCGCGCCCTGACGGGTGAGACCGACGCCGAAGAGATCGCACTGGTTGGCGAGGAAGTAACGGAGGAGGGTCATCTGACCGAAGAACGCTACCAGTTCCTCAAGTCCCAAGAGCAGTTCGTTCTGACTGTTTCCGAAAAGGGCTTCGGCAAGCGCTCCTCGTCCTACGACTTCCGCACGTCGGGCCGTGGTGGCAAGGGCATCCGTGCTACCGATACGTCCAAGACGGCGGAAATCGGTGAACTGGTTGCAGCCTTCCCGGTCGATGACAAAGACCAGATCATGCTGGTTTCCGATGGCGGTCAGTTGATCCGGTTCCCGTCGGCGGCATTCGTTTTGCTAGCCGCGCAACGAAGGGCGTAACCATCTTCTCCACTGCGAAGGATGAAAAGGTCGTGTCCGTCGAGCGTATCAACGAACCTGAAGGCGATGATGACGTCGAGGCTTTGGGTGATGCTGAAGTCGACGGCGTCGAGACAGATGCCGGTGCAGCACCAGAAGGGGACGGCGAGGGCGTGTAAGTCACAAGCGGCGGGCCAGTCTGCGTCCCGCCGCTTTCGTCAACCGTGATCGTCTACAAAACAAAAGCCCTGCGAAACCGATGTTTCGCAGGGCTTTTTTATTGGCTGTGAAGTTTTTAACGCAGGCGCAAATGAATGGCACCGCGACCGGATTTCGAAGCGATGTGGAGATGAATCTTCGCTTCCGGCTGGTTGCTGCGCCAGGCGCGAGCACCGTGGGACAGGAGAAGGTTGACGAGATCGCGGGTCTTGTGCCGCGATCTGTTCAAGCCGAGATCGGCAATTCTCATCGCCGCTTCATGGATCGGATGCAGAACGGACAGACTTTGCTGTCTGCCTTTACCTGCTGCAATGTCCGAATAGTTTTCGTTGATCGCCATCTGGAAAGCCTCGTTACACAATACAATTCGAGGAGTGGAACCGGTAATCTGTATTTTCATGCTACCGGCCCCTGAAACCGTCTTCCGCTTACTGGAGCGATGCCCAGCAGCTGATGCCTTTCTTTTTCAAAGCATTACATGCATTGACCGCTTCATTCTGGCCGCCAAAGCCACCGAAGCGAGCGCGGAACATTTGGGCGCCGTCCTTGTTGAAGGCGACCGTGAAAGGTTTGGCGGAGCGCAGAGAGATGCCGCCCTTATCCTGCGCTGCCTGAAGCAGGTTTCGCGCAGAGCCTTCGTCTGGAGACGCGCCGATCTGGATAACCCAACCTGCATTGCCGTTCGCAGAAGGGGCAGTGCTGGTGGAGGCAGTGACGATGTTGTCGACCTTGGTCGAATTGGTCACCATTGAGCGATCAGGCCGCATATCGACAGGTGGCGTGAGATTAGCCGGAGGCTTGCCACGTGTTGCTACGTCCATGGCCGTAACGGCTGCATTGGCCTGGCTTGGAGCGAAAGCGGAAACAGGTGTTTCATCCGCATAGCGAGCCTGCGGCACGGGGCCGGCATTTGGAAGACCTGCGGGAGGAACGAATGCTGGTGTGGTTGCTGCAACCGCGACCGGCTCTTCGATACGCATGGTTGGTGTTGATGCAATCAGGTTGCTGTTACCCCCACGCGAAGCCTGCGGAAGATATTCCGCCACCAGCTTGCGCATCGTGGCATCACGAGCAGCACTGGAGCGACCGCCGAGAACAACGGCAACGATGGAGCGTCCATCGAGCTGAGCAGAGGTCGCCAGGTTGCTACCGGCGGCACGGGTGTAGCCGGTCTTGATGCCATCAACACCGCGAACAGTGCCGACGAGACGATTGTGGTTACCGATAACCTGCTTGCCAAAATTGAACACACGGGTGTTGAAATACCCGTAATATTGCGGGAAATGCTGACGCAGGGCGACACTCAAACGTGCCTGGTCTCGGGCCGTCGTCATCTGCGCTGTATTTGGCAGGCCATTTGCGTTGCGGTAGGTCGTGCGGGTCATGCCCAATGCACGGGCCTTCGCCGTCATAATACGTCCGAAACGCTCTTCATTGCCGCCGATCATTTCACCAAGAGCGGTTGCAACGTCGTTGGCAGAACGGGTGACGAGCGCCAGAATTGCCTGCTCAACGGTGACACTACCGCCTGCGCGGACGCCCAACTTGGATGGGGGCTCCTTGGCGGCGTTTGCCGAAATGGGAACCGCCGAATTGAGCGAAATGCGACCTGAGTTCAAAGCTTCGAACGTCAGATACAGGGTCATCATCTTTGTTAGTGATGCTGGATAGCGCAAGCCATCAGGATCTTCACTATAAAGAACCTTGCCGGTCTTGGCATCCACAACGATGCCCGCAAATTTCGGGTCAGCATTCGCAACTTGGGTTGTGGCGGCAGTTGCCGTCGCCACAGCCATTGCAAACATGAAAACTTTCACGAAAGACGAAGCGCCTGCCGTGCGCCCTAGTGCCTCAGATAGTTTTTTGAACACGGTTGAACTCTTTAATCGCATGCCACAGGTTCCGTCCGACACGCCCCGCCAGACTTTTCAGACGCCAACTTTAGAGCGATGGCGTTACCAAGTGGTTTATGAATGGTATCTGAAGCGGATAAAATGCGGTCTTTGATCGAAAACAGCACAGCCATTCCTCTCACCGCCCCCTAGTCCGACCCGGCGATTTCAGTGCAGGAAGAGGTCGCTACAAGGCATTATGTATTGAACTGCTGCTTGCCGATTGCTACCTGTCCCGAAACAAAGGATGGACCATGGCTTCGCGTGACCGATATTCCCGCAAACTCGAATGTGCAAAATGCGGCCATAGCGGTTTTGCCGAGGCGTCGGAGAAAGACGAGAAGCATCATGCTGACGTCGATTTTCGTATCGATGAGATGCCGAAGGGCTTCCGTACAGAGCGTCCATCCAGAAATCCCTCGGAATATATGATACGATGCGCTCAGTGCGGCAGCATTTTCCGGTTTTTGCAAAAGGCGGCTTATGCCCCGGGTGGCGAGCCTCGATATGGTCGAAAGTAACGGTATGCATTTGAGGGCGGCAGGATGACGGTTGACGATAATATCAAAGACAGGCCGCCGCGTAAAAAACCGTTATGGCCATGGTTGCTGCTGCTGGTTCTGACGCTTGCTGCTATCTACTCCTGGAATAGAGCGACCGAACTCTTCGACGATTTTTCGAGAGATATGCCGGCAGCTGTCATTGAGTTGTTTAATGACCTGCTTCGAAACCGCCACGACAACCAGCGCGTAGGGCCAGCGCTCAACGTCGTGATATCCAGCAGAGTCGGATAGGCACCGCTTGTCATTGCTGCAAACAAAAAAGCCCCGCAAAACGCAGCGGGGCAGGTTGTTCGCTCGGGGAAAAATCGGGCCGGAGCCCTTGAGCGATATGCATTGATAATTGAAAATGCGACTTAGCGGGTAGGTCAATCAGCCTGGTATCGGTACGCTATCTGAAATAATTACATCAGTAATCCTGACATATTTCATTAAAATTCTGGCGCGCTATAAAAAAGGCCCCACCAAAAGGCGGGGCTAGAGTTTCGCCTGATTGGCTTTCAGGACTTGGGAGCTCCTCCCGAGGAGGAAGCAAGGTTGACATATCCTTCATAAGCAAAGCCCGAAAGGTCACTGTTCCGGCTAACGGTACGCCGATCCAAATTAACGAACATATCGCTATGGTGAATTTTGCGTTCAGAACTTGTTCATGAGTGTCGTGCCATTTTGAGAGCATATTGAGACGCTACCCGGTTATGGTTCGGCTCACATGGAGAAGCCCGCTATGAGAAAAATTCTTCTGACAATGCTTGCTGCTGTCATCGCCGGTGGCGCAGTTCTGACCAGCGTGCAAACCGCTTCCGCGCAGTATTACGATGGCCCATATAGTTACGACCGTCGCGGTCCTCCGCCACCACCATATCGTGACCCACCACGCAGACATCGCGACCATGACAATGGCCGTGTTATCGCGGGCGGAATCGCAGCCGGTGTTCTGGGTGGTATTATCGGCGGTGCCCTGGCAAGAGACAGCGGTCCCCGTTATGTCGAGCCGCCGCCACCACCCCCGCCACGTTGCTGGTTCGAGGACCGTCAGGTCCGTAACGCCTATGACGGCGGCTGGCATATGGAAAGCATGCGTGTTTGCCAGTAAGGCGCATTCAGTCATGAATTTGAAAGCCGACCCTTGGGTCGGCTTTTTGTTTTTAAAGATCAAAGTGGTTCGGCTATCCGGCTGAAGGCGTTACTTATTTGGATGCAGCCGCGTGCAGGCGCGCGATGATATAATCGTAGCTCTCCATGACCTGCACACGTTCATTTCCAGCGCGCAGAATAAGGGTGCCCTGAACAAGCGGTGATATTTGCGTCACATGGTCAAAGTTGATGGCGAATTTCTGATTGTTACTGACCGCTGTCACTTCAATCCACATTATCAAATGCCTTTCGAGAATCGTCGTTTTCGCACGTTATAAATACATGCGCAGGAGTCTCAAATGGTTTTGGTGTCACGAGGATGCAGACGTGGGTCTGTATCCTTTGAAGAGCCGTTTCGGCTGGACGCCACAAGCGGGCGTTGCAGAGCCTGACGCAGCGCAGTATATGATCCGCCTTTTTATGGTGACGACGACATGACCAATACGCCGAGACTATACGTGATCGGAGCATCTTGCTCGGACGTTTCGACGCTTGGTGCCACGCTGTCCGAGCAATTCGCAGTTCCGCTGCTGGATGTAGACGACTTCTACTGGATGCCGACCGATCCGCCTTTCACCACCAAGCGCCCGCCGGAAGATCGGGTTCGGCTGATCAACGAACAGCAGGCTCAAAGCAAGGGCTGGGTTCTTTCAGGTTCCTTTATGGGTTGGGGCGACACCCTGATCAAGAATGTCGATCTTATTGTGTTCCTATATACGCCGACGGCTGTACGGCTACAGCGTCTGGACAGGCGAGAGGCCTTGCTGCATGGCGATCGTATCCTGCCCGGCGGGGACATGTATGAGCGACATTTGGCATTCAGGGACTGGGCGTCTCACTATGATTCACCCTCGTTCGCTGGGCGCAATCTGGAGCAGCATAAGCGTTGGCTCGATGCGCAATCCGCTCCGGTGCTTAGATTTGACGGCGAAAAGGACACTCAAGCGTTGGCTCAAACAGTCACTACCGCACTTTCTGACATCGGACGTGACCGAGCCTGAACAACCCAATGAACCAATTGTGGACGGAAGCTGCCCCGGAGAAGCCTCAAGAATGAGTTCGACCAAAGCTTGACGCTGACAAGCAGATTAGAGAAGTGCCGTCATCCAGACGGGATCTCGAATGATTGCAGCCATCGAGGCATTCCATTCAGCGCGGACACCGATTCGGTTTGTATTTGCTGGGAGATAGAATCAAGCCAGCTTTGCAAAGAAGTGCAGTTGCGGCTCGCTCCGGATCGGAGTGCTCAACAAGAATTGCCATGCATAATCATATGATTGTGGCAGATGGGGTGGGATTCGAACCCACGGTACGCTCTCACGCACGCCGGTTTTCAAGACCGGTTCCTTAAACCACTCGGACACCCATCCATGTGATTGATATAGTTGAGAAATCTTAGTCTGTTTAACTTCTCGAAAACGGCGCTTGCTACCGCTTTGCTACCCAATCATTTGGTGGCTGGCTTTCTAGCAGATTGAATAGCGGCGTCAACCTGCTCTGCTGCGTTTGCTTGCATCCCCGGCATGACATGCGAATAGAGGTCTAGCGTGATGCCGATTGTAGAGTGTCCGAGTCTTTCGCTGGCAATCTTTGGGTGGACACCGGCAGCCAACAGCTGTGTCGCGTGCGAGTGCCGAAGATCGTGAAACCTGATTCGGGGTAGGGAGGTTTTCGCCAGCAAGCGCGTCCACTCGTGTGTAAGCGAGACCGGCTTCAAGGGGCTGCCGTCGATCTGTGCGACGACAAAGGAAGCATCATCTGGCCTGATCCCGATCTTCAATTGTTCCTCCGCCTGGGCAAGCCGGTGGCGCTTTAATTCCTCGATCACCGATGAGGACAGTGCAACCACGCGAGACTTGCCAGACTTCGTTTCTTTGTAACGGACAACGGTGCCTACTTGCTCGGCGCTTTGCCTGACAGCGATGGTTGCGGCCGCCATATCGATATCTCTCCAACGAAGGGCCAATATTTCGCCTCTGCGCAGTCCACACAGTGCGGCGAGAAGGGCAGGGATGAAGACACGGTTCTCTCGAAAGTCATCGAGCATGATGGCTGTCTGCGGGGCATCGAACGCTTCCATCTGCTGCTTCTCGACCTTCGGCGGGCGAGTGAGAGCCACAGGATTGCGCTTTAGTAAATCCCACTTCACTGCCTGATCCATTGCAGTCAGCATCACGCGGCGGCAATGGTGGACCGTACGAGGCGATAGACCGCCTTTCCCGTCTCTTCGACCACTCTCCAGAAGATGGCCCCATGCACCATCAATACGGGCGGCGGTGAGCTTATTGAGAGTGAGGGCACCGATTACAGGTGCCACGTTCTTCAGAAGCAATTCCTCGTAACGCTGATGCGTCTTTGGCGAGACGTTCGACTTCTCGTGCTTCAGCCACCGGATGAAGTAATCGCGCACTGTCGTCTTTGCCGGTTCAACATAGTTGCCGCCGTTCACCTCAGCAACCAGCCGGGCGCATTCGGTCTCAGCCTGTCTTTTTGTGCCGTGGAAGGTGTGCCACTTGCGACGTCGCTTGCCTGTCTCTGGATCGGGGACGTCAATGACAATTCCCCACTTGCCTGGGGATCGCTCTGTTATGTGCCCCTTCACTTTTGATCCTCCCATTTATTGACAAGCGGACTGAGCAGTTCATCGATAGACTTGTAATATTCCTCAGCAGCCTCGTCCGTTCGGGCGATTGCCGAAGCTGTTGCTTGCTCGTCCTTGAGGGTCGCAGACTCGCCCAGAACGCCGAAAAGGATCGATAGTAGCCTTTTCTGACCTTCGCTCTGGTTCAAAAGGGCAATTAAAACCTGCAACCCAACTGACGCGTCCCACGCTTCCTTATCGGGCTGGTTCATGTCCTTGTTCAACTGGTCGATAGTTTGGGGAACGAACTCAGTTAAGGCTCGCGCTTCAGAGTGAAGGGAGTCGAACTGACGCTCGAACCGTAATGCTATCTGGACCAATCTCCGAACCGCGTCTGATCTGGTGGCAATCCTATTTTCGAATCGCCAATCATCAATCGCGCGGAGTTCTTCTTCGGACATCATGATTGGAACGCGGTTCTCACGAGGTTTTACCATTTCACACCCTTAAATATCACTTCACATGGAGCATAAAAAAACGGCACAAAAAGCACAAGTAGCGCTTGACGAAATACTTCGAACGATCAATGATTAAAAAACGGCACAAGTCGCGCCGTTAACGCCGATAATTTGGAGATCGTTGATGACTTTGGAAGAAGCGCTGAAAAGCCCCACCATTTCGGTACCGGACGCTGGTCGCTTGTTTTTCGGACTCGCTCGGAATGCAGCATACAACGCCGCAGAAAAAGGAGACTTCGAAACTATCAAGATCGGGGGGCGGATCGTTGTCCCTGTTGCGCCCTTGGCTGCGAAACTCGGCCTTCAGGCTCGAATTGGAGCTGCTGCATGACAGGATCGGTACACCACAACAGCGGAGGGCCGGGGGCAAGCAGCGCAGCACACAGTGAGGCTGTCATTCAGGCAGCGCAGTGGCTAGCCGAGCAGAACCCTGCACCAACCTCTGTTATCTCAGCTCTTCGCGAGCGGTTCGGCCTGACTGCCCTTGAGGCAACCGAGGCATGCGCCCAAGCGGGTAAATACCGGGTTTGGCGGAGGGCACACGGATGAGCCACCTCCCATGGATGCAGATTTATATCGGCGACGAGCTCGCAGAAACCTCCGCTTTAAGCCCCGAGGAATATGGATGTCATGTCAGGCTTCGCCTTCATCAATGGCAACACGGCGAACTTCCGACCGACGATGAGAGACTTCGCCGGATATGCATGGCTGATCGGGAGCAGTGGCCAGGCATCAGAAACGCCTTAGCGCCTTTGTTTGACTGGGTCTGGCTGCATTCTAAGACAGCAGAACTGCGCGTTCAGTCTGAGGCATTACGACAGACCAAAGTGGAAAATGGCAAGAAAGGTGGCCGCCCTCGGAAGCTTGGCGAAAACCTAAATGAAACCGAAACGAAACCTACAGCTAAAGCTAACGGCAAAGCTGATGGAAAGCTAAACGAAACACCATCACCACCACAATCACCATCACCTTTACAATCAAAATCATCTTCAACATCAACGGCACAGGCACCGTCACAAAGTCGGGCTTATGATGAAGGAAGAAAGGATACGTATACGCGACCTTTCCCGGTTCCAAAGACCATTGATGAAGGGAAATCGTTCATTCTGAGCCGCGGGTGTCCACCTGAAGAACTGAAGCGTTGCCTCGGCATGCTGATGGAGGGGCATCTTACACCATTCGACATCGAAGCGTGGGAAGTGAACGCGAGGGCCATCGCATGACGCAGCTCAACTTGTTTGAATGGGCAGACGCAAAGCCGAGTAACGTGATCAACCTCGTTCCGTCGCTGATCCATAAGGCAGCGATGGAGACAATCTACAATATCCCCCGTCCGAAAGGTGGTGGCGACCTGATACCGTTGAAAAGGAACGTGGCATGACGGCAGAACCAGTCACGATAAGTGTTATTCCCGATAGCTATGAGCCGGTTAATCCTGAGGCCCTTGCATGGGCGATCCGGCACCAGCCAACACGGGAAGCCTACCGCAAATGCACCGGCGAAGATGCTGGCTCTGTGCTCGATCGATACGTTGCGTGGGCGCAGGAGAATATCATCGGAGGCACGTTTTGACCGAGACGCTATTCACCACGCGAGAGTTGCTCGAATGCGAAGGTGCCGGCCTCGCGCCGATCTTGATGCGCAAGGACGAGGTTATAAATCTTAAGACCGCAGTTCATGTCTCTGGCAAAACCGACAAAACAGTGCGTGATCTATGCAAAGAGTTCGGAATTGCCAGACAAACCAAGCCAGGAGCGCCGTTAGAGATATCAGCGCCAGCGTTGGAGATGGTCATCCACGGCGACATTATCGCGCTTAACCTTTTGAGAGATGGAAAGCGCGACCACCCACGCGTTCGCCGCGTTTTCGATCATCTCGGGCTGCCTTGAACGTTCAATTCACCTCAACTGCCTGAACAGTCACCAGAGGCTTTCCATCGGGCAACGTCGCGGCTTCTCGATCTTTCCAAATTCTCCATTGCGAGATTGGTGCCGATGTTGATACGGCAGGCATTTCCGTTATTTCATTTGACGACAAGTTGAAGAAAAGTTCTGAGAGTTGATAGGCTGTTGGCATCTGATGAATGCTGAGGACCCACTCCGTTCCCTGCAGTTTCAGGGCCCCTGATCCCCACCGCATGGACTGTGATCCCGGATAGAACTCATGGTCTAACTCAATATCAAGAAACCAATCGGAACCGAAAGATACCGCGTTGAGATTGTTGGAAGGAAAAAAGTGGAACGGTCGATCTACCACGCCGGCAATAGGCTCTAGGCATGCTAGTATCGCGTTCTCCCTCTTTTGCTCCATTACGATGCAAAAACGTGGCGCACGACCTAGAGCCGACAAACGCACTAGCTCCCCAGGCATCGTCTCTGAGAGCTTCTTAATTTTCAGATCTGTCGTTTGCATATTTGCCTCCCTGTTATTCTTCATCCCGACAACACATTACCGAATGCTTCCAATCCGCAAAGCTTAATAATTATGGTCTTCTGCTTCTGGACAACAGATCAGGAGACCGCGGCAATGCCAACCATCGCCAAGCAGCGAAAGCAGAGAGAGCCCATCGTCAACGTGATGTTGAACGGCGGCAGGGTCACGTCTGGCTTTAGATCAGCTCTGTTCGCCGCCGCAAGCCGAGCAGGCGTATCCGTCAATGAATTCGTGCTTACCGCCACAGCTGAGAAGCTCAGCGCCTCTGGTAGCCGTTTCTCAGGTGTCTTTGAACCCGGTGATATCTCCTCAGACATGCAGAGCGCGGCATGAGTAAAAAGTGCGCCAGCCGTGTAGAGATCCAGTGCCTGAGGGCGGAGCATGCGAGACAAACTCCTAAGGTATCCGATGTGGTGGGTTCGACCGCAAAAGCTAGCGAGAAACACGGTTATCGGGAGCTATCCACATGACAACAGCCACCCTCGGGTTCGCAATCGACAGTTCGCCAGCGTCCAGCGCGGAATCAGCACTTGACAGACTTGTGACCGCGGCTGGCAGAACAGAAACTGCTGTAGACCGGATGGGCTCATCTGCCTCAAGGGCGGTTACGAGAGTTGCGGGCGCGGGAGTGCAAATCAGCCAAGCCTTGGGTGTGGCTGCTGCAAATGCTGAGAGCCTATCCAAGCGCATTGAAAGCGCGCTCAACGTCCGTTCCTCATTCGGGGATCGCAGCAAAGACATCGCTGCCTACGGTCAGGAACTGGACAGGCTTCGAAGCAAGTTCAATCCTGTGTTCACGGTGTTGAACAACTATAAGACTGTCCTCGGTGAAATCCGCCAAGCGCAACGGCTGGGAGCCATTTCCGCAGATGAGATGGCATCCGCAATCGGCAGAGAGCGACAAGCGGCGCTCAGCAGCATTGCTGCGCTAAAAGGTCGCCAGCAAGCGGGTGTCGGCGGTAGTGGATCATTCGGCAATCAAAGCAACCCCGCAAACGTGGGATATCAGCTATTCGATATCCTTCAGACCGCACCCTATATGTCGTCGCCTATGGTCGGGCTACAGCAGGGTCCACAGTTGGCGCAGGCTGTCGGCGGGCAAAGCATTAAGGGTGCGCTTGCAACGCTTGGTGCCGGTCTGGCTTCGATCGCTACACCGGCATCGCTTGCCGCTATCGGCTTCACGACTGCTGCTGCTGCGGCTATCTCGCTTGGTTCGGGTATGCTTTCGGCAGTCGGTAGCACAAGCCGATTTGAGGATGTGCTTGCCAAGCACGAAGACACTCTCAAGCGGATCAAAGGCCTCTATGACGCTGCCAGCGAGTCCGGCGCGCAGTTCGGCCAGCGGGCGCAAACGGCTATTGGGTTCTTCGCCAATCAAGACCGAACTAACCTCGAAAAGACCTTGCGTGAGAACATGCGCAGTTTCCTTGGGCAGGCGGGCGCTTCTGTCAACGCGTCTCAGTTTGATTTTGAAGGGTTCGGCGCATCCTCGATCGGCAGTGAAGATTCTACAGCTAGGTTTGGCAAATTCACAGGTGCCGTTAAGGCTCTCGTGGATCAAATCCACTCCGGCAACCCGGAAGTTCTTGAGTTCAACAAGAACATTCAGGAGATAGCGAACTCAGATCCATCGGATAAAAAGCTCCAGAAAATAGCTCAGACGCTGCTCGGCTTCACGAAAGAGGCCACAGAGGCTGCCGACGCCCTTCAGCAGTTAAACAATCGGCAGCGCGAACTCACGATCGAGAGATCACGAATGGATGCTGCGCTCAGTCAGCAATCCTATCAACGGAGCAATAACGAAAGTCGCTTTTACCGGAGCCGCAGCTATGAGGCAGAGCTTTCCGGCATCGGAGCCCGTTCCCCCCGAGCCATTGCTGATGCTGAACGCCGCCGACTACAGGCCGAACCAGTTGACCCAGCCAGAGAGGACACCGCAACTCGCGAGGAACGCATCAATCAGCAGGTTGAGCTTTCCTATCGCCGCGCCAACCAAGCTATCATCGATGGGCAGAGAGATCGTCAGCGTAACCTCGAAAAAATGCTTCTCGACCAACAGGTTGAAATCGACCTCATCGGCAAGACTGGCGGCGCAGCGGCGGCTCTTCGTCGCGAATATGAATTGACGTCGGCCTTAAGAGCAGAGGCCGCTCGCACAGGCACTGAGGTTGATCAGAAAGAGCTCAGTCTCATCCACGAGAAGACACAGGCTCTTGCCGCATTGTGTGATGCCTACGACCAGACAGGGTTCTCCTCTGGTTTCGATCTTGAAAACAAGGAGTGAAAAATCATGAGCGCAGTCGTATCAATCGAAACAGCAGAAGCCGTGTTCATCGTCACTGATGGGGCGGTTTACAGCGAAGAAAACATTTTGACCCGTGTAGAGCGGAAGGTAATGGCTTCATCTTCGGGGCGAGTGGCCGTCGCAACACGAGGATCGCGAGACCTTGGCAATTACTTTTCCGAAAAGTTCATCTTAGCTGTTGATCGGCTTGGTTTTGATAACGCCGTCTCTTGGATGACCAGCCAACTGCACAAATTTGCAGACCGCAGACCCTCGATGAGGATCGAAGCGACGATCGCCGGGATGTCTGAAAAGAATGGCCCCCATCGCTTGATATTCAGAAGCGATGCAGACGTTCTGGACTTTGAGCATCCAGGCCTAGCAAGCTCATGTGCCACAGCAAGCGCCGGTCTCAGTGAGATGGGTATCAGGTTGCGCGATCAATCGGAGCCATGGAGCGAATATCTCAGAGCTATCGCCATTCCGATGATGCAGTTCTACCGCGAGGCTTCGGTAACTCGTGTGGCCGGTGAAGATTTTACAGCGCCTGCTCACCTGGTCGGCGGACAGATCGATTTTACAGTGGTCGATGCCCATGGCGTTTCGACTAAGACCATCCACAGGTGGGACGACAAAATCGGCCAGCAGATAGCGCCGTTCGTAGAGCATCGCACTTTGCAACAATTTCCTAACATGAACCGACAGCAGCGGCGCACCGCCGACCGCGAGAAACGTAAGAGGACTGCTTGCTGAAGTGGCGCAAAAAACAGGAAATTGGCAAGATTGCGAGGTGTTTTAACTCGGCCTTTGAACCGTGATTCCAGGAGCCATTGCAGAGACCACCATGGCCACTATAAGCGACTTACAGCGGCGGCATGCACATCACCATTTCAGCGCAAGCTCCGAAATGTATACCATGAAAATACTGAGAGCTGAGCCATAGCGAAATGAAAGATTTGTATTAGTCTTTGCTGTGGCGGGAAAATCCTGTAGTGCACGCCCCGACATGCGACGGAGGGTTACATGAGAGATGCCGATGTAAGATCAGCGATCTGCGACCATCTTGTCGGTTTGCATTCGAATGATCGCGATACGATGATTATCGAAGAAATGGGCATCTGGGCGGGAGCCGTTAGAGTTGATGTCGCCGTGATAAACGGAGAAATGCACGGTTTTGAGCTGAAGAGTGCAAAAGACACTTTGCAGCGGCTTCCAGCCCAGCGTGTGCTGTATGACCGCGTGTTTGATCGTGTCACACTTGTCGTAGCAGACAAGCACCAAGCCAAGGCAATGTCACTTATACCTGATTGGTGGGGTGTGATTACAGCTGCGGACGCCTCTGATGGCGTAGTGTTGAGCACCTATCGTGAAAGTAGCTTAAATCCAGCAATAGATCCTCTGCAGGTAGCCCGACTTTTGTGGAGAGAAGAAGCTATAGACTGTCTTGCTCGCTGGGGTGGGACTAAAGGTTTCAAGAGCGCTGGGTCCGAGAAACTGGCTCAAGAATTGAGCCAGCGTCTTCCGATTGCCGATCTTTGCTCAGAAGTAAGATCGGTGCTAAAACAAAGGCCGAATTGGTTACGGCAGGTTCTGAGCGACGAACGCAAGATGGCGATTAGTGTTGATCTCCACCCACTGTGATCTCCCTCCAGGCGTCGATGCCGCGTTTGCAATAGCCGTTATCCTGCCATCAGCCCAGCAAGGGTGCACGCCGTTGAACTCAGGCCTTGCGACGAGTGCCTGTGCATGGCTAAGGTACTGCTGCCCCATTGCTATGCCCTGAGGCCCACTAGTGGCTCTGCCCTTTATCATAATCCAGTAATTGGCGGCTGTGTAACGCACGCTCACGGTGGCGTTTGCCATAGCGTAGCCGGGCGGCTCCGTTAGATCGAGGTGTGACACACCAAAATCTGAGTAGTCGATAGGTTGAGCGGGTGACTGGACCAGAGCATTCCAAATTGCCCATTCTTGCCTCGGAACAATATTCACCCCGTGCGACAACCCGCCAAAGTCCTTCGGCGCAGAGGACGCTGAAAGAGATACGGATCGCCACGTGTTGGGTGCGACATGTAAGCCTATCGTGTTGCCGACATATGCTGCGAGGGTGATAGGGTCAAACTCAGCGATGTGCCCAAGCTCGATGATGAGATCAATTGAAGTGGTTGGCCAACCGCGGCTCGCGGCAAAGGCTTGGCTGTTTGGCAGCGATGCGAGACTGCAGCGCAAAACCAGTCCAAGCGCGGCTATTCCCACTTTCTGAGAAACGGCACTGACATAAGCCGAAGGAGCGGAAATCTCGAGGGAAGGGATAACAGGGATACCCGCGGCAACGAGTGCTTGGAAGACTGTGTCAAAGGCAACAGTCGTACCTGTGAAGTTGTAGTTGTAGAGTCCGTCTAACGCTGCTCCTCGACCCAGCCAATTGCTTGACATCTTATTGGCAAACGTGGCTGGAGGTTGCTCTCCGACTTGGAAAATCGGGAATATCCTGTCTTTGTGGTTGGCAGCCAATTGCCCGAGCGCGACGGCTTCTCCGGCTTTGGTTTTTAGCATTGGTCTGTAAGCGTATGGCATGAAGCCCCCCTCATCATGGAAACAACCTAACGAGTTGCTAATGCAACCTGCGTGAGTCGTGGGGGCTGTGTCAATTCAAGTAAAACGCGATTAATGTGTATAAATAGCATTTTAAAAAGGCGCTTCTAACTTACCCCTTCATTGAGTTAACCCAAGTATCAAACCAGGTAACCGGGCGTACTTGAAGGCGCGCCTTTCTTCGTGCAGAAATCTCATTTATCAGTTGAGTTGTAACGTGCCTCGTCCTCCCAGTCGCGCTCTATTGCCAACTGCATGCGCTCTTCATCATTCATCGGCTGGGAAAGGATTGGAACAATAGCTTTGTCCCAGACAGTTCTTTGCTTTGGCGAAAGCGCATCAACGCCATTGTCGGCAACAAAGAGGGCAATGCCGTGTTCCCTTGTACCCGGCTCCAGTTCGCCTGTGCCGGTAAAATGCTCGATGCGCTCAATCATATCAAAATCGATGTGGTCGTTATGCCCCATTCCAATCTCCCAAAAGTTTCTCAAGTCGATGCGCATTGATGAAAGCTGCACCTCACCCAAATCTAGACATCACCGCAACCGGTTCGCTGGAAAACGCCATCAGCAGCTTTGATCCCCTGATGCCCAACTCAGAACTTTTTTCATAGTTGCGTTGGCTCCGAGAGTGTTCCCAGAATTAATGGTCATTTTCGAGCCTTGACCAGCACGCTCGATCTTTGCCTTCCAGTAATAATTTCTGACGCCGACATTCACCAAGGATCCAGTGATCTCGCCATAACCGAGTTCGTTGTAGAGCTGAGCGTCGACATTCATTGACGCGTAGGCGTTGATGTTGCCAGCGACACATCTTGACGATGCTGTGTAAACCCGTCTGTAAATCTCTTGGTAATTCTCAGAATATGTCAGTGTTTGTGCAGTGGCCGCAGTTTTCTTTTCGAGGTCAGCGGTGCTGGTGGAGCAGCCCGTAGCCAAAATTGCGAATAGCACCAATGCAGTTGATTTCTTCATGATGGGTCCCCCAGACCCAATTTGGTAGAATAGAGAAGGGCGCTTTGCAACCTTCGCCGGAAAACTCCCCATAACCGTCACACGTTTCCAGACGCTTCCAATACTAATTGCTGACCGGAAATGGTCTTATGGAGTCAACAAAGTTTGCGGCTCTGACCGCTGCCCGATCCGCCCTTAGGCAAGGCGCTCGCCAACGTCGGAGACGTGGGCAATCCCTTAGATGGAGCCTCTATGCCCCTGAACCCGAACGCCGACATCGTCTTTGCTGATGGTCCTATGGCTGCACCTTACCAGCCAGAGAAGCCAGCCATCCGTCGTATCTTCAAACAGGTCGAGCAAGCGATAGATGCATTCAGCGCTGGAGCGGGATCTATCGCCAAGGCGACTAAGGCGCAGCTTGACGCCGATTTGGCACGAGGAGCCGACGTCACGGCCTGGGTCTACAATGATCCGACCGTGGCTAACAACGGCATCTACCGAAAAAACGGCGTCTCCGGTTCGGGAAGCTGGACACGAATTCTCGATCTGCCCTTCTCGTTCATCGTTGCGTCTAACCCCGGCGCTGGCACTCCGAACGCTATTCAGGCCACCACGTCTAATCCTGTATCTTCTAGCGCGCTAGTGATTTTGCCTATCGCGGCGACTAACACCGCTTCTCCTGTCACCGTCTCCTTCAATGGTGGAGCGCCACTTACCATCAAGACGAACAGTGGCGAAGATGTACGAAATCTCGCCGGCGGCTCGGTTGTCTATGGTGTAATTACCGGGGCTACATACCGTCTCGCGAATGATGAAGCGATTGCTAGCCTTATTTACGAGGCGCGGGACAAGGCGGTTGCCGCAGCGAACAGTTCCGAAGCTGAAGCCGACCGAGCTCGTGATGAGGCCTATCGGTCTGAGGCGGCGCGTGATACCGCCGCTGGCTACGCTAGCGATGCGGTGTCGCAGGGAAACGTTCCTATATACGCTACGGTTGCTGGTATGCCTGCAATAGAAATCCCCGTTGGCGTTAATGTTCTTCGCGTGAATGGCTACCATGCTGCTGGCGATGGCGGCGGTGCGCTCTACGCTAAGGTCGACAACGAGCCTGAACATCTTGGAAAATTTCAGACGGCGGATGGAGTGTGGTGGGAGTTGGTTGCGACCACGGTTAATCCTGTCATGTTTGGTGCGCGTGCAGACGGCATTACTGACGATGCCCCCGCTATAATGGCTGCTCAAGCTTTTGGTCGTCCGGTTGATCTTGATGGAGTTTACTTTTCCAAGAGCCAGATCGTTTTTTACGGCCCAACCGTCTTAGTAGGGCGAGGGCGCGACAAGTCGAAAATCATTTGGGGGGCATCTGCTTCTGGCTTTGGTATCAAAGTAGTACCTACGACGTGGGAAGACTACATTTCTATCACGGATATCGGCCTATGGACCCGCGGGAGTACAGGTACGGCAATCGATATCTCCTGGCTCTCTTTGAGCGCCTTGCCCATCCCCTATTTCGACCCACGTTGCAACATATTCCGCAACGATATTCGCGGTGAGACAGTCTCGTCGCAGGGTTTTGTACGGGGAATTCGCCTTGACTTCCAATTTGGAGCGAGAGTCGAAGGAAATATGATCCAAGGCATATATGTCGGCGGCGATCTTGCATCATCAGACTTCGAAAGTCATTACGGCATCGAAATACCTGATCAGTCCACTAGAACTTTGGCTAATCTGCACATCAACCAGAACGTCATCTTCGGTTTCCAAACTGCTGTAGCTATCTACAACGTTGAGGGCGTGTGGTTCGCGGATAACGATCTCCAAGTGTGCTTTGATGGCCTTGTCATCGACAACCCTCTCACGAGAGTTAATCAGTATCGTATTGGAGGAAACCATATCGGGGTATCTAACATTCAGATATCAGTAAGGCGCGCTCGACAAGTGCTTATGTCTGAAAACGAAATTTCCTATCGCTTTGGGCGCACAGGAGCGCCTCTCGTATCCCTCGTCGTTCTTGACAGCGTCGATAGCGGAAATGTGACCAGCAATACAATTCGGGGTAATGTGACCAGCGACGCTAACGTGGTGCTTACCGGAATTTCCCTTCTCGACACTACTGGCATTCTGACTACCAGAAATTTCACGGTTGACGATAACCAGTTCCAAAATCTGTCAATAGCTATCGCGCCAGCGTCCACTTCCAGCTCAAATACTTTTGGTGCCGGAAATAACTTCATTGGAATTCGTGTCGCTCGGATGTCGAACGGCGGAACAAACTCGATTCTTCAGTCGGCATTCATGGGGTCTGGTCTTTATGAGGTCCCATCGGGCCAAAACCCGGCCCTTATGCTTTCCGGAAAAGGTGCGGCGTCCTTGTTCGTCAACAGAGACGGCGACGGTGCTGTGCAAGGCTTCTCACGCATCAACACAATCGTGGGAACGATCACCGTTTCGGCTGGAGCGACGGCTTACAATACGTCTTCGGATGAGCAGTGGAAAACCTTCCGGGGTGAATATGATCCTATCGCTGCCATTAAATTGATCAAGGCAGACCCCGTCATGGTTTTCGATTGGGATGAAGAGCACGGCGGCACGCGCGCAATTGGCTGGGGGGCGCAAACGTCCTATGCGCTTTCTGCTGACCTCGCTTCGAGGGGCTTCTATTTTGACCCTCGGACGCATCAGGAATGTTCCGCAGAAAGCAAATGGTACATGAACCCATTCACGAGCGAGGAATGCAGCGCGGATGACAGTTGGATAGTGGACGAAGGCGGCTCCCCAATTTCAGAAATGAAAGAGGGGGCCGCCAAGGTATTCCCGGAAATCATCACTGCTGCATATCAGCCGTGGGGCATAGACCAAGGCAAGCGCACCCCATATCTTTGGGCGGCAGTAAGTCTTCTCGTAGATGAAGTCGAGAGCCTTAAAAAAAAGGTCCAAGATCTGGAAAGCCGCCAACCCAAAGGAGTGGCAAACTAAAAACGGGAGAGGTCCATTTTCCAAAACAATGGCTTTTCCCCCGGACGCACCGTCCGCGCCATCGGCAACTAACCCCCAAAACCTCAGGAGACCACCATGGCGACTGTACGCGACGTACAGCGGCCCGGGCATCACCTGGCTTTGCCAAACACAAACCGACGCACCTCACCAGAAGCCAGTTGCATAGTGCCTTCGCCAGCAATCGACCCGCTGGCCGAGCGCGTCATGGTGACGGAGCCAGATTGGCCGTCTGTGCAGTGGACCGGAAACACAACGGTCATCTGCTGCCAAGATGGGAACTTGCCGGAACATGTCGCTCCTTTGTCGGTGACTGAGAATGTTCCGTCAGTCTGCACTGCAGATATGTTTGTGGTGCCAGTGCCGCGTCTCCCTGTGGAGTCCACGTATTGAACGCTCATGGCATTGCAACTCGCGAGAGACACAGCCAACAGAATGATCGAAAGATTGGCTGCGTCTCTTCTCATTATAGGTTCTCTAGCTGGGGGAAAGGCTCGTACTTCAAACGCGGATCAGAGCAGCCAGTAGCCTCCTCAACCCAGCTATTGACCTTACCGTCTTTGATGCGCACAGAAACGGCCTTCCGACCAATGTAACCGCCCATTCTGTTTTTAGCGTTGGCTTTGAAGCAGACTACGTCGACACCCAATGAGCTAAGCCTGAGCTGATTTGATATCTCGGCGTCCCGTATAGAGTATGGATCAAAGAAGGTATTGCGAACGTGCTCCACGATAGCGGCCCTGATGACCGGTGACGCAGGCGTTTGAGCGCCGTACATTTGCGTTGCCTGTTCTGCCGTGACGCAGGAAGACAGAAGCGCTGACAAAAGCGCCACGGTAGCGATTTTAGATTTCATGAATTACCCCCGGTTACTCCGAAGAATGAAGCAAATCGCGCGTGAGTTGTCGAGTCGATTTGAGCGGCGAAGATCAAACGACAAATTTTCCGAATGTTAGTGCCGCCAAACGCTTCCAGACATTTCAGAGCATTTGGATAGCCGCAGGATGGTAGAGTAAAGCCTCATCAATAGATCGAGGCGAAGATGACTAGCGATAACGGGAATTCTCGACAGCAGAAGATTGAGCGCATCGTTCGTCTTTCCCAAGGCCAGACGCCTGCCCAGGTCGATGCGGAGCTTTCTGAAGAGTATGAGATCAAGCCTCATGAAATCGAGGCGGCACGAGCATTCCTCGATACTGTCAAGTTGCCTCAGTACAAGGCCATGAATGGCATTTTGAAGATGGCGATTGATCACCCTCGGCAGGAGATCGGCATGGCCGTTTTGATGCACGCCATGGGAATCACCGATGAAACTCTCTTTTATGGGATAATCCGCCAACTGACGAACGCCGTCTCAAAGGACCAGAGCGCGGACATCGGAGAGTTGAACGCGGCCATCTCCACTGTTGCCAGTATCGAGCCGCGCGATAACCTCGAGGCCCTTCTTGCCACGCAAATGGCAACCGTCCACATGGCAGCGATGCGGCATTCCCGATCAATGCTGACATCGGAAAGCTTTGAACAACTCGATATCCACGAGCGGACAGTCAACAAGCTCATGCGGACCTTCACCAGCCAAATGGAAGCGCTGCGGAAGCACAGGAACGGTGGCAATCAGAAGGTGGTTGTCGAGCATGTCCATGTCCACAGCGGCGGGCAGGCGATTGTTGGCAACGTCACCCACGGGGGGCGGGGCAAGAAGCAAAGAGGTGCGCAATCCCATGAACAAGACAATCTATCCCTACCAGCTAGCGCCGCGATGCTCGGCTATGTCGAAGCGGACGAAGTGCAGATGCCAGGCGCCAGCAGAGCGCGGCAAGAGCGTGTGCAGGTTCCACGGGGCAAGGGCAGGAGCGCCAAGGGGTAAGCAGAATGGTGCGTACAAGCACGGACGATTTACCTGCGAGATGATCGAGATGAAGCGCGAACTAGCCGAAATTGGTCGCCGCCATCGTGACTTGATGCAACTGATGACAGATTGATAACCGGAGACCAGCCTTGCCGCTTCAAAACGAGCCTGATGCCCGCCGCCTATGCGCAGAATTTGAGATTGAAGTCATCCCCGCAAACGAGATGCCAGTCCCCGGCCAAACACGCGCCATAGGGACTATCTGCCGGATCATGGCAAAGCATGGTGAGCCGCACACGCGCCTGGTGCTATCGACGCTGGCAGAGACGAAAAACAACCAAGGCCTCATTACGGAAACGTCTCTCTGGGCGGTCAGTGACCTCGTGCAGTCATGCAGCGAGTGGATCGAGAAAGACCTGTCATCATGGTACGCGGCTTGGGATGCAGTCCCGCTCGGTTATGTGCTGTGGCACGTCCAGGAGCTTTCGGGAAAAAGCCACATGCGGCATGCGCTTGCCGGCGCTGTATATCTCATGCTGGTGCATTATAGCGCGGGCAGGAAGGCAAACCGCGAGGTAAGCTATTCTTTCGTTCGCCGGGTCCAGAAAGCCGAGGGCGATTTGTCGGCTCGCCAGATCGGACGTCAGGAGGCCATCGAACTCGGCCGAGAGTTGATTGAGGTCAAGGAAAGCATGTCTCGTGGTGATTGGCTGCCATGGCTGAAGAAGAATGCAGGCGTGAGCTATGCGACGGCCATCAGCTATATGCGATTGGCCAAGTCAGCGGCGGCGTAGAGATCTCCGAGATCACAACGACCAATATTTTGATCGGTGCTTTTCCAAAGCTTTCCAGTCTGCAAGGCCCTTCTTCGTCAAGCATATCTCGTCATCGGTGAATTTGCCGTCTGGCTGATGCGTAACTTCGACATACCCGCGGTCTAGCAGCTTCTGCTGGGTCGATGGGCCGAAGTTGCGATGGCCATACGAATGGACATTGTTACCTACTCCAAGTGCGATAAGCCGCTCCATCATTCCGTGTTCTCGATGATCGAGAGGCGGATATATCGGTTCTCTCTCGTTGCTGTAGACCCGGCCCATCGAATCGGGCTTTTCATATGGGCCGTCGTCGTCCCAGTTTTCTTTTCCGTCCGGGAACCCGAAAAGAGGTGCTGCAGGCTTCGGAATCAAGCCCGTGCCTGGAAAGATCGTCACGACGAACGAACGCAGATCAACTTGGACGGTCGCCCCGGTTTTCTCAGCAGCCCGAATGATGCGCTCAATGTCGGCTTGACGGAATGACGCGCGGCTCATGCTTATACTCTCCGTTGATGGTCCCCGCCGGTCGACGTTTTACCAGAGCTTTAAATTGTTACTCTCAACGACTTTGAGGGTAGGAGGGGCACCGTCCAGACGGAACGTGCGCAAGTCTACCTGAACCATCGGCCCACGCTGTGTGTGCATTGTGAGAGTGCTGACGTCGACATCAAGCCCGGACTTGTGGCAATCGCGGATTGCGTCATTCAGTTGGCGCAACGCCGCGCCGAGCCTTTCGTCGTAGTGCTTCCGGCGGGCGCGTATCGAATCCATGGGAATACATCTCATTGCTCATCTCAATCGCTTGCATCACAGACGGGCAGGCGGATCAATAGCGAGAATGACCATTATCAATACCCAGAGTTATTCGGTGCAAACATCACGTTTTCTCAAGGTGGTATTAGCACGCTATTGCACTTGCAAGAGAATCGCTTCTTACCTGTATAGGTAGTTGTGGGACTCTGAATGAAATCACGCTGGGACAAATTTCTAGATTTTCTAGCCGTGTGGGTTCAGCCCATTTTGGCCTTCATCGTTCTTGTATCTGGCGCGATCATGTCGTTCGACTACAAAAAGATGCGAGCTGATTTCCCTCGGTGGCCTGGTCTCTTCGACGTGCTTGAGAGCAATCGGATATTTTGGACGTTCTTGATTTCAGCTGTTTTTTCGTTGATCCTCGGCCTTTACTTGGCCAGACGGGAAAAGACCCTCGTGAAGCTGAAAACCGAGATACAGAAACAGCAGGATGAAAAGGGTGAGATCGGCAACAACATCATCATTCTCTTCGATGGCTTGCTGCTCAATCTAAGCAGAAAGCTCGACGTCCCGAGAGGTGCCAATTTTCGCATATCATTGTATGTGCATGATCCTGATAAAGGTCGGTTCATACCATGTGGAAGATACTCACCCGACCCTACGGTTAGCAACCCGGGCAGGACATCTTATCCGGACAATGAAGGGTGCATCGCAGAAGGCTGGAAAAGAGAGTGGCACTTCGATAACTCGATCCCTGCGTCGGGAACCGCGCGACGCAACTACAACCAAAAACACTATGGTATCTCGGAAGACGCAAATGCCGAGATAAGAATGCTCTCATGCCTGTACGCAGTCCGGCGGCTGGATAACGTGCTTGGTACGCCGGTGGCGGTGCTAGTTGTTGAGGCGATGGACAGTAACCAATTTCAGCAAGACGTGATACGTGGTAAACTCGACGACGTCGCTGATGACTTCGCACGCATGGTCCACAACTTGAAGAGCTACATACCCAACCCCGCCAGTGCGGCAGAAAGCGGTTTGTGATGGCTGAGATACATGATGTCATGGCTTACATAATTCAAAACTATCCTTCAAAGCATGAGCTATCAAACGCTCGGTTGACGAAGATGGTTTATCTTGCTGACTGGAGGCAGGCCATCTCGGAGGGTCGACAGATATCTACTATCAAGTGGTACTTCGATAATTTCGGTCCATTTGTGAGGGACGTCGAAACCACTGCTGCTTTTCGTGACGACCTCTTTGCCACCGATTTAGGTAGCAACATGTACGGCCAACCAAAAAAATCTTTCACAATGAAGGACACCAGTTACAAACCAAAGCTATCCTCTTCAGAGAAAGCCGCGATTGACCACATAATCGAAGTGACGAAAAGGCTCTATTGGAAAGACTTCATTAAATTGGTCTATTCTACACATCCGATCGCGAGCTCGGAGAGATACAGCACGCTCGATCTTGTTCAGAAAGCAAAAGAGTATGGCGAGCGAGAAAAGATTGTCGCCTGAGTCTGTCTTATAGAAAACCGTCCCCGGCATGATCCTTAAACCGATCGGCACGGCGCACATAAGTTTCCACGGTGCGCGGGTCGCGATGCCGGGTCACTTCCATGATGCGCGATATGCTGGCCCGGTTTTCCGCTGCGGATGTGACAAAGCCAGCGCGCAGGGAATGGCCCGAAAGGCTTGCAACATCAAAGCTAGCAGCCTCGGCATACTTCTTGACCACCAGCGCCACGGCCTGCGGTGTGAGCGTGTCGTCTGATAGTCGGTCACCACGCTTGAAGCGGCGGAAGATAGGGCCGGAGACTATGCCCGCAGCGTCAAGCCACTCCTTGAGCCTGTCAGCGGGTTTCAGTGCCTTCCCATTGAGGATGGCAACGGACTGGCCTTTCGCCTCTTGGTCCGTCTTGGACTTGGACAGGAATACGTCCACACCCTCATCGCTGAATGTCAGATCCTCGACAGTGATCGCCACCAGTTCAGACCGGCGGAATGCACCAGCGAAGCCAAGCAAGAGCAAAGCCCTGTCACGCTTCCCTTGAAGGCTATCCGCGTCGATCCTCGCCACCATGGCATGAATGACGTCAACGGTTGCCGGTGCCTTCTGACGGCTTGCTGTGCCCACTGTACGGCGGATGCCTTTTAGGATGGCGGCCACGCCCGCGTTGTCGGTAGGGTTCTCCATACCAGCCCCGCGATGGAAGAACCGGACAGCGGCCAGCTTGCGTGCAATTGTAGGCACCTTCTTGCCAGCATCGGCTAGTGACGAAGCATAGTTCGCCACGGTGGCAGGAGTGGCCGGGAGATGCGATCTTGATCGATCTGCGCACCAGCCCTCAAACTCCAGCCAATCGCCTCTGTAAGCTCGCATGGTGTTTTCGGACAGGGCGGCCCGGCCATAGTCGAGCGCAGCGTCAGAGAGATCGGATGCAGCCTGTATTCCCGGCTGCGAGGAGATCAAAGTAAGTGCTGGCATTCGGAAATCTCCTCAAACAGTATTGATCCAAAACATCCATCTCGGGATGAAACATGAGGCAACGATGTTGTTCTCAAAGTAGCAACTTGGCAGCATGCCGTAGCCTTTCGCCGCCATGCACGCGCGCCGGTACTCGGTCGCCATGAGTTCTGGCGAGATCTTCTTTTCGATTATCAACATTGAGCACTCCGCGTTCGTTTGCTTGGCGTTCGATGACGAAAGCCAAGTGACCAACAGCAGCAACAAGAAAGCCATCAAGATCGCGCCGATCAGGAGCAGTGCCCACACCAGCGCTGATTTAATCAGATTCATTCATTGCCCCCCGGATAGGTATTGATAAGCGGGTTTCTCGCGACTAAAGCTTCAATGTGTTTACGACGGTTACGGCACTTGCCAGAAACATAAATCCAGACATCAAGCCAAAAGCGGCTGCACCCCATATGGAGGCGGTGACGAGATCGGTCTTTCCGTCATCCCTCTGGAACATGTCAGATCTGTAAAGCACAGCTGAGTCATTCCATTTGTTGTAAAGCGATTCCGCAGCTTGCAGATTTAACCAAGCGAAAAACCCGGCAACAAGAACCATAAAAATGCCGCCAAGATTAAACGCCGCTGCGTCGATCAAGCCGGGTATCTGTTTGGCTCCTACAGAGTTTCGAATGCTTGATATCGCGTAGATCGAACCACCATGAACTGCTAGAAGAGACGCGATCAGCCACTTCCCATAGTCCATATGACCAGCGCGGCTAGCAGCCTGATAGGTCTTGCAATGTTCAAGATATTCTCGGGCGGAAATTCGATAACGCTCAGCTTCCGCTTGGTTCTTCCATTCGTCGTAGAAGGGCGAGGTTTCGATATTCATTCACTAATCCTCACACCAGCTCCACCCGGTGTCTGGTCACCCTCGTGAAGAAAAGTCACGCCTGCCTCCTCAATGATTTTTGTTATGGCTGCGACGTTACCGGCAGAGCTTCTCTCTGGTCCAATCTTGTCGTCTTCCATGCGCCTGATAGTCGTCAAAGATAAGCCAGACTTCTCGACCAGCTCATTCTGCGACCAGTTCAACAGTGCCCTTGCGGCTCGGATTTGGCTTGCTTTCAACATCTGTTCCTCTTGCTATTCCACCCGTATAAACATTTTTTGCTTACGAGTAAACATTTTCCATTGACCATGGTTAACTCTTATGGTTTATTTATAGACAGAAAATGTTTACCTAGAAAGGAAAAAATATCATGACCAGCAATAAAGCACAGGTTCGCCTCTCCAGCCTCTTCACCAATCCCGCGCTGAAAGCAGCCTTCGAGCGCGCTGAACGCGACAACGGTGCAGCCTTGGTTGTTCCGGCACCACGCCAGCCGAAGTTTATCGGTGGAGCTGCAGTGTCGATCGAGCGGAACCACAGAGTTCTCGAACACGCATAATCGAACGGCGAACAGCCACGCAAACCCTCTTCCTAAAAAATTTGGAGATACCCAATGCCGAACCTATCAGGTCAGGCCTCTTGCGAAGCCATGCCTACCGAGAAAAGACCGACAGACGAGGAAGTCGCTAGCGCGATGCGCAATCTCGAAGGCGCGGTGCGCGAGTTGATGCACATGTCCTATCTCGCGGCCAATATTTTCGATGAGACCTTCGGTACTGCCAACCGCGTATCAGCGAGGAATGATAAATGCGTTACCTATGCAGTGACCACCCGCGAAGAAGATCAGATGTCCTTCCTGATCAACAACGTAGCCAGCAGATGCAACCACCTCGTGAAACAGTTCGATGCGGCTTGGAACGGGGAGGAGATGGAATGAGCACTCCATCACTGGCAAGTCGTCGGATGGCCGACATCACTGACATGATCCATACAGTCAAACACCTCAATAACGCACTGTTCATGGCCGCTGGCGACGTAGGTGATATGACCAAAACCAACGCGCTGCAGTCTGTCTGCGATGAAATCGAAAGCCGCATTGGCGTCATCGTTGATCGCATCGAGGAACTTCGGGAGGAACTGGCATGAGCAAGGTCATTCTGGAAGATAACGAAATCGCATCCGCCGCCAACAACCTTCACGACCTGCTGGACGTGATATGCTTGGTCCAGTTTGAAGCAGGCGATGAGATTGATCGCCGCGTCGATAGTCTCCTGTGGATTGCCCGGGATCTGTCGAAAGGCATCATCGACCACATGGGAGTCAAATCATGAGACACGCCCCCATCGAAGTCACCCGCGCTCGCCTCGAAGCCAAGATTGAGGAACTTGTTGCGCTCCTCGATCTTGTGGACGGCGACTGTGATCTCGAAGAGGGCGGCGATCTGGAACCGTCAATAGGTGGCCAGGCCCGGTGGATCGGCACTCGCATCGAGGATGATCTCGAATTCGAAACCGACGATTCCGAACTCACTGGCGACGAAATGGACCATAGTTGCGGCCGTCTGTCTGGAGGGTGTGGCCTATGAGTGAGCTTGTCCGCTTGCCTACGCCCCCGGTCTCTTTCGGCTGGAGATGATCTCGTAGAAAATATCAGCCTGCCGTTCCGACGCCGCCCGAATGGCTTTAAGCTGGGAGAGCATGCTCCCAAACGCCGCTATTATCACAAAGCCGATCACTGCCGGCAGAGCCCACGTCATTGCCCCTAACAACGCGAGCAACGCATATTCGCTCGTGCCTGATTTCACAATGACGGCGAGCAGTGCAGCGGCAACGACTGCTATGCCGACCCAACCCACAACCTGAAGAAACTTGTCCATCCTGGCCCCCACACCTCGTCGGCGTAACGTGCCAGACTGTTCCCGTCTGTCAAGACTGGTCTAAAAGCTTGACGGCCGTGGCATGGCCAGCCTCTGTGAGAACGTAGGCTTGCACCTGATCCGGAAATTTCTCGTGCATTTGGAATTCGATGAAGCCACGAGCCTCCAACCTCTCTTCAGTTTCTGGCCCACATGGTTTGATGAGGCTGCTGTTTACTGAGACGCCAACTCCGTATGCCAAGAGCTGCCGCAGAGCTGACCTCTCCAACTTTGTCATTGGGAGGCTCGGAATTTCTTTCCTTCTTTTTTGCTCCTTAGCAGCGAATAAACGTTTGTAGTCGTCTCCATTCATCGTTCTAGGGTCGTAACCGAGATAGGCGTTCCAATCATTGAGAACTTTATCGACGTCGATCACTTTCCGTCGGTTGTCTTTTAGCTTGGGGATGTTTGCTGCCGACGAGTCGTCACCACCGAACCGCGCCTTCCGCTGGGCTTGCCACTCGTCAAGAGAATTAGGGCCCTGGCTCGGAGTACCCGCATGGGTACTCTCGGGAATGAACGGGCTGACCGAAAACTTCCGTCCATCCACCTCAATTGAAACCACCACGCCTTCGCTTTTAGCAATAGCTGCCATGCGCTTTAGTTCGGCCTGCTTTACGAGGGCTCTCTTCGTCACTTCCGCCGCTCCCTCGCAATCAACGTTGCGCGTAGGTTAGCAGTGTCCTTGTCCGTCCATTGATTTGCAGAGAGGGTAGGTGGCTTTTGCGCAGGCTTCGCTGCCTCCAAGAGTGCCTCTATATCTTCCGGCATGAAGAACATTGCCTTTCCGATTTCGCGGAATGCCCCGATCCGCCTGGCGCGTTCTCTCAAAGTTCGTTCGGAAATCATGATCCCGCGATTGCGAAGTGTTTTAGCCACCATTGCAGGTGTCATTGCTTGGGATAAATCGACCATATCTGAATTCATCTCGGCGTGAACGCCACGGGAACGATTTGCTACCGGATTGCTACCGAACGCGGTAGCACGATAGCAGATAGAGCCGCACCGACTGGCACGGCACTGTTCGAAAAGCGTTGTAATTGAGGCTATCTAAGGATGATGGAATACAGATGAATATGGCGATAACCGAATTTCAAGACCGGTTCCTTAAACCACTCGGACACCCATCCGTGTTACGCGACGCTTTATAACTGTTTGCCCTAGCGCGTCAATCCGTTCGCTTAGGCATTTCGGTGCACAATCAGCGGCTCCTCGTTAACGCATCGCTAACCACGTTGATTACAATTTTACCTAATCTGCGGAGAGCGTTCGTAATTTCGCCATGTTGCGGGCAAGATTAAGCGGCTGTTAGGTGCTTCGATGTCACGGGCATGACTATCGAAGCTTGAGAGGGGTCACAGTTGATGTGATCCGATGCAGCACGGGGCATGAATTTGAACAATACGGTTACGAAAGTCGGTGTGAGCGCGAAGTGGCTCGGCATTGCCGTTCTTTGCGCAGCGACCGCGTCCTGTTCGACGACATCCAAAACCGAGACGAAGCCAAAGCGCAGCAAGGAATATTTTTCCGAGTCCGAATACGGCGTGAAGGCTAGTCCGCGTGTTGCAGATGGTGCCAATATTCCAAAGGGCGGCGGACGTTTTCTCGTCGGCAATGCCTATACGGTAAAGGGGCGCCGCTATTTCCCCAAGGAAGAGCAGAATTACGACAAGTCCGGCCTTGCGTCCTGGTACGGTTCTGCGTTTCACGGTCGGTTGACCGCCAATGGCGAGGCCTATGACAAGGAACACCTGTCCGCAGCCCACCCGACATTTCCGCTTCCCAGCTATGCCCGCGTCACCAATATCAACAACGGTTCTTCCGTTATCGTTCGCGTCAATGACCGTGGCCCGTTCCACGAAGGTCGCTTGATCGACGTATCGAGCAAGACCGCTGACCTGCTGGACATGAAGGCGACCGGTACTGCCAATGTTCGCGTGCAATATGTTGGACGCGCACCACTCGATGGCCATGACATGCCGTATTTGATGGCGTCTTACTCGCCAAAAGGCTCGCGTAATCCTGGTATCAATCCTGAAGGACAGATCGCCAGCGGTGTGATGGTGGCATCAGCCTCCCGTTCCAGCATTCCCATTCCGCAGAGCGCTGCCTATGGCGGTTCTGCGCAGACGGCGCTTGTTGGCTCCAGGAGCAACCACGCGCTTCAGGCGATGCCGCTCGTCAACGGTCCAGCTCCCGTTATGGGGCAGGGCAGTGAGCAGTTTGTGATCTTGCCTGAAATCGGTCCGTTCCTTACTGAGCGGCCAGAAGGCAACTTCCTGCGCGCGCCGACACCAGCGGGCCGGTTTGCCGCCGCTTACTCGGAAGAAGCACCGGTTTCCAAAGCTGCCAGCGCGTTCGACAAAGTTCTCGTCAAGCGTGGCGAACTAACCGAACAATCCATTCTCAGCTTTGTGAAAAACAAGCAGGGCAAAACTCGCTGATTTTTGCCCTTTCAGTCTGCCTCTCGCATAATATCCGCAATTGCGCAGCGATTCTGATGGTGCCAACGACAATCCGTCGTAAGGCACTCAGAGCCGTTGCATTGGCATAGTGCTACAGACTGGCGGGCTGACATTTTGATGCGCAAAGCAATTTATCGACATCTTCGTGCGCTTTTGGTGGCTGCTGCCTGCGTTGCAGCGGTAACAAGTGGTGCCTTTGCACAATCCGCCAGCATCGCCGTCAAGGCTCAACAGGCCTATATGATCGATGCCGAAACCGGTACGGTGCTGCTGGCCATTGATGAAAACACGCCATTTCCGCCAGCCTCGCTCGCCAAACTGATGACGGTGGAGGTGGTGATGGATGCCCTCTCCAAGCGCCAGATTAGTGCGGAGACCAGCTACCCGGTTTCTGAATATGCCTGGCGTACAGGCGGGGCACCGTCGCGCACCTCCACAATGTTCGCGGCCCTTAAATCATCCGTCGGTATCAATGACCTTCTGACCGGTATCATCGTGCAGAATGCCAATGACGGCTGCCTTGTTGTTGCCGAGGGTATGGCAGGATCTGATGCAGCTTTCGCCAAACGCATGACGGAACGTGCGGCTGCATTGGGCATGACCAGCAGTTCCTTTGCCAACTCCACAGGTCTGCCGGATCAGGTCAGCAAGACAACCGCCAGGGATATGGTTCTACTGGCAAAACACATCCATGAGACTTTCGGCGAGCGCTACGGTCTGTTCAGCAAGCCCGATTTCGAGTGGAACCGGATTTTCCAGCGCAACAAGAATTCTCTGCTTGGAAACGGCATAGACGGGCTGGGGCTGGGTTTTGCCGAAGGGCACGGCTTTTCCTCCGTCGTTTCTGCGGAACGCGATGGCCGTCGTATTTATCTCACGCTTGCCGGTCTGCCGGATGACAAGACGCGTCAGGAAGAAGCGCGCCGGGTGGTGGAGTGGGGGCTGACGGCGTTCCAGAAGCGCGATCTGTTTCAGAAAGACGAGACTGTCGGCAACATCGGCGTCTATGGCGGCTCGACAGCGGCCATTGATCTTGCCGTTCATGAACCTGTGAGCATATTGATCCCCATCAGTAATCCAGATCGATTGTCTGGTCGTATCGTCTATAACTGGCCGCTGAATGCGCCGCTGGAAGCCGGATATAATGCCGCGACGCTGAAGATTTTTTCAGGCGAAAAGCTTCTTCGCGAAGTGCCGCTTTACACCACGGCTGCGGTCGAAAAAGGAACGTTGACCCAGAATGCGGCAGGCGCACTGAAGGAACTTCTGTTCTTCTGGTTATAGCGCGTAAGGTTTCACCGCGCGCCGATATGGGTTAAACACGAACTGGCGTAACTGCTGAAGTCAGGAAGAGATTTTGCCGGAAAACACTGGGCCCGAAAAAACTGGATTGTTCATCAGCTTCGAAGGCGGCGAGGGCGCTGGCAAATCCACACAGATTCGCCTTCTGGCAGAAACGCTGCGTGAACGAGGTCTTGAGGTCGTCGTGACCAGGGAGCCGGGCGGTTCGCCGGGTGCCGAAGCGGTGCGGCACGTGCTATTATCCGGTGCAGCAGAACCCTTTGGCGTGAGGATGGAGGCGATGCTGTTTGCCGCTGCACGCAATGATCACGTCGAGGAAGTTATTCGCCCGGCCTTGGAAAAAGGTGCCGTCGTTCTGTGCGACCGTTTTCTCGATTCGTCCCGCGTTTATCAGGGCACCACGGGCAATCTCGAACCGGAATTCATCGAAACGCTGCAGCGCATCGCCATTGATGGCACCATGCCGGAAATGACGTTGATCTTCGACATTTCAGCCGCGGCAGGTCTTGCCCGCGCGCGCAAGAGAGCGGACGAGGGTGTAGCACCAGACCGTTTCGAAAAAGAAGAACTGGAAACCCATGAGAAGCGCCGTGAGGCCTATCTCGACATTGCTCTCAACGAGCCGCGTCGTTGCCGCATCGTCAATGCAGATCAGCCGCAAGAGAAGGTAACAGAAGACGTTCTCTCCTTTGTCGAGCCTCTGCTTGCCAAAATGTCCAGCGTTTCGGAAGTCGCGCAATGAGCGAAGTACAGGGCGTTCTGGACGGTGCCATCCCGCCGCAGGAAAACACCAAACTGTTCGGCCATGACGAGGCGGAGCAGTTTCTGGCGCAATCCTACCGTTCGGGAAAAGGCCACCACGCCATTCTCATAGAGGGGCCAGAAGGCATCGGCAAGGCGACGCTGGCCTTCCGCTTTGCCAACCATGTCCTGTCCCACCCGGAGCCATCATTGGCACCGGAAAGAATTGCCGATCCCGATCAGGATTCCATGGTCAGCCGGCAGATTTCCTCTGGCGCTTCGCATAATCTCTTGCATCTCACACGCCCGGTGGATGAAAAGACTGGCAAGGTGAAATCCGCGATCACTGTGGATGAGGTGCGCAGGGCAGGGCATTTCTTTTCGCAGACCTCTGGCACCGGCAACTGGCGCATCGTCATCATCGATCCCGCAGATGATCTGAACCGCAATGCTGCCAATGCGATTTTGAAGATATTGGAAGAGCCGCCGAAACGGGCTATGTTTCTGGTGCTGTCACACGCGCCGGGCAAGCTTTTGCCCACCATCCGCTCCCGCTGTATGCCGCTTCGTCTGCTGCCTTTGCAGAATCACGATATGGAACTGGCGCTGCAAAATCTCGGGCTGACGATGTCTGCGGACAAGCGCGATACGCTTCTGGACGCTTCCAAGGGCAGCGTTTCGCAGGCGCTGAAGTTGCTGAACTACGGCGGCTCTGACATCGTCGATGTCTTCGGTGAAGTCATGACCGCGACCGGCCCGTCTGCCCGAAAACAGATGCACAAGCTGGCCGATGTTCTGGCGCAAAAGGATGGCGACATCGTCCTCGGTTTCTTCATGGAACACGCCACGGAAACGTTGATGGACCGGGCGAGGGCGGCTGCCATTGCGGGTGACATCAATGCCGCAGAGCGTCACGCGCGCCTGTCGTCTTCACTCTCGGAACGCATCACCATCGCGCAGGCCTATAATCTGGACAAGAAGCAGATGGTGCTTTCCATTCTGGAAGACATGCGCTCGGTTTGATGTGGTAGATTTTGTACTGCTTTTGCTTTCGCTTGTGCGAACAATAGGCTAAGAGCGGTTTATCAAAAACAGACCGTAAAAACCGATTGAGCGTCATGACAGACAAGACACCTTTCTACATCACCACAGCGATTTCCTATCCCAACGGCAAGCCGCATATCGGCCACGCCTATGAGCTGATCGCGACGGATGCCATGGCGCGTTTTCAGCGTCTGGATGGGAAGGACGTCTTCTTTTTGACGGGCACGGACGAACACGGCCAGAAAATGCAGCAGACGGCGCGCGCCGAAGGAATTACGCCGGAAGAACTGGCCCAGCGCAACTCCGACCAGTTCCGCGAAATGGGCAAGCTGCTCAACGCCTCCAATGACGATTTCATCCGCACCACGGAAGAGCGTCACCACGAGACCTCGCGCAGCATCTGGAAGCTGATGGAGGCCAATGGCGACATCTATAAGGACAGCTACGCAGGCTGGTACTCCGTGCGTGACGAGGCGTATTTCGCCGAAGACGAAACGGAAGTGCGTGCCGATGGTGTTCGCTATGGTCCACAAGGTGCACCTGTCGAGTGGGTCGAGGAAGAAAGCTATTTCTTCAAGCTGTCCGAATATCAGGACAAGCTGCTGAAGCTTTACGAAGACAACCCTGACTTCATCGGCCCCGCCGAGCGCCGCAATGAAATCATGTCCTTCGTCAAATCCGGCCTCAAGGATCTCTCGGTTTCGCGCACCACATTCGATTGGGGCATCAAGGTTCCTGACGATCCGAAGCACGTCATGTATGTCTGGGTCGATGCGCTGACCAACTACATCACCGCGACCGGCTACATCGAAGACAAGAACGGTCCGCGCGCGAAATACTGGCCCGCCGACGTTCACATCATCGGCAAGGACATCATCCGTTTCCACGCGGTCTACTGGCCAGCCTTCTTGATGAGCGCCGGTCTGCCGCTGCCCAAGCGGGTTTATGCGCACGGCTTTCTGCTCAACAAGGGCGAGAAGATGTCGAAGTCGCTCGGCAACGTGGTCGATCCCGTCAATCTGGTGAATCATTTCGGGCTGGATCAGGTGCGTTACTTCTTCCTGCGCGAAGTGTCCTTCGGACAGGACGGCAGCTACAGCGAAGAGGGCATCGGCATCCGGATCAATGCCGATCTGGCCAACGGTATCGGCAACCTCGCCAGCCGTTCGCTCTCCATGATCGTCAAGAACTGCGATGGGCGGGTTCCTACGCCGGGTGCCTATACGGAAGAAGACAAGGCCATGGTTGCGGCGGCCGATGCGTTGCTGGCGACATGCCGCGACGAAATGGGCAAGCAGATGATCCACAAGGCGCTTGCCGCCATCATCGCCGTCGTTTCGGAAACCGACCGCTACTTCGCGGGTCAGGAGCCATGGGCGCTGAAAAAGACCGATCCGGAGCGTATGGGCACTGTTCTCTACGTGACTGCGGAAGTGGTGCGCCAGATCGGCATTCTGCTGCAGCCGTTCATGCCCGGCTCTTGCGAGAAGCTGCTTGATCTCGTAGCCGCACCTGCGGACAAGCGCGATTTCACGGCTTTGGGTGAAGCGGGACGTCTGGTGCCAGGCACGCCGCTCGAAGCGCCGAAGCCGGTCTTCCCGCGTTACGTGGCGCCAGAGGCTTAAAGAGAAATGCTGATCGATACCCATTGCCATCTGGATTTTGCCGATTTCGATGCAGAGCGCGACGATATCATCGCGCGCGCTCACGCATCCGGCGTTCGCCAGATGGTGACGATCTCTACCCGCGTTGCCCGCTTGGGCGAACTGCTGAAAATCGCGGAAAAATATCCCTCGGTCTTCTGCTCGGTCGGCACGCATCCGAACAATGCGGATGAAGAACTCGATATCATGGCAGACGATCTGGTGCGGCTGGCCAACAGCCACGACAAGATCGTGGCAATCGGCGAGGCGGGTCTGGATTATTTCTACGATACGCAAAAGCCGGAAGACCAGAAAACCGGCCTGCGACGCCACATCGAGGCTGCGCGCATCACCCAGTTGCCGCTCGTCATTCACAGCCGCAGCGCCGATGACGACATGATTGCAGTTCTGCGTGAGGAAAACGGGAAGGGCGCCTTCCCCTTCATTCTGCATTGCTTTTCAGCTGGGCCGGAATTGGCGAAAGTTGGCGTGGAGCTTGGCGGTTACGTCTCGTTCTCCGGCATTCTGACATTTCCGAAATCGCAGGATATCCGCGATATCGCAGCAACCGTTCCGTTAGACCGGCTTCTAGTGGAAACGGATGCGCCTTATCTGGCACCGAAGCGCTGGCGCGGAAAGCGCAACGAGCCTTCCTACGTCGTCAACACGGCGGAAGTTCTGGCCGAGGTTCACGGCATTGCCTATGAGCGCATGGCAGAGATCACCACTGAAAATGCGTTTCGCTGCTTTTCGAAAATGACGAAGGTTTAGGCTGTGGTAGGCTTTCGGCGTCGGTTCACGATACTCGATTGCGGCTCATCGCCCGGCGTGCCGCGTATCAACGGCGACTGGGGTGCCTGCAACCCTGACAATCCGAAAAACCAGCGCACCCGTGCCGCCTTCATGGTGGAGCAATTCGCCCCGGATGGCGGCGTCACGACTGTCGTCATCGATACCGGGCCGGATCTTCGTGCGCAGCTGATTGCCGCAAAAGTCGCACATATCGATGCGGTTCTCTACACACACGCCCATGCCGACCATCTGCATGGTATCGATGATCTGCGCGGATATTTCATTACCAGCCGCCAGCGCATTCCCATTTATGCCGACCCGGCGACGATGCAGCGCATTCGCGATGGCTTTCCCTACTGCCTGGAAACGCCGCCGGGCAGCAATTACCCGCCCATCGTCGAGCCACATCTCATCGGTGATCTGGAAGCCGAAATAGCCATCAACGGGGCAGGTGGAACCATCACGTTCAAGCCACACCTGCAACAGCATGGCGACACCCATTCGCTGGGTTTTCGCATTGGCAATGTGGCCTACTGCACCGATGTCAGCGATTTTACGGGACAGGCCATCGCCAACTTGGGTGGGCTTGTTGTGCTTGTCATCGATACGTTGCAATATCGCTTTCATCCCAGCCATCTTTCCATCGAGCAATCGCTGGGCTGGATCGAAAAATTCGCGCCCAAACGGGCGATCCTCACACACATGCATACGCCGCTGGATTATGACATAGTCATGGGAGAAACGCCCGATCACGTCGAGCCGGGCTACGACCAGATGCGTTTTGAAATCGATATGTCGGCTGAGGCATTCTGATCTAGAAGCTTGAGCAGACGGCCGGAGGAGATATCATGTCGACCAAGCCTTTCCGTGCGCCCAGTATGGCAAGCTTCTTCGACAATCTGCGCTCCAGCCGCCTACGCGCGATCTTCCGGCGTGGCGAAATCGCGCTCGTCATTCTGGCGTTCTTCGTCGGTATTGCCGCGGGCCTTTTTGTTGTGCTGATCGGTGCTATAACGACCGCGTTGCATGTCCTCATCTTCGGCGTTGAGCGTCTGAGCAGTAGCGATCTCTCCGGCTGGATCGTTTTGCTGGGGCCACTGGCGGGTGGCGTCGTTCTTGGCATCATCATTTTCGTCCTTTCCAAAACGCGAAAAAAGCCGATGATCGACCCTATCGAGGCGAATGCTCTGCATGGTGGGCGTCTGTCTTTGACCGATAGCGTTATCGTCTGCCTGCAAAACATCGTATCCAACGGTTTTGGCGCGTCTGTCGGGCTCGAAGCTGGCTATACGCAGGTGGCCAGTGGCGTCGCATCCAAGCTGGGTGTGAAGCTGAAGTTGAGGCGAGGGGACATGCGTATCCTTGTCGGCTGTGGAGCCGCAGGCGCGATTGCCGCCGCCTTCAACGCCCCGCTGACTGGTGCGTTCTACGCCATCGAACTCATCATCGGCACCTATACGATCGTCACGCTCGCGCCTTTGATCGTCTCCGCACTGGTCGCAACCATCGTCACGGGGCTGTTGTCCCAGCACGGTCTCAGCATCGACATATTCGGCTCCAGCGAAGTCACGCCACCGGATTATGTGCCGGCAATCTTTCTGGGTGCCGTTTGCGCTGGCGTCGGCATCGTCCTCATGCAGGCGGTGTCATTCATCGAGGAAACGGCGCGGAAAAGCAGAATCCCCATCTGGCTACGGCCTGCCATTGGCGGCGTTGCAGTCGGCGTTTTGGCGTTGATTTCGCCGCAGGTGCTGTCCAGCGGCCACGGCGCGCTGCATCTCAACCTCGATGCAAATATGACGATTGCCGGACTGGCGGGCATTTTCATTCTCAAAGCCGCAGCCAGCGCAATCTCCATCGGCTCCAGCTTTCGCGGCGGCCTGTTCTTCGCGTCCTTGTTCATGGGATCGCTGCTGGGCAAGATCTTCGCGATCTGCGCGCCCTATATCGGCTACGGCGATACCCAGCCCATCGTCTATGCCGTGATCGGCATGAGCGCTTTCGCAGCGGCGATCATCGGCGGTCCATTGACCATGACGTTTCTGGCTCTGGAGCTCACGGGTGACTTCCAGATAACGGTGCTGGTTCTCGCAGCCGTGATGACGACATCGTTGGTGGTGCGAACGACGTTCGGCTATTCCTTCGCCACATGGCGTTTTCACTTGCGCGGTGAAAGCATTCGCAGCGCCCATGACATCGGGTGGATTAGAGATCTGACCGTCGGCAAAATGATGCGCGCCGATATTCGCAAGGAACCGGTCAGCATCGGCCTTGCAGCCTTCAAGGAAAAATTCCCGCTCGGCTCAACCCAACGCGTCATCATGACCCACGACGACAGCCGCTACGCCGGCATGGTCCTGGTGCCGGAAATCTACGCCGATCCCATGGAGCGCGATTCCAAAACGATCAGTCTCGAAACCTATCTGCGCTATAAAACCGATGTGCTTTTGCCGACCATGAACGCACGCCAGGCCGCAGCGTTGTTCGACGCCACACAGAGCGAAGCACTGGCAGTGGTGAACGACAAAATCGAAAACCGACCGATAGGTCTGCTGACGGAAAGCCACACGCTGAGAAGATACAGCGAAGAGTTGGAAATCAGACGTCGAGAGGCGTCGGGAGAGATATAGGTTGGTTTAGGTTTTCGGTAGAGAATATTGATTCTATTGGATTATGAATTTTCTAGACCGATCAAGTTCTGCAGCATACCAATCCATAAAAGTTCCATAATATATCTTATGCGATCTTTGTGTGTGGCTGTGACACGGGAATACCACCGTCGAGAAAGATAGATGCGATATCCTTCTCCCATGACTGTGTCGATGCCAACGGATGTCAGACGCCCACAGTCCACTGGTCTCATCACTTCTTGTTATTCCCCTGATCGTAGTGCCACTTGATGGAGAAGAACATGCCCGTGCCCAACACGAGAATCTTCAGCGGAAAGAAGACAATCGGAAACCAATCTACCCAATCTGACATTTTGAATATTTCCAGCCATTACGTTGCGCTATCGATCTTGAAGAGCACTACATCGTAATCGCCGCATGCAACATCAGCCATGTTGACGCAGATGGCATCATAAATGGACCGAGGACCACCACGAATGAGCCGCTGTCGCCTGAGTCAACTGGTGTTTCTGGTCGCCTTAGGATCGTCGTCGCCCTCCTTTGCCCAGACAGCAAATTCCGAGAGCCATCATGTTCAGGCAGCAATCATGCTTGATGGCACCGCTGACCCATTTTTGGGAACGGCCATGTGTCGGGTGAATGAAGAGTGTGATGTCATTTCCAGTGCTGAGCCTCGTATCAAACTTTCCATCACACTCAATCAACAGCAAGATGGCGAGCTTGGCACGATGGTTATTCAATGTTCTGAGGACTGCTCGTTTGTGTCAGGTCGATCGCAGTTGAGTTTGCAGAACCAACGGTCATTTGAAATTTTCGATGGTGCCGAACGCGGCGAAATCAAACTGGTACTGAAGCCTCGGCGCAAGATCGGCGATGTTTTCCTGATCGTTCGATAGCTTGAACACAATAAAGCTGAGTATTCAGAAATTTCAATGATATCAAACCATTGTGGCCTTCCGCATTTCGTATAAGTTGTTCTGATCCCTTTTCTACAATGGCTCATTTCATTTCCATGCAGTTTCGCGAACGCCTTATCCTTTATGCACTCCTGACATCCTTGACCTCGCTCAGCATCGACGCCTTGTTGCCCGGCTTGCGCGCGATTGGAGCTGAGCTGGGTACGCCACCGCCACTCTCTACCCAACACGTCATTTCGCTGTTCATTTTCGGAATGGCGTTTGGCGAGCTGATGCTGGGGCCGATATCCGATGCGATTGGGCGGAAACGCGCGCTTCTGTTCGGGCTCGGCATCTATCTCTGTGGCACCGTCATCGCGATGCTGGCGAATTCGCTGGAGATGGTCATTGTCGGGCGATTTTTGCAGGGCATCGGTGTGTCCGGCCCGAAGATCGCAACGCGTGCCATGATCCGCGATCAGTTCGAAGGCAATGCCATGGCACGTGTCATGTCCTTCATGTTCACCCTCTTCATTCTGGTGCCGATGATTGCGCCCGCGCTGGCGCAGGGACTGATTTACATTGCGGGATGGCGCAGTGTCTTCGTCGCCTATCTGGTGATTTCTCTCGCGCTTGGCCTTTGGCTGGCCATTCGGCATCCGGAAACATTGCCTGCTGCCCGGCGCATTCCATTTCGCCCGCGTCTGCTTGTGGCCAATGGCATCCGCATCCTTTCCAACCGTCGCGTCACGTTGCTGTTTGTGGCAAGCGGCCTCGTCTTCGGCGCGCAACTCCTCTATCTCAGCACGGCTGCCGACATCTTCTATGATGCCTATGGCGTTGCAGAGACCCTGCCCTTCTATTTCGCCGGGCTTGCCATCTCCATGGCGCTGGCCTTTTTCATAAATGCGAGGCTCGTTCAGCGCTTCGGCATGGAGGCCATGGCGCGTGGGGCTTTCATCGGTCTGGCAAGCATAACATTTGTTATGATGATCGCCTCCATCGCTTACGGAAACCACCTGCCTTTTCCCGCTTTCCTCGTGATGCTCTTCATCACCTTTTTCACCATGGGCCTGCTGTTCGGCAATCTGAATGCCTTGGCCATGCAATCTCTTGGACAGATCGCCGGCTTCGGCGCATCCATCATCGCCTCGGGGTCGAGCCTTGTTTCGACGCTCTTCGCCATTGCTTTCGGTCGGCTTTATGATGGGACGGTCGTATATATATCCGTTGGCTTTTTCGTTGCGGGTATCAGCGCGCTTGTGGTGGCGGAAGTGGCTTTGCGTAGCGACGCCTCGGCGGTGCAAGCGGCTGACGGTTGATGTCTATGAGAGGCCCGAATGATCACGACACATGACGTCGTAGCGAGCTTGTTCTTAGCCGGTATGTATTCAGGAGCATTCCTGTTGAACCGCTTTTTGTTTCCCAGCCGCTTCATATGGATTTTCCCAACCTGGAAATCCAGTTATATCGTCGCTGCCCTCATGTTCGTTACTATATTCGTGCTCTTGCTTTTCGAATGAGCGGCAACCCGCAAATAGCTCTTGGGAAATTGCGGCCGCGCTTCTAAAAGACTGTCTGAGTTCGTTTGAGAAGAAGTGTTGATGCCGCAGATTTATGTTGATGCCGATGCGTGTCCAGTGAAGCCGGAGATTTTGAAGGTGGCTGAGAGGCATGGGCTTGAGGTGACGTTTGTTGCCAATTCCGGGCTGCGGCCTTCGCGCGATCCGATGGTGAAGAACGTCATCGTATCCAGCTCTTTCGACGCCGCCGACGACTGGATTGCGGAACATGCAGGCGAGGACGATATCGTCATTACCGCCGACGTGCCTTTAGCGGGGCGTTGCGTCGCCAATGGTGCGCAGGTCACAGGGCCGACTGGCCGGACTTTTGATAAAAGCAATATCGGCATGGCAACGGCGATGCGTGATCTTGGCGCGCATCTGCGGGAAACGGGTGAGAGCAAGGGCTACAACGCCGCGTTCTCGCCCCGTGATCGATCCCAGTTTCTGGAAACGCTTGACCGCATGTGTCGTCGGGTCAAGAAATAGGTCGATTTGGAGAACATCGATGAAAACACCGCAGCAGAAGGTTAGCAATTATTCGAGGCATCGGCCCTTTCTGATCGCTGTTGCGCTCAGCGCGCTGGTGTTGGTGGGGCTGCTGGTCGCCATACCGTCTCTGGCGGTCGAAGGCGCGGCTATCGCTTTCTTTTTGACCTATCTCGGGATCATTTGTTTTCACCTCCCTCGCCTCACCGCGGCGCATATGAAAGCGCATGCCGACAGCGACGATCTGCCGGCGATCGCAATCATCGCCATAACCTTTCTGGCGGTGGGTGTTTCCGTCGCATCACTGTTCATTGCGCTCAATCACACGGCTGGCGAAACCGCGTGGTCGCTTACGCTCGCGTTTTTATCGGTCTTGTTCGGCTGGCTGACCATCCATACGATGACGGCGCTTCATTACGCTCATCTGTTCTGGCGGCCATCTAGAGCTCATGAGAAAAAGCAACCGCGCGGTGGCATGGATTTCCCCGATACCAACGAGCCGGGGATTTACGAATTTCTCTATTTTTCGGTCGTCATCGGCATGACGGCACAGACATCAGACGTCGCCGTCACCACGACATCGATGCGCAAAGTCGTGCTTCTGCACTCCATTGTCTCGTTCTTCTTCAACACCGTTCTCGTCGCTGCGGCCGTCAACGCCGCTGTCTCGCTGGCGGGCTGAACGTGTCTTCATACAAGGAATAGCTCCATGAAAATCATCTCTCAAAACTCCGCCTTTGGCGGCATGCAGGGCGTTTTTGCGCATGATTCAAGCGTCACCAATTGCGAGATGACATTTGCCGTCTACGTGCCCCCAAAAGCGATACAAGAGCCCTGCCCGGTTCTGTGGTATCTCTCTGGCCTGACCTGCACCCATGCCAATGTCATGGACAAGGGCGAATATCGCCGTATGGCGTCGGAGCTCGGCTTGATTGTGGTTTGCCCCGATACCAGCCCGCGCGGCAACGATGTCGCTGATGAGCTGACCAACTGGCAGATGGGCAAGGGCGCCGGCTTCTACCTCGATGCAACGCAAGAGCCTTGGGCCGAGCATTATCAGATGTACAGCTACATCACCGAGGAACTGCCGGCGCTGATCGCGGAACAGTTCCGGGTTGATATGAGCCGTCAGGGTATTTTCGGCCATTCCATGGGTGGCCACGGCGCCATGACGATTGCGCTGAAGAACCCGGATCGCTTCAAAAGCTGCTCAGCCTTCGCCCCCATCGTCGCCCCCTCCTCCGCCGACTGGTCGGAGCCCGCCTTCGAAAAATATCTGGGTGAAGACAAGGCCGCGTGGCGCCAATACGATGCTTGCGCGCTGGTGGAAGACGGTGCGCGCTTTCCGGAATTCCTGATTGATCAGGGAAAGGCCGACAATTTCCTCGAAAATGGCCTGCGCCCGTGGCTCTTCGGGGACGCGGTCAAGGGAACGGATATTGCGCTGACGCTGCGGATGCACGAGCGTTACGACCACTCCTATTATTTCATCTCGACCTTCATGGATGATCACCTGAAATGGCATGCGGAGCGGCTCGGCTGACGCTCAGCTAGCCTAAAAACGACCGGAAGACAAAGCGGTTGCCAAGGTGGCAGGACGGTTCAGACGGAACTCAGCAATGACACGCTCTGAAATACCATAAGCGAGTTCTTCATCGATGGCAGCTTTGTCGATACCGACAATGGTGGCCATGAATTTCGTTTCTGCCACCACCTCGCCCGTTTGCACCGCCGCGGCCCGCACGACAACGCGGGCCGAGGCACGCTCACCGAACATGAATGTTCCCGTGGTGACGGAGAGGAGACGGATCGTCAGGACGACGCGTGGGCGGTTTTTGTCACGCTTCGTGGACGCGATCGCATTCGAAATATGATATTGGACCGACTGCATCAATTCGGCGGGAACGTCCGGCTTTGCTGCTACGAATGCGCCGCGCACGTCATACATCAACCGCTCGCCCTCGCTCATTTCAGGCTCCAGCCTGAATGACATGAGCATGAGGGACGCCAGCAGGACGATGCCAAGGCGCTTCAGCGATCGGTGCAAGATAGACGCCTCCCCTTACGTTAGGATGTGCGCCCATAGTCCCCATTTACGGTTAGAAAATCGTTAAGCGTCAGGCTTTATCCGCTCTGGCAGCCGCCAACACGTCCGTGGCTGCGCGCATTTCCACCAGCCTTTTGGCGCGTCTTATCTGCGCGTCCTCGTCTTCACCCCACTGCTCGGCGGTCCAGTCCTCGTCTAGGTGTGCCAGAGCCCAGACCTCCTCCAGAGAACGTTCGCCTTCTGCCAGTGCAAGCGCCAGAATAGCCGAGCCAGTCAGCGTCGTCATTGTGTGCAGAGCCGCAAGTTCAATCGCCGTATCGTATTTCCTCAGTGTCACGGCAAAGGCGGCAATGGCTTCACGCGGCTGCTCCTGATGCATGACACCTTCAACAAGAATGAACCTTGCGCCCAGCGAATATGTCGCCCAGTCTATGATCGGATCCCAATGTTCGGATTGACGCGCCACGAATGCTTCAGGCTCCCCTGCCCGGTAACACAGAAGATCGGTGGACGAAAAACGAAGGATGTCCTCGAACACTGCCTGCGTATCGGCGGCAATGCCATCGATTGCCGTGTTGATATGGCGCGACACCGGCATGAGTGTGGGATCGATTACCTCGGTCTGCGCATCCCACTCGTCGCGCAACAACTGTGCCAGCGCTCGTGTCGGTACCGTCAGTGGGCTCTTTGCGGGTGTGCGTAGGGGTTTACCGTCGAGAAGGATGTTGAAGGAGCCCTCCTCCGTCTCACCCACGGTCACATCCTTGTAGAAACGCTTCGGCAAAGGTTTCTGCATCTGGATTTGCGAACGACGAATGGGATCTGGGTGGCTGAGACCTTCGGTCAGATCATTCAACAGGTCACGCATGATATGTCCTTATCAGCCCGGAATGTGACCGGGAATTTCACTCGGATGCTCAACGATGGCATCGGCACCGGCTTTCCAAAGATCGTCGACGGAAGCGTAGCCCCAGGCAACGCCGATAGCTTTGGCACCAGCAGCCTTTGCCATTTGCATATCGTAAATCGCATCGCCGATGACAATAGTATCGGCCGGGACAATGCCGGTCTGGCTGCAACATTCCGTCACCATGGCCGGATGCGGCTTGGAGGGGCAATCATCGGCCGTACGTGATACGATGAAATGCTGGCGGAACCCGTGTGTATCCATGATGAGATCAAGGCCGCGACGGGATTTTCCGGTTACTGCACCCATCAACAGATTTTCGCGTTTTGCCAGTGTCTCGATCATGGCGGTGATACCATCGAAAACGGGTTCCTGAAAACCGGCCTCTGCGCGAGTTTGCGCATATATGGACTTGTAGTGCAACGTCATCGCCACAGCTTCATCGTCCACATGCGGCTTGCCCTGCATGCGGGCAATAGCGATGTCGAGCGTCAGGCCGATGATCGACTTGGTCAGCGATACGTCCGGTCGGTCATAACCAAAATGGACGAAGGTGCGCGCCATCACCTCATGAATGAGGCCGACGCTGTCCACCAGCGTGCCGTCGCAGTCGAATAGTACGAGCTTCATTCGTCGTCTCTATCGCCGTCTGCCACATCGAGGCCGAGCAGATTCCATGTCTGCACCATGTGTGGTGGCAAAGGCGCCGTTACGCGCAGGCGCCCGCCGGACGGATGCGGAATGTCAATCTTGCGCGCATGCAGATGCAGGCGTTTCTGGACGCCGCCCGGGAAATCCCAGTTGCTATCCTCGACGTAATATTTCGGGTCGCCGATAATCGGGTGGCCCATATGCAGAGCGTGGACGCGCAGCTGGTGCGTACGACCGGTATAGGGCTCCATTTCCAGCCATGCCAAGTTCTGCGCAGCGGTATCGATGACGCGGTAATAGGACACGGCGTGGTCGGCACCCTCCTCACCATGTTTGGCAATGCGCATGCGGTCGCCATCCGGTGTCTGTTCCTTGACGAGCCATGTCGACAGCTTGTCCTGGTGCTTGCGCGGAACGCCTTTTACCAGAGACCAATAGGTCTTCTTGGTGTCGCGTTCGCGAAAGGCAGCCGTCAGCTTTTGCGCGGCGCCTCTGGTGCGGGCAACGACGAGAACGCCAGATGTGTCGCGGTCGATACGGTGAACAAGGCGCGGCTTTTCACCCTTGGAGCTCGTCCATGCTTCCAGCAGACCATCGATATGGCGGTTGATGCCGGAGCCGCCCTGCACGGCAATGCCGGCGGGCTTGTTGAAAACGAAAACCTTGTCGTCTTCATGCAGCAGCATGCGCTTCAACAGATCGACATCGTCGGAGTTCTTGAGGTCGGTCGAGCTGATCGGCCCGCCCTTGACCTTTGAATCGACATCGAGCGGCGGCACCCGAACCATCTGCCCAGCTTCGACGCGCGCATCGGTTTTTACCCGGCCGCCATCGACACGAACCTGCCCGGACCGCATAAGCTTTTGCAGCGGTCCGAAGCCGAGGCCCGGATAGTGAATCTTGAACCAGCGATCGAGACGCATCCCGCCTTCTTCGGCCTCGACCTTGATGTGCTCGATACCTGCCATGGCAATTCCAGTCTTTCTTTTCTCAACTCCGCATCATCAGCGTGCGGTATTTTCCGTTGCCTTTAGAACAAAGCGCGGCCCAAGGCCAGCCCGGCGAAGATCGCGGCGAAAGAAACGAGAAGACTTGCGCCGAGATAAAGCGCCGAAAGTCCGATTTCTCCGCGCTCGAACAGCACCACCGCGTCAAGCGTGAAGGAAGACCATGTGGTGAAACCGCCAATGACCCCGGTCACGAGGAAGACCCGCATTTCCGAAGAGGCATCGAACCGACGCGCAATGACCTCTACCGTAAGGCCAATCAGAAAGGCGCCGACAACGTTGACGGTCAACGTACCCAAGGGAAAATTGGGACCAGCAAACCGGACGCTCCAAACACCGACAAGATACCGCGCAATCGAGCCGATTGCACCGCCTATGGCAACAAGCGCGATATTCAGCATGAGCGTCCTCCGGTTGATATGCTTTTCTCTACGACAAAGAGACGCAAAGCGGAATTCCAGAACGCCTGGGCATTGGTAAAAAATGTATTTTCGAAGCTGTTAAAACTTCATTCAAATACAACCACTGGATTTAATTGGGAATACATTCGCCGGTGATAGCTTGGTTCAATTCAGGCATAGGAGGGTGATGGTATGGTGCAAGTTTTGACAGTTTCGGCGACCACCGCCGGTTATGTCTCAGATAGCATCAAGTCCGTACAGCGCCCCTCCAGAAAAACAGAGGTCGAGCAAGCGGTGCGCGAGCTTGCGCGCAAGACCGGACGCAGTGAAGAAACTCAGATAAATGCAATGGCGGCTGTGGTGGGACAGCCAGCGCTGTCGCTTCATTTTCTGACTGCCGGAAAGCATCAAAATCCGCAGGCTACTCTCGAAGAGGTCATAGAAGCCTATGAGGAAAACAAGACCGCGTCTGAGTAGAGCTCTCAGGTGCGTCTGATCCTTAGCGTTCAGTCTGGTGTCAGCGAGTGGGTAAAGGCTTCCAATCGATGTTAATCGGGAGCCACCTTATGAAAATCGCTTCGACACCTATACTCGCCGTGACAGCTGCCTTGGTTATAGCGGCGCCCGCCTTTGCGGCAACGACAATCAAAGTCACCGAAAACGGCGAGGCTGGACAGCCGATGACGCTGGTCATCGACAAACCAACCGTGAAGGCTGGCAGCGCGACATTCATCGTGCACAACGATGCCATGTCGGAAGAGCATGAAATGGTTCTCGTGAAACTGAAGACTGCTGACGAGACGATTCTGGTTGATGCGGCTAAGAACCGCGTCGATGAGAAGAAGCTAAAAAGCCTCGGCGAGGTTTCGGATTTGAAACCCGGAAAGAACGGAACACTGAAAGCCAAGCTCACCCCAGGTAGCTATCTTCTGTTCTGCAACATCAAAGGCCATTACGCGGCTGGAATGCAGGCCAAACTCACGGTCACGAAATAAAACTGATTTCGGTCAATGACTGCCGGATCAGGACATGATCCGGCAGTCTCTTTTTTTAGTTATGATTATGTGTCTGATCCCCACCCTTGGCCGATCCGACCTCGATCACGACATCCACTTTGCCAGCCTTCTCAAAGGTCAGCGTAGCAGGAACCTTGTCGCCTTCGGCAAAGGGCTTCTTCACATTGAAGAACATGAAGTGCAGACCACCCGGCGTAAGCTCCACAGTCTTGCCAGCGGGAATGACGATGCCTTCATTCAGCTTGCGCATTTTCATCACGTCATTGACCATGGCCATCTCGTGAATTTCAGAACGACCGGCAATCGGCGTCTCTACCGATATCAACCTATCATCTGACGAGCCGTCATTCTTGATCGTAACGAAACCACCCCCGACGGGTTGTCCAGGCAGCATGGCCTTGGCAACAGCGCCCGAAAGCTCGAGGTCTCCCGATTTCACGACATCTGCGGCATGCTCACCCGCACCGTGATTGTGGGCGGCGTGATCATGTTCCTGACCCTCGCCCGTTGCTTGTTTCGCAACGATCTTGATCGTTGGTGCCGGGTTCTTCAGCGAATGCGCGTCCTGCCCCTTAGCGGCAATCTCATCCCACTTGGCCGTGCCCTTGTCTCCACAAACCTGGTTGACCTTGAATGGCAAGTCGGTACCGGCATCCACGCCTGAAATTTTGCCCTGCACGTTGAACGTATCGTAATAGGCATCCGGCAGATCGCCGCCCGTCCAGCGAATCTCAATCGGCCCGCTTTTTACTTCCGTGCCGTGGTTCATATAGGTCTTCTTGTAATCATCCTTGATGATCTCGATGTCCCAACCGGCTTTCGGCTGTGGCTTTGCGGAAATGAAACCTTCCGGCAATTGTATGCGTACTTCGGTCGTAGCAAGGCCGCCATCGCAGCCATGCGGCACCTGAAGGGCAGCGACGATGGTGCTTTCCTGCTCGGCGGTCGGGTTGACGAAGCTGGTATGGGCAAAGGCCGGTGAGGTGGAAACGGATGCCAGCAGAGTGGCGCAGAGTGTGACGTTACGAATATTCATTTTTTGATCCTTTCGACTGGTGCTCTTCAAGCATCGCCAGTCGCGTTTTTTGGTCATTATACGGTTCAGGGATCAAAGAGTGATGGGTGGCGCACGCGCTTTGGCGGGCTGATCGTCGACGTGATGGGCGATTGAGACGTAGAGGGCTGGCCGATTATCCAGCCAGGCAAAATACGCCCTCATCCACGAGTTCATATCCGGGGTGGGCAGGAGAATCGATGACGCGAGAAGGCAGGCTTCGCAAAACAGCGATGGCATGCCGGAGTGGTCAGTCTTGCCCTTCCCGTGTGTCGTTGCTTCGACACCCGCATGTCCCTCGCAAATCTCGGCAAAACTTCCATCCGGAAGGCGATAGGCCTCTTCGAGAGCCATGGAAGGTGCCGCGACCGCTGCCATCGGCTTATGAGCGAAACCAAGCGACAGCATCAGCGTGGCACAGAAGATGCGCACGAGGCTTGTGGCTGATATGCTTTGCTTGCTCATGGAAACTCTCATGACACGAAGCGATATCCCGGTTTTTGCCGTAAATCAAAGTGGAATTGCAGGCGAGCGGAACCGCTGCAATCAAAGCCACGTTCTTTCCTCAGTCAAAGACAGTGAGGAGACAAATCCATGCCCGCAAAATCCAAAGCACAACAGAAAGCCGCCGGTGCAGCGCTGGCCGCAAAACGTGGCGACATGCCGAAGTCACGTTTACAAGGCGCTTCAAAAACCATGGCTAAGTCTATGACGGAAAAAGAACTTGAGGATATGGCGTCGACCAAACACAAGAAGCTGCCCGAAAAGAAAGACGGATGAAGGACTTCACACGTCCGCCGCTTCGGAGAAGTTCATCCAAATCCAACAATGGCGCAGGCTGAACAAAAAACTGTTTGACTGCGTCATTTGGTCCTTGCCAAGAAACTGGCTTAGCAGATAATGAACGTGCATCCCGCTGGGAGACACCGCCTCACGGCGGGGCCGAAGGAGCAACCGCCCCGGAAACTCTCAGGCAAAAGGACCAGCGGACGAGGACGGAACTCTGGAGAGAAGCCACCCTGTATTAAGGACGGCTCGCCGAAGGGATAACAATCTCAGGCGACAAGGACAGAGGGGGCTCTTGAACCCGACACTTTTAAACAGTGTCATGACACGAGCCCGCGCGACATCGCGTAACCCTGGAGGCGTCCTTGGCCGATACAGCCGAGTTACAAGTCACCCCACTTCATTCTCTGCACGTGTCCCTTGGTGCCCGCATGGTACCGTTCGCAGGCTACGACATGCCGGTGCAATACCCTTCGGGAGTGATGAAGGAGCATTTGCACGCCCGCACGTCTGCTGGCTTGTTCGACGTTTCCCATATGGGTCAGGTCCTCGTGAAGGCGAAGTCCGGTAAGGTCGAAGACGCGGCGCTCGCTCTCGAAAAGCTCGTCCCTGTCGATATCCTCGGCCTGAAGGAAGGCCGTCAGCGCTACGGCTTCTTCACCGATGAGAATGGTAGCATTCTGGATGACCTGATGATCACTAATCGCGGTGATCACCTCTTCGTCGTCGTCAACGCCGCCTGCAAGGACGCCGATCTCGCTCATATGCAGGCGCATCTATCCGATAGCTGCGTTGTGACGCTGCTCGAAGACCGCGCTCTCATCGCTCTTCAGGGACCACGCGCCGAGGCCGTTTTGGCGGAACTCTGGGCTGGCGTTTCGGCCATGAAATTCATGGATGTGCGGGAAATCCCGCTGCTTGACGTGCCCTGCATCGTCTCGCGATCAGGATATTCCGGCGAAGACGGTTTTGAAATTTCCGTTCCATCAGACAAGGCCGAGTTTGTTGCAAAGGCGTTGCTGGAACATCCCGATTGCGAAGCCATCGGCCTCGGCGCACGCGACAGCCTCCGTCTCGAGGCTGGCCTTTGCCTCTATGGCAACGACATCGACACCACGACCTCTCCCATCGAAGCCTCGCTTGAGTGGGCCATTCAGAAAGCGCGCCGCACCGGTGGCGATCGCGAAGGTGGCTTCCCGGGTGCGCAGCGCATTCTGGGTGAGCTTTCCAACGGAACCGCCCGCCGTCGCGTTGGCCTGAAGCCGGAAGGCAAGGCACCTGTGCGCGGCCACGCCAAGCTTTTTGCCGATGCCGAAGGTAAAACCGAGATCGGCGAAGTCACGTCCGGTGGGTTTGGTCCGACTGTCGAAGGCCCGGTCGCCATGGGTTACGTGCCGAAAGAATTCTCAACGCCGGGCACCGCCATTTTCGCGGAAGTCCGCGGCAAGTATCTGCCTGTCGCCGTTGCCGCCCTGCCCTTTATCACTCCCACTTACAAACGCTAATTTCCGGAGAGACCAATGCTGAAATTTACTCAAGAACACGAGTGGCTGAAGATTGAAGGCGATGTCGCCACCGTCGGCATCACAACGCACGCTGCCGAGCAGCTGGGTGATCTGGTGTTCGTGGAACTACCGGAAGTCGGCGCGACCTTCTCCAAGGATGGCGATGCTGCAACGGTTGAGAGCGTAAAGGCTGCTTCCGACGTCTATTGTCCGCTGGATGGCGAGATCATCGAAATCAACCAGGCCATCGTGGACGACCCATCGCTGGTCAACTCCGATCCGCAGGGTGCCGGCTGGTTCTTCAAGCTCAAGCTTTCCAACGCGTCCGACGCCGATGCGCTGCTGGATGAAGCGGCCTATAAGGAGCTTATTGCGTAATGACGACTCCCACAGAGTTCCATTTCACCGACTATCAGCCCTATGACTTTGCCAATCGGCGTCATATCGGGCCGTCGCCGTCTGAAATGACGGATATGCTGAAGGTGATCGGTTACAACAGCCTCGACGCTCTCATCGACGCGACTGTGCCCTCCTCCATTCGCCAGAAGGCGCCGCTCGCCTGGGGCGCAGCACTGACGGAGCGCGAAGCGCTGGACCGTCTTCGCGAAACCGCCAACAAGAACAAGGTTCTGACCTCGCTGATCGGTCAGGGCTATTACGGCACCATCACGCCGCCGGTCATTCAGCGCAACATTCTGGAAAACCCGGCCTGGTACACGGCCTACACGCCCTATCAGCCTGAGATATCGCAGGGTCGTCTGGAAGCGCTGCTAAACTTCCAGACCATGATTTCCGATCTGACCGGTCTTGATGTCGCCAATGCCTCGCTGTTGGATGAAGCAACGGCTGCTGCCGAAGCCATGGCTATGTGCCAGCGCGTGGCAAAGTCCAAGGCGACCGCCTTCTTCGTGGATGCCAACTGCCATCCGCAGACCATCGCGCTGATCGAAACCCGTGCAGCACCGCTCGGCTGGAATGTCATCGTCGGCAATCCCTTCACCGATCTCGATCCCGTCGACGTCTTCGGTGCGCTGTTCCAGTATCCCGGCACGCACGGCCATGTGAATGATTTCACCGGCCTGATTTCTCGTCTGCACCAGACTGGTGCGATTGCGGCTGTCGCGACTGACCTGCTGGCGCTGACGCTTCTGAAATCACCCGGCGAAATGAGCGCGGACATCGCCATTGGCTCGTCACAGCGTTTCGGTGTTCCAGTCGGTTACGGCGGCCCACACGCAGCCTTCATGGCCGTCAAGGATGCAATCAAGCGTTCCATGCCAGGCCGTCTCGTGGGCGTATCGGTCGACGCACGCGGCAACCGAGCCTACCGCCTGTCGCTCCAGACCCGTGAGCAGCACATTCGCCGTGAAAAGGCGACGTCCAACATCTGCACCGCACAGGTGCTGCTGGCCGTCATGGCCTCCATGTACGGTGTGTTCCACGGCCCGCAGGGCATCAAGGCCATCGCCCAGCAGACCCACCAGAAGGCCGTGCTGATGGCAAAGGGTCTGGAGAAGCTTGGCTTCGTCATCGAGCCCGAAACCTTCTTCGACACCATCACCGTCGATGTCGGCCACATGCAGGCGCTGATCCTGCGCGCCGCCGTTGCCGAAGGCGTCAACCTGCGCAAGGTCGGCTCCACCAAGATCGGCATGAGCCTTGACGAACGCACGCGCCCGGCAACGCTGGAATCCGTCTGGCGTGCCTTCGGTGGCAACTTCTCGATTTCGGACTTCGAACCGGACTATCGATTGCCCAAAAACCTATTGCGCACAACGCAATACATGACGCACCCGATATTCCACATGAACCGCGCTGAAAGCGAGATGACCCGCTACATCCGCCGCTTGTCGGACCGCGATCTGGCGCTCGACCGTTCGATGATCCCGCTCGGTTCCTGCACCATGAAGCTGAATGCGACAGCCGAAATGCTGCCGATCACATGGCCGGAATTCTCCGACATTCACCCCTTCGTGCCAGCCGATCAGGCGCTGGGCTACAAGGAGATGATCGACGATCTCTCTACGAAGCTGTGTCAGGTCACCGGCTACGACGCCTTCTCCATGCAGCCGAATTCCGGTGCGCAGGGCGAATATGCGGGCCTGCTGACCATCCGCAATTATCACCTCGCACGCGGCGACGCACACCGCGATGTCTGCCTCATTCCAACCTCTGCACACGGCACCAACCCTGCCTCCGCGCAGATGGTCGGCATGCGCGTGGTGCCGGTGAAGGTGAGAGAAAACGGCGATATCGATATCGAAGATTTCCGTGCAAAAGCAACACAATATGCCGAAAACCTCTCGTGCTGCATGATCACCTACCCGTCGACCCACGGCGTATTTGAGGAGACCGTTCGCGAGATTTGTGACATCACCCACGAACATGGTGGTCAGGTCTATCTTGACGGTGCCAACATGAACGCCATGGTCGGTCTTTCCCGCCCCGGCGATATCGGTTCAGACGTTTCGCACCTCAACCTGCACAAGACCTTCTGCATTCCGCATGGCGGCGGCGGTCCCGGCATGGGCCCGATTGGCGTCAAGGCGCATCTTGCCCCTTACCTGCCCGGTCACCCGGCCAGCGACGGACGCACAGGCGCGGTTTCGGCAGCCCCTTTCGGCTCGCCATCGATCCTGCCGATCTCCTGGAGCTACTGCCTCATGATGGGTGGCGAAGGCCTGACGCAGGCAACCAAGGTCGCGATCCTCAACGCCAACTATATCGCGGCAAGGCTGAAGGGCGCTTACGACGTGCTCTACAAGTCCGAAGCCGGACGCGTGGCGCATGAGTGCATCATCGACACCCGCCCGCTCAATGAGAGCTGCGGCGTGACGGTGGACGATGTGGCCAAGCGTTTGATCGACTGCGGCTTCCACGCCCCGACCATGAGCTGGCCAGTTGCCGGTACGCTGATGATCGAGCCGACGGAGTCCGAGCCGAAGGCCGAACTCGACCGCTTCTGCGACGCGATGCTGGCCATCCGTCAGGAAGCCCGCGATATCGAGGAAGGTCGATCCGACAAGACCAACAACCCGCTGAAGAACGCGCCCCACACGGTGGAAGACCTCGTTGGAAACTGGGATCGTCCCTACTCCCGCGAACAGGCCTGCTACCCACCCGGCGCGTTCCGCGTGGACAAATATTGGTCCCCGGTCAACCGCGTCGACAACGTCTATGGCGACCGCAACCTCATCTGCACTTGCCCGCCGATGAGCGAATATGCGGAAGCTGCGGAGTAAGAAGTTAAAAAGGCCCGGAGCGATCCGGGCCTTTTCATTTTAAATAAACGAGCGTTTGATTACCGCGTCAACTGAATGTCGGCAGTCACCACCGTCGGGCCGCCTGCGCCATCCTTGTCGGTCGTGCGCAGACGCAAGCCATTGTTGCCCACCTTTGTAATGGTCATGGCTGCTGCCTTGTCGCCATTGATGACGCGCTTCCATGTAATAGCGAGGTTGATGGAGTTACCGCTGCGGCTGCCTGCGAGTGCCGAAGGTATTCCGGATGGTCCTACATAATTGCCACGGTAGCGCGTACCGGAAGCATTCAAATCGGCGGATATGGCGCGGCGGATAACGAGCAGTCCGCGGCATGTTCCGTTCATACGCAATGAGGCACCTGACGTGGTTGAGTCGAAGGTGCAGTTGACGTTGATGGGCTTGGAGCCGATCTTGGTCGTAACGGTACCAGAACCCTTCCAGCTGCCTTTCAGCGAGGAAAGGAATTGGCTTTCATCGGCCATGGCCGGCGGTGCCACCAGTGCCGTCGCGAGTGCTACGATAGAAATCAGTTTGCATGTCATTCGCGTTTTCCTTGTGTTTGGAAACCGAACGCCCCGCCTCGCCAATTGTTCCTCTACGCAGATTGTTATGAGCTAAAGCAACCTAAACCGAGTCGGCGCGTTTCTCGCCAGCTTCACCCACCGTCCCGGAGAGCTTTCCATGACAACGCTTACAGCGCCTATCGATGCCAGCGGTCACTCTCTCGGGAAAACCCCGGGGAGCGGCATATCCGACCCCTCGCTTTTTGCACTCGCCATTCTCAATTTCTTTCTTGCGGATGCACGTGACGGACTAGGCCCGTTTCTGGATGCATTCCTCGCCACCAATGGCTGGTCGGCCATGCAACTGGGCGTCATCGCCACGGTCGGCGGTCTCGTAGGGCTGGCCGCTACGCCGCTTTGCGGAGCACTGGTGGATGGCTCGACCTGGAAACGAACGCTGATTGCGGTGCCTGTCGTACTGGTCACGATTGGCGCACTCATTACGTTGATGTTCACCAACGAAGCTGTTGTCTGGACCGGCCAGATCATGACGGCAGTCGTCGGTGCCGTTGTTGGACCCGCACTTGCTGGCCTGACACTCGGGCTCGTTGGCGAACGACTGTTCTCGCACCAGATTTCGCGCAACGAATTCTGGAACCATGGCGGCAATTTCGTCTCGCTTTTCGCCACCTATGTTGCGGTAACAGCTTTCGGCGTTTCCGGTGTTATCGGCCTGATGGTCGTCACCGCGCTTGGAGCGCTGGCGGCAATCGCCGCGATCGATCCCAAGCGCATCGACCACAAGGTGGCGCGTGGGCTTGACGAAGATAAAGGCGAGCCTGGCCCGTCCGGCGTGAAGGTTCTCTTCAAGGAAAAGGGCTTGATTTTCCTGTCCATCATCCTGCTGATTTTCCACTTCGGCAATGCACCTATGGGCCGCCTGATTGCTCAGAACTTTGCGATAGAACTGAACACGCCTTTTCGCACCACGGCTATCATCACCGGCGTGGCGCAATTTGCGATGATCTTCGTAGCCGCTGCTGCGCCCTGGCTCATTCGCCGGTTTGGGCTTTCAGCGGTCTTTATAATCGCGCTTTTGGCCCTGCCAATCCGTGGCCTCCTCGCCGCGTCGTTCGATCAGTTCTGGGTGATCTATCCCGTGCAGTTGCTGGATGGTATCGGCGCTGGTCTGCTCGGCATCGCCACGCCAGTCGCGGTGGAACGGATACTCAAGGGAACCGGCCGTTTCAACGTGGGCCTTGCTAGCGTGATGACCGTTCAAGGTATCGGTGCGTCTCTCAGCAACGGCGTGGCGGGTTGGCTGACAACGCAGGGCGGTTATGCGCTTTCACATATCGTCGGCGGCGGTATCGCAGCCATTGCCATCGTCCTGTTCATCCTTTTCCGTCACGACATCGCGCCAAGACAGGAAACAGACGGAACCTGACAATAAAAAAGGAGGCCAGTTGGCCTCCTTTTTACATTCATGGGTAGGTATCAGCCGACAAAGGCGCGTTCGATAACAAACTCCGCAGGCTTGTTGTTCGCGCCTTCGGTCAATCCCGCCTTTTCAAGCAGAACCTTCGTGTCTTTCAGCATCGCAGTCGATCCGCAGATCATGCCGCGATCCACTTCTGGATCAAGTGCCGGTACACCGAGATCTGAAAACATCTTGCCGTTTTCGATCAGGTCGGTGATGCGTCCGGTGAAGGCATAATCTTCACGGGTCACGGTGGCATAATGCTTCAGCTTCTCACCAACGACTTCACTCAGGAACTCGTGGTTCTTGATTTCCTCGACCAGATCGAAGCCGTATTTCAGTTCTGCGATATCGCGGCAGGTGTGGGTGAGAATGACTTCCTCGAACTTTTCGTATGTTTCCGGATCGCGGATTAGGCTCGCGAAAGGCGCAACGCCGGTTCCAGTCGAAAACATGTAGAGGCGCTTGCCGGGGGTGAGCGCATCCAGCACCAGCGTGCCTGTCGGCTTCTTGCGCATCAACACCGTGTCACCGGGCTTGATGGCCTGAAGATGCGACGTGAGCGGGCCATCGGGTACCTTGATGGAGAAGAACTCGAGCTCCTCATCCCATGCCGGGCTGGCGATGGAATAGGCACGGTAGACCGGCTTGCCGCCAACCATCAAGCCGATCATCGCGAACTCGCCGGAACGGAAACGGAAGCCTGCAGGACGCGTCATACGAAAGCGAAACAGATGGTCCGTATAGTGTTCGACAGACAGCACTGTTTCGGCATAGACGCCGTCAGGGATTTTCACCGCAAATTCTTCCGTCTTGGCTGGAGCGTTCATTCTCTATCCGTCCATTTCACATGATGTGCGACATTTTCAGGTGGGGCAATATACCATTTGCCCCGACTTTTGAAGGTATCGGAATGTCATTGGTGCTATGCGCGTAGAAATATGTATCAAAAACTCATATTTCTCGACAGGGCCTCAATTGGCTGCACGGCGCCGCCAGCTATAGCCCGGTCCATCCGCAGCAGGTTTCGCGGTCGGCTGGTAATAGACATCGATGCCCGGCAAACGGTTTTCAGACAGACGCCGGATTGCGGTTTCATTCGTCACCGCAAAGCTGGTGAACCCTGTGCGCAGCATCAACGGCACCTGGTCGATCAGCACATCACCCACCGCCCTCACCTCTCCCTGGTAGTTGAGACGTGAGCGCAACAGCGACACATGGCTGAAACCACGCCCATCGCTGAATGCCGGAAAGCTGACCGCGACGAGCGCGATACGGTCGATATAGGGTCGCAACTTCTCAACGTCATCCGCTGGCGTAACGAGAACACCAAGACCGACATCGTTACTCTCTTCGGCACGCGCAATGAAGGCGTCGAGGCCGAGGATGGCTTGCTGTCCGTCCTGTGCCTTCACCTCTTCGGTCTCGATGACCCAAGGATCGTTTTCCACGAAACCGCTCTCGTTCCAGATTTTTGTCATGATCGGTTTCCTTATGCGGCTGCGGCTGCTGCCGGATAGAGCGCTTCCTTGAAAGGCTGAGCACCGACACGACGATAGGCTTCAAGGAACGTCTCTTCCTTCGACAGGCGCAAACCGAGATAGGTATCGACGATGGTTTCCACCGCGTCGGTTACCTTCTCCGGCTCGAAACCACGACCGATAATCTCGCCAATGGACGAGTTCTCATCGCCCGAACCACCAAGCGTGATCTGGTAGAGTTCGGCACCCTTCTTTTCCACACCCAGCAGACCGATGTGGCCGACATGATGGTGGCCGCAGGCATTGATGCAGCCGGAAATCTTGATCTTCAGCTCACCGATTTCCGCCTGACGTTCCGGCGATCCGAAGCGGGTAGAAATTTCTTGCGAGAGAGGAATAGAGCGCGCATTGGCCAGCGCACAGTAATCTAGCCCGGGACAGGCAATGATATCCGTGATCAGGCCAGCATTTGCCGTGGCAAGACCAGCACCGAGCAATGCACGATAGACCGGCTCCAGATCAGCCAGGGCCACATGCGGCAAAATGATATTCTGCTCGTGGCTGATACGGATTTCGTCCAGCGCGTATTCTTCTGCGATATCGGCAACGATATCCATTTGCTCGTCGGATGCGTCACCCGGAATGCCACCGATGGGCTTCAGCGATACCGTGACCATGCCGTAGTCCGGGTTTTGGTGCGGCTGCACGTTCTGGTCCACCCAGCGGGCGAAATCCGGATCGGCCTTCTTCCAGCGGGCGATGCTCTCCCAACCTTCAGGACGCGCCTTGAGATCAGGTGATGCGAAGTACGATGTGATGGCGGCGATATCGGCATCCGGCAATTTCAGTTCGCCGTTTTTAAGCTGAGCGAATTCCGCGTCCACCTGACGCGCCAGTTCCTCGGCACCCGTCTCATGGACGAGTATCTTGATGCGTGCCTTGTACTTGTTATCGCGGCGACCGTGCAGGTTATACACGCGCATGATAGCAGTCGTGTAGGACAGCAAATCTTCTTCCGGAAGAAAATCGTTGATCTTCTTGGCGATCATCGGTGTTCTGCCCTGCCCGCCTCCGACGTAAACGGCAAAGCCGATTTCACCTTTTTCGTTCTTTTTCAGATGCAGACCGATGTCGTGGACCTGAATGGCGGCGCGGTCCTTGGCGGCACCCGTAACTGCGATCTTGAACTTGCGCGGCAGGAACGAAAATTCCGGGTGAACGGACGACCATTGCCGCAGAATTTCCGCATAGGGCCGCGGGTCGGCCACCTCATCTTCAGCTGCGCCGGCGAAGTGGTCGGCAGTGACATTTCGAATGCAGTTGCCGGATGTCTGCAAGGCATGCATTTCGACGCTTGCAAGCTCGGCCAGAATATCCGGCGTGTCGGCAAGACGCGGCCAGTTGTATTGAATGTTCTGACGCGTGGTGAAATGTCCATAACCGCGGTCATATTTGCGTGCGATATGCGCCAGCATCCGCATTTGCTTGGCGTTTAAGGTGCCATAGGGGATTGCGACGCGCAGCATGTATGCGTGGAGCTGTAGATAAACGCCATTCATCAAACGCAACGGCTTGAAGGCATCTTCCGCCAACTCACCGGAAAGGCGCCGTGCTACCTGATCGCGGAATTGCTCCACGCGGCCTTGAACGAAAGCATGGTCGAACTCGTCATAGCGGTACATGGTATTCCTCAGACTGCGATAAAGTCGGCGTCGGCTGGCTTGAAACCTGCGGCGTACTGAATGGTCGGCCCTGCGGCACGGATGCGTTCACGAAGGCGCGTCGGCCATAGACGACCAGCCTCCTCGGTCACATCCACGATGTTCACGTCAACCACCTTATTGGCAGAAAAATCGCGCTTACCGATTTCTTCCAGCGAGGCCTCAGCCTCTGCATGACGGGCAACGAGGGCCGACTGGAGATCTTCGGTCCACTCACCATTGGCGTCCAGCCAAACGGCGATGCCATCACCAAGGCGGTTGGCTGTTAGAACCTTGTCAACCATTTGCATACTCCTGTTTCAGACCCTGATGCGTATCCGCGAGGGACAAGGCTTCGGATCTTTCGAAATTCGCACCGGCAACCGCATCACCAATAATGACCATGACCGGACCGGTCAGCTCATTGCGATGCTCCAGATCAGGTAAATCCTTCAATGTGCCATGCATGAGGCGGCGATAGGATCGGCTGGCGTTTTCAATGACGGCAACCGTCGTGTTCTCATCGAGACCAGCATTCATAAGGCGCGTGGCGACGGATGCTGCCACTGAGCGGCCCATGTAAACGGCAATGGTGGCGCCAGACACGGCAAGCCTTGCCCAATCCGGCAGTATATCGCCGGCTAGATCATGGCCGGTGGTAAAGATGAGCGACGAAGCCACGCCTCGCAGCGTTAGCGGCAATTCGAAATCCGCAGCCGCCGCAAAGGCAGACGTAATGCCGGGTACGATTTCATAACCGATACCCGCCTCCCGCAATGCGGACATTTCCTCTGCTGCACGGCCATAGACCAGCGGATCACCGGATTTCAGGCGGACAACTCTTTTGCCCTCTTGTCCAAGCGACACCAGCAGCTTGTTGATGTCCTCCTGCGACTTGGAATGACAGCCTTTGCGTTTGCCAACGGACAGTCGCTCCGCGTCACGGCGGCCCATGTCAACGATCTCCTGTGGCACCAGCGCGTCGTAAACGATGACGTCAGCCTGCATGAGAACGCGTTGCGCACGCAAGGTCAGCAAGTCCTCGGCACCAGGGCCGGCACCCACCAGCCAGACATAGCCTTCGCGGCTCTCCAGCGATTGAAGAAGTTTTGCAGCCGCAGTGTGGGCAGCATCGATGTCATTCAGCGCAACGGAATCTGCCACGCTACCGGTAAAGAACCGACGCCAGAAATTACGGCGAAGCGCGCCTTTGGGCACAGCCTTCTCAGCCGCGTCACGATACTCGAACGCAAGCCGCGCCAACCGACCGAGCGATGGCGCAAGCATCTGATCGATCCGCGCGCGAACCATCTGACCCAAAACAGGTCCTGCCCCTTCCGTGCAGATCGCGACCGCCAGAGGCGCGCGAGCGACGAGCCCCGGCGTGTAGAAATCACAATAACCAGGCTGATCGACCGCGTTTGCCGGAATAGACCGCGCGCGGGCGGCATCCACGATTTGCCGGTCGAGCGCCTCTTCGCCTGTTGCAGCAAAGACGAGAACCATGCCGTCGACGCGTTCCGGTGAGAAGCCGACCGGATGATGGATTACTTTTCCCTGCGCAAGCAAGGCGGCGTAATCATCCTGCGGTGCATCGGCGAACGCACAAATTTGAGCGCTGGTATTGAGAAGAAGCCGAACTTTCGCAAAGGCTTCATCGCCATTTCCAAAAACCGCCACAGACCGTCCTTCAACCTTGAAAAAGGCAGGAAATGTCGTCAGCCGATGATCGGCTCTATCTGCGGTGTCTTGAAGCATGCTCATACTATGTCCGATCCGTTTCCCATATTGAAGGTACAGAAATTCGCTTGCTATATTGCAGTAGATTTTTATTTCTCGGCAAGCGTAGATTTGGAGGAAAAGAGACTGACGACGCGAAATCGTCACACTGTTGTAATTCCACCTATTTTCTACCAATTCTCTATACTTTTATCGTGATTCTCGCCGTGAATGCGACTTGGCTGCCAGCCCCTTAACGACAGGAAAATACCTTGACTGAACTGACAATAGCATCTCGACTGCTCCACGTCATCGAGAACGATATACTGCCGCTCACCACGCGTGGCGTCTCACTCGGCAACAAGGTGTTCGGCGCAGCCATTTTGCGCAAGTCTGACCTCTCGCTGGTCATTGCCGAAACCAACAACGAGCTGGAAAATCCGCTTTGGCACGGCGAGGTTCATACGCTGAAACGCTTCCATGAATTAGGTGAAAAGCCTGATACGAAAGACCTGATCTTTCTATCGACTCATGAACCCTGCACCATGTGCATGTCGGCCATCACCTGGGCGGGTTTCGATAATTTCTATTCCTTTTTCAGCCATGAAGATTCCCGCGATGCTTTCGCCATTCCCCATGATCTAAAGATTTTGAAAGAGGTGTTCGGTCTGGAGCCGGGTGGTTATCGCCGCAGCAACGCATTCTGGAACTCTTATTTTATTTCCGATCTGGTGGAAAACGAAGACCAGCCGTTAAAAACAGAGCTGAAAGAGCAGACGGCGCGCATCAAGGCAGCCTATGATGCCCTGTCGGTAAACTACCAGTCGTCCAAGGCTGAAAACAATATTCCGCTGAACTGAAAACGCGCCAGAAAGAAACATTCCACATGGAAGCCTCGAAAGACATTTCCCGCCTCATCGAGATCATGGAGGCGTTGCGTCAGCCGGAGACGGGCTGCCCATGGGATATCGTGCAGACATTCGAGACCATCAAACCCTATACGGTCGAAGAAGCCTATGAGGTCGCCGATGCCATCGAGCGCAACGACATGGACGATCTCTGCGACGAGCTTGGAGATATGCTGCTACAGGTGGTGTTCCATTCCCGTATTGCGCAGGAGATGGGCGAATTTTCATTTGGTGACGTCGTTCATGCCGTAACCTCCAAAATGATCCGCCGTCACCCCCATGTCTTTGCCAAATCGGATGCCGATACGCCTGAATCGGTGAAAATACAGTGGGACGTCATAAAGGCGCAGGAAAAGCGCGACCGGGCACAACGCCGCGCTCAGCAAGGCACCGGCGAGGATTCGAAGGCGGGTTTTCTGGGCTCCATCCAGCGCGCACAACCGGCGCTGACCGAGGCATTGAAACTTCAGGAACAGGCCGCGCGCGTCGGCTTCGACTGGTCGGCGCCAGAACCCATTCTGGATAAGATTGAAGAAGAAATCAGAGAGCTTCGCGAAGCACTTGAGGACGGAAAACCAGAAAAGGTTTCCGACGAACTGGGCGATCTGATCTTTGCCCTTGTCAACATCGGCCGCCATGTGAAGGTCGACCCGGAAAATGCGCTGAGAGGCACCAACACGAAATTCCGCCGTCGTTTCCGCCACATAGAAACAACGCTCGCAGACAATGGCGAGACGCTGGAGGCGGCAACGTTGGACCGTATGGAGCAACTATGGCAGGAGGCGAAGGCTATCGAACGGCAGATCACTAAGTGACAAGTTGGTCAGCGCGTCAGCCAGCGTGACGCGCAGGGTTCGATAATGCCGGATTTCTTTCGAAGTCTTCCGCATTGTAAACCGTCAGTCGATCACGCCCCGTCGCTTTCGAAGCATAGAGCGCCGTATCGGCCATTTTCATGAGGGCATGCGGAGTGCATGTTTTATCCGTGCACACGGCGAGCCCCATGCTCAACGTCGCAGCGACTTTTTGATCGTCGATGGAGTGCTTTATGGAGCTCACGAGCTGGCGAACACTTTCGGCGAGCGTGGAAGCTTCCCCCTCACCTGTTGCTGGCATGAACAGGATGAACTCCTCACCGCCAAAGCGCGCGAAGCTGTCATTGGGTCGAACGCGTGCGGATAGCTCTTGCGCCACCCGCGCCAGCACTTCATCGCCCGCAAAATGGCCGAAACCATCATTGATGCGTTTGAAGTGGTCGATGTCTATCATGACAATCGCATCGCCCTGACGCATCTGCTGCGGCAGACGGGTGGAGAACGACCGTCTGTTGAGAACGCCCGTCAGCACATCGAGATCCGCAAGCCGTTTCAACCCCTCCTCCGCGCGCTCTTTGACCAAGGCGAGAACAAAGACTGCGATTGCGAAGTGACAGACGATTGATACAAAAAATGCGTTTCGCGAAGAGACCAGCGCCACATCAGGGAAAAGAACACCAAGGACGACGAGCGCGCTCAGCAGCGCCGCAAAACCAATTGTTGCCGCGAGAGCTCGTCGAACCGGAAGCGGTTCTATAACACGATCGAAAAAAACGGTGCAGGCGGCAGCGAGAAGCAACAAGGCGGCCGTGGATTGCATGGCGGTAGTTCGAGCTGTCGTAAACTCGTAAAGACCAGTGACGAATAGCGTAACACAGACGATTACCGGAAAACACAATATCAACCATTCGCGGCGTCGGCTTTTCTGTGTGCTTATCCGGCACATTCCAATCCAAAATAACGAGTACCCCACCAGACCGGCGAAGGTGCCTGCGAGTGCCAGGGTATGTTCATAATCAGTGAAAACCTTGCCGATACTGACAAGCGTTGACGCCGTTGCAACGAGGAAAAATCCAACTGCTAAAAATCCCAGTCCGACGCTTTCGCGCGATTGAGAGCGCACATAGAGAAAGCACAGTGCTGCCACGAAAAAAGATAGCTTGTGGAGCAGCAGGACTGTGGGCAGATCCAAAGGTTGAAACATTTTAGCAAGCTCGTATGAATTGAAGGACAATATCACACGGCTCTGATTACTAAACCCTAACAAAAAGGGGGCTGTCGGTTGCATAAAAACGCATAACCGATATGCGCGACACAATTTATCTTAATCAGAAAAACATTTTTGCGATTGGTGGAATGTTTTTTAAAAAGCGCACGCAACCGAGGCTGGGTTATTCTTCCCAGTCCTCAACTTCCGACTTCTGCACTTTGCCCAAACGACGCTCAAGTTCCAGCGCCTGCGCTTCAGACAGCCGCACATCCAACGTGACGGAGCCGTCTTCATTGTCTTCGCGCCCATCCACGATCGCATTGTTGTAAACCCAAGACAGAAACGGCAGTTGCTCGACATTCAAGACGACGGTCGTCTCCATCAGGACGCCTGAAAGACGCCGTGATATCTCATCCATGAGGACGTCGACGCCCTCGCCGGTAATGGCAGACACAGCACGCACATTCGCGCGACCCTCAGCCTTATGAAGGATAGCGTCGTGTGCTTCGAGATCAAGCCTGTCGACCTTGTTCCAGACTTCGATCAGCCGCTCGTCCGCAACCTTCTCATCAATGCCGAGATCATTGAGAATACGCATGACATCTGCGGACTGCGCACTGTTATCAGGATCGGACATATCTCTGACGTGAAGGATGAGGTCGGCTTCCAGCACTTCTTCAAGCGTCGCGCGGAAGGCGGCAACCAGATGGGTTGGGAGGTCCGAGATGAAACCGACCGTATCGGAGAGGATGACGGTGCGGCCATGCGGCAGCTTCATGCGACGGAGCGTCGGATCGAGAGTGGCGAAAAGCATGTCTTCGGCCAGCACGCCAGCGCCGGTAATGCGGTTGAACAGCGTTGATTTCCCGGCATTTGTATAACCAACAAGCGCAACAATCGGATGCGGTACCTTGCGACGTTTGGCGCGGTGAAGCTGGCGGGTTCTCACCACCTGCTCCAGCTCTTTTTCTAGCTTCACGATGCGGTCTTGCAGCAGGCGGCGGTCGGCCTCGATCTGTGTTTCACCTGGACCACCCATAAAGCCTGCACCACCGCGCTGGCGTTCAAGGTGGGTCCAGCTTCGGACCAAGCGGCCCTTCTGGTAATTCAGGTGGGCGAGATCGACCTGAAGCGTGCCTTCCTTGGTCGAAGCGCGGCGACCGAAAATTTCAAGGATAAGACCGGTGCGGTCGATGACCTTCGCGTTCCACTCTTTTTCGAGATTGCGCTGCTGAACCGGCGTCAACGGATGATCAATAATGACCAGACCGGAATTGGTTTCTTCCAGCAGGTGTTTAATTTCCTCGATCTTGCCGCTGCCAAAAAGCGTGGCCGGGCGCGGCTGATTGACTGGAACGATCAGTCCTCCGGAAATATGCAGATCGATGGCCAGCGCCAGACCCTTGGCTTCCTCAAGCTTGGCCTCCATCGAACGGAGTGGCGTCGTAGCCGAGGCATCTTTCGGGGGGCGACCCTGCTTCAGGACGGGGATGATGACCACTGCGCGCATGTCATCCCGGTGCTTTTCCTGTTCCGGGATAATGGATTCGTTCGATGTGTCGCGTGTAGAAATGTGCCCGCACCTTTCGAGTGTCAGTTGAAACCGCCAGAAAATCTCATGGCGCATAGACTGCAAAACAACGGACCCGTCCTACGGTTCCGTTGTCTGCCACAACATAGTGTGAATGATGGCTAAAAGACAGCCGTGCCGCCTTAAGCAGCGCCCTCTTCCGACTCGAACATCTGCATAGGCTGGCCAGGCATGATGGTCGAGATCGCGTGCTTATAGACGAGCTGGGAATGACCATCGCGGCGAAGAAGAACGCAGAAATTGTCGAAGGATGTAACAACGCCCGTAAGCTTGACACCGTTGATAAGGAAAATAGTCAGCGAAATCTTCTGCTTGCGAACTGTGTTCAGGAAAAGATCTTGCAGGTTTTGAGAACGTTCCGCCATGGCGCCGATTCTTTCTTTTTTGCCCGGATGGGAGACCGGGAAATAAACAATCAATAATAGGATCGGTTGAACGTAGTCCCCCTGTCAGCCGATCAGCAACTCTGGTATCAAATCACGATCTGTTCCGCAATGTCGAAAAACTTACCCGGATTTACTAAGGCGAGCTTTTTCTGTTTCATACCCAATGTTTTAGAAATATTGAATAGATACACGGAATAGCTGTTCCACATCCCGCACTGCATCCGCCGACGCAAACAGGATGACGCGGTCTTTCGCCTTGATTTTCGTGCTTCCGTCAGGACGGATGACTGTCTTGTCGCGGTAGATCGCACCGATGCGTACACTATCCGGGAGGTCGATATCACGCAGAGCCTGTCCTACCAGCGGCGACGTATCCAGCGCCTCGGCTTCGATGATTTCACCATTGCCTCTCTGCACGGCGTAGACCGACCGAATGCGACCTTTTCTGACGTGCTGTAACACCCGCGAAATTGTGACGGCGCGTGGGTTGATATAGGCGTCGAGACCAAGCGACTTGGCAACATCATGAAAAGACGGACCGTTCAGCAATGCAAGGTTCGACTTGCAGCCCAGCTGTTTTGCCATGACGGCGCCGAGAATATTCGTCTGGTCGTTGTTGGTCAGGGTAACGATCAGATCTGCGTCCTGGATATCCGCCTGGTGCAGGATTTTCTGGTCCAGCACCGAGCCACAAAGCACGATCGTGGAATTGAGTTTTTCGGAGGCGGCGATGGCCCGCTCTCTGTCGAACTCGATGATTTTCACCCTTGTCTTGGGCTGAAACTCCTCGATGGAGCGCGCCACATACTGCCCGATATTACCACCGCCTGCTATAACGATCCGGCTCGCCTCCTGCTCCTCATGGCCGAACAGACCAAGCGTTCTGCGAGCGTGATGCTTCTGGCAGATAACGTACGCCAAGTCGCCAGCGCGCAGTTGCTCGGAGGAATCGACGGCTTTGAGATGACCGCCACGATAAACGCCAACGACGGTCGCGACCAGATCGGGAAAGAGCTGGCTCAGCTGTTGCAACGGAGTGTTGATGACCGGGCAATTTTCCATGCACTCGATAGCCAGCATGAAGACATTGTCATCGGCAAAACGAACCACATCCGTCGCGCCCGGAAACGCGATACGGCGCAGCACCATTTTGCCAACTTCGATTTCCGGGGAAATCGTGACGTCGATGGACATGTTCTCGCGGCTGAAGAGATCGCCATATTCAGGCTGAAGATAGGCCTGGTCGCGGATGCGGGCAACCTTGGTGGGAACGCTGAACAGCGCATGAGCCACCTCGCAGGCAACGATGTTGATCTCATCGTAAAGCGTCACGGCGATGATCATGTCGGCCTCATCGGCACCCGCCTTGGCCAGCATGTCCGGATGCGCGCCATGCCCGACATATCCGCGAACGTCCAACGTCTCGGTGATCGCTGCAATCAGAGCAGCTGACGTATCGATGACGGAGACTTCGTTGTCTTCGCGCGACAATTGCTCCGCAATGCCGTAACCAACCTGGCCTGCGCCGCAAATGATGACTTTCATACACTCTCTCTACGGGCCAGACGGCAATTTTGGATCGTTATACGCCGAGCGACTTCAATTTGCGATGCAGGGCCGAGCGCTCCATACCGACAAATTCCGCCGTGCGGGAAATATTGCCGCCGAAACGGTTGATCTGCGCCACGAGATAATCACGTTCGAACATTTCACGCGCTTCGCGCAACGGCAGCGTCATGATGTGTTGGTCACCCTGCGCCGCGATCCTTGGCAGCATGTCACCAATATCAGCAGGCAGCATATCGGCGGAAATCGGTGTTTCACCGCTTTCCGGGCGAGCGAGAATCATCAGGCGTTCGATGTTGTTGCGAAGCTGGCGGATATTGCCCGGCCAGTCATGCGTCTGAAGCACCGCCATGGCGTCGTCACCGATCTTGCGGGGGCGAATACCAGCCTGTTCTGAAATCTGGCGCATGAACATATCAACGAGAAACGGAATATCCTCACGACGTTCAGACAGCGCCGGCACCTTGACCGGCACGACAGCCAGACGGTGGTAAAGGTCTTCGCGGAAAAGTCCGTCGGCGATCAGCCCTTCGAGATTATGCGCGGTAGAGGATATAATGCGAACATCCACCTTCACGCGCTTGCCACCGCCGACGCGCTCGAACTGCTGATCCACGAGAACGCGCAAAATCTTGTTTTGCGTTTCACGCGGCATTTCCCCGACTTCATCGAGATAGAGCACGCCGCGATGCGCCTCTTCCAGCGCGCCGACCTTGCGCGGCTGGCCGGGTAAGCCTTCGGTACCGAACAGCGCGATTTCCATACGGTCCGGGGTAATCGTCGCAGCATTGAGCGCGACGAAGGGGCCTGTCGCGCGCGACGACTTCTTATGGATCATACGCGCCACCAGTTCCTTGCCTGAACCGGATGGACCGAGAATCATGATGCGGCTATTGGTGGGGGAAACACGATCAATCGTCTGGCGAAGCTGCGAGACCGCAAGCGACGCGCCAATGAGCTCAACCGCATCCCCTGCCCGCTTTTTTAGCTCGAATACCTCACGCTTCAGCTTGGAGTTTTCCAGCGCACGTTCGGCGATGAGAATGAGACGATCGGCCTTGAACGGTTTTTCGATGAAGTCGAATGCGCCGCGCTTGATGGCGTTGACGGCGGTTTCGATATTGCCGTGACCGGAAATCATCACCACCGGAAGATCAGGATGGCGGTTCTTGATTTCATCCAGCAATGCCAAGCCGTCAAGCTTGCTGCCCTGCATCCAGATATCGAGGAATATCAGCCGCGGTACACGCTCGGAGATGGCGGCCAGCGCACTGTCACTGTCGAATGCCATGCGGGTTTCGTGGCCTTCGTCAGACAGAATACCTGCCACGATTTCGCGAATATCCGCCTCGTCGTCTACGACCAGAATATCAGACGCCATATGCAACTTCCTTATCAACTTCGCTGGTCACCACTTCGACATGCGGCAACAGCACTCTGATCATGGCGCCATGGCCCTGATCGAAATCGGCGGGCGCATCATGCAACTCAAGATGACCACCGTGCTCTTCAATAATCTTCTTGACGATGGCCAGACCAAGGCCGGTGCCCTTTTCGCGCATCGTCATGTAAGGCTCCAAAATCCGGTGGCGGTTTTCCACCGGAAGGCCGCGCCCGTTGTCGATCACATCTGCGATGAAGCGGTTATGTTCCGCATCAAAGGATGCCCTGACCAAGATATTTCCGGTGCGTGGGCTATCGCCCGTCTCGACGGACTCGATGGCCTCGGTTGCATTCTTGATGAGGTTTCCGAAAGCCTGTCCCAGCATGCGCGCATCGAACATGCCCTCAAGTGGTTCGTCTCCGAACTCGGTCGTGAACTTGATGTGTGCGGCACCCATTTCGCGCAGGAACGCCGCGTCCTTCAAAATAATGCGCAAATCCGACATCTCTTTGGTCGGCTTCGGCATGCGGGCAAATGCGGAAAACTCATCCACCATGCGGCCGATGTCGCCGACCTGCCGCACAATGGTGTCGGTGCACTGGTCGAAGACGGCGCGGTCAGCCTCATCGGTGATCTGCTTGCCGAACCGGCGCTTGATACGCTCCGCTGAAAGCTGGATCGGCGTCAGCGGATTTTTGATTTCATGCGCAATGCGTCGCGCCACTTCCGACCAAGCCGTCGAGCGCTGAGCGATGACGAGATCCGTGATGTCATCAAGGGTTATAACGTAGGACTCGTGGCCATCGCGCGCATCTTCACGGGTGACCTGAACGTTCAACGTCCGTTCCTTGCCGCGTCTTATGATGTTGATCTGGTTGCGGAAATCCATTCTCGCAGATGCGGTCGCTTCGGCAACGACCTGCTCGATTTCGGGTGCAACTTCGATCAGGGGCGATCCGAGTAATCTGTCGGAAGACACGGCCAGAAACTCTTCGGCTGAAGGATTGGCGATGGTGATATTTCGATGCTCATCGACGCCGATGACGGCAGCTGTGACACCCGATAGCACGGCCTCGATAAAGCGGCGCCGGTTATCGATGTCGTCCTTGGCTTCGATGATCTCATCCTGCTGGCTGCGGATTTCGGAAATCATCTTGTTGAAGGTCCGCGCAAGACGGCCGACATCACCATCCACGGCACGGACAGGAACGAGCACATGCATATTGCCCATCGCCACACTGTCCGCCGCGCTGATGAGAAGCCGGATCGGCCGCACGATACGGTCGGCAATAGCGATAGCAGTCCAGATGGCGGCGAGCAGAACGATCAGTGCAAAACCGAGGTACAAAATAGCGAAGGCAATTTGCAACGGCGCGCGGCCAGCCTCCATGGCCTTATATTCCGCGCGGTTCTCTTCCATCTGCCGCATTGCCGACATGACCTTGGGGTCGACAGCGCGCACGGTGTAAAGAAAAGTCCCGCCAATGCCCTCAAGCTTGATGATGGCACCCACCAGATTGGTCACACCCGGCGGAATAAGAGTCGGCTGACCGGCCGCCGCTTTTTCCAGCGCGTCGTGCGGAATGGCGGGGAGCGGCCTTTCGGTCTGGATGTCAGCCTGCACGACCGCATCGCCATCTTCCTGCACCAGAAACGCGCCCAGAAAGCCGCGCCCTTTTGCCTGGCGCGTCATCAACTCCACAAAACCGGTGCGATCCAGATAAAAAAGCGCCCTGTTGCGGTCGAGGTCTGTCGCCATGGAAAGCGTTTGGCCCTGCAGATATCCAGCGTTTTCTAGCATATAGGCCTGAGCGATATTGCTGGACGAATCCACAATGGATTGTGTGCGAAGTGCAAACCATCGGTCCAACCCGACATTCAGCGTGATACTGGCGAAGATAGCGACGAGAACCGCTGGCGTGATCGCCACGATGGAAAACAGGGCAACGATACGAACGTGGAGGCGAGCGGCGGCCCGGCCTCGGCGCCGCGCCTTCATCAGCCGGCCGATCTCGCGGCCGATCAAATACATCAACCCCAGAACCAGTAGAGAGTTGATGACGACAGAGGCAATGACGACATTTGTCGTCGGCGCAATCGGGGTAAGCCCCAGCAACACGAAGAGCGTCAGCGTGGCGCAGATGAGCGCGACACCCGCCAGCACAAGTCCAGGGAAAGCAAAGGACATACGCCTATCGGCAATCACGACATCGCCCGATGTACGGTCAGATACCCTATCGGCGACAGGTTTGCGCATAGTTCATTTTCCCATGCCACATCTCGTGGCACCACAACCTTGAAAAACGGAACTGGGCGAACGAGACGACTCCAGTTTTCTCGTGTTTTTTAAGCAACACATTGTGGCGAAAATGCAACGGCACGCAGAGGCTGTCAACCTCGTTTCCACTCTATCCAGTCACAACATATGGATGAGGAGTGCTAACGCTCCAGTTGCTGCCAACGCCTTTGGCACCGTCAATCCAGCCGGATATCAAGATGCGTCATAAACGAAGGCGCTTACGAAATTGATCAGCATCTGCGAATCATCGCAACCGTGCTATCGAATATCTGAAATGACCGTCATCTAGCGACATTTTCTATGTCGGGCCCGCCCAAAATTGCGGCACGAGCTTAGAGCAGTCTTTTAACAACGACGGAAATGGGGATGGGGTAATGCAGTCACCTGTGACGGTAGAAGAAGGCATTAAAGCAGCGGGTGTCGGCGCATTTCAGAAGCGTCTGTTCGTTATTTTCGGCCTCGTCTGGGCGGCAGATGCGATGCAGGTTCTGGCGATCGGCTTTAGCGCGCCCTCCATTGCTGTCAGCTTCGGCGTTACTGTGCCTCAAGCCTTACAGACCGGCACGCTGTTTTTCCTGGGAATGTTGATCGGTGCCTTTGTTTTCGGGCGACTGGCAGACCGAATCGGACGAAGACCCGTCTTGTTCATCGCCATCAGTCTCGACGCGATTTTCGGCGTCGCGTCTGCTTTTGCACCCGATCTGCAATGGCTGCTCGTCGCCCGCTTTCTGACCGGTCTCGGCGTTGGCGGGACGCTCCCCGTCGATTACGCCATGATGGCAGAGTTTCTGCCGTCGGACCGGCGCGGGCGCTGGCTGGTTCTGCTCGAGGGGTGCTGGGCAATAGGCACTGTTGCACTTGCCTTGTTGGCACTTGTTGCCGGAACCAATGGGGGCGAGGCATGGAGAACGATTTTCTTCGTGACAGGCATTCCGGCGTTGATGGGCATTTTGCTGCGGTTCTATGTTCCTGAATCTCCTTTTTACCTTAACCAGCAGGGTCGCTCCGAAGAGGCGCGGCAGGTTTTGCAAAGGGTCGCAAAGGAAAACGGTCGAACTATCGACATTTCGCCGCTTGCACCTCAGACACCACAACGCAAATCGGTTGGCGCGCTATTTTCCACGACGCTGCGCCGACGCACGATTTTCCTGATGCTGGCCTGGGTACTGATTTCGGTCTCCTACTACGGGGTGTTCGTCTATCTCCCGATAAAGCTCGCTGCCGATGGCTTTGGTTTCGTGCGAGGTCAGGTCTTTCTGGTTATTCTCGCGATTGCCCAACTGCCGGGTTATGCGCTGGCCGCCTATGGCGTCGAAAAATGGGGTAGAAAGCCGACTTTGATCGGGTTTCTGTTGCTGAGCGCGGTCGGCACGCTGGCATACGGGTTTGGACAGACGGTCGAAATCGCGGTGGCAGCGACCTTGCTCCTGAGCTTCTCACTGCTTGGCACATGGGGTGCCATCTACGCATTCACGCCCGAACTCTACCCTACGACACTTCGTGCAAGCGGCATGGGCATGGCGGGAGCCGTTGCGCGATTCGGCGGGCTGTTGGCACCATCCATCGTCGCTCCGCTGATGGCATCGAATTTTGGATTGGCGTTGGGGGTCATATCCGGCCTCCTCGTTATTGCCGCCATAAGCGTCTGGTTGATCGACGCAGAATCGAAAAATCAGGCTCTTGAGTAGGGTTTTAGCCTGAAATCGGCGACGATCCGCGGTCGCTGCTCACGTTTCGATATAATCGGTTACTTTAAATGACTTTCCATCTGGAGCGACTGCGTTCAATTAGTGTTCAACACATGTCGGGTTCACGTCCCGATTCCCCTTATGAAGAACTGAGCACATGAAAAACCCTATTGCGCTGGAGAACATCTCCAAAAACACAGTGTTTCGAAAAGGCGATGTCTTCGTTCTGTTCGGCGAATTGTTTGGACGCGGTTACGCCACTGGCCTTCTCGATCAAGCCCGGAAAGCAGGAATGCAGATCGTCGGTATCACCGTCGGTCGGCGTGATGAGAATAATGCCCTGCGTCCGCTGACAAGCGAAGAGCTTGCTGAGGCGGAAACACGACTGGGTGGAACGATCATCAACGTTCCTCTGATGGCAGGATTTGATCTGGATGCGCCCGAGGGTGGCCCGACACCAACCGATCTTCTCGCCGGGCTAACACTCGAAAGCTGGGAGCGTGAAAAGCTCGACTGGGATTATATCGAAAAATGCCAGGCGATAGCGACGAAACGGTTTACCGATTCCGCGGCTCAGGTCATGTCCATTCTGGACGGTATGATCCCTGCCGGTCGCAATGTATTTTTCGCCCATACGATGGCTGGCGGCATTCCAAAGGCTAAGGTGTTCCTGGTCATCGCCAACAGAATCTACAAGGGAACGGGTGCCCGTCATATGTCGTCGCAGTCGCTGATCGACAGCGATATGGGCAAGCTCATCCTGAAGAATTTCGATGAGGTTTCGGCCAATACCTTCCGTCATCTCATCGATGCAAGTGCTGCAATCCGCGAGCGGGTCGAGGCCTCGGGCGGTCAGGTGCGGTATACGGCCTACGGCTACCACGGCACGGGCATTCTGATCGACGGTGAATATCGCTGGCAGACCTACACCAACTACACCCAGGGTTATGCCAAGATGCGGCTTGAAGGTATCGCTGAAGAAGCCTGGGCTCACGGCATCAAGGCATCCGTGTATAATTGCCCGGAAATCCGGACCAATTCCTCCGACGTCTTCACGGGTATCGAGCTGCCGCTGATTCCGCTTCTGCTGGCGTTGAAGAAAGAAAATGGCGGCCAGTGGGCCGACCAACAGTGGCAGGCATGCGAGAAGCTTCTGGCCGACGGATTTACGTTGAATGACGTAATCGCCAAGATCAGCAGCCTGCAAGCCAGCGATGTCATGGTGCCATTCTATGACTTCTCGGCATGGCCGAAGCCCAACAGCCAGACACAGGCTGACCTGACGATCGGGACATCCAATGAAATCACGGCAATGCACCGTGATGGCAAGGCGTTGATCAGCGATCTCCTGAGTTCATTCGTGGTCGAGGCAACTGGCGCGCTGATCTTCGGTGCGTCTTCCCAGCCGCGCGGCCCGGTTCAGTGGCTCAACCACGATATCGTCGCGCGCTGCCTGAACGCTTTGCATGAAGATCAGACGCGCGCTGCCGACAATTCGGTCGCAAGACAGACCGCCGTGGCTTAAAGTCGCCGCCTTTCTCAAAGCTTTACTCATAAAAAAGCCACCCGCATTTACGGGTGGCTTTTTGCATGTCTTGAACTCTGCTGTGTCCTATGCGGTTCGTGAACTGCGATAGACGGATACGCCAAGCTCGCGGATTTTCTTGCGCAGGGTATTTCGGTTCAGCCCCAGAAGATCTGCCGCTTTGATCTGGTTGCCCCTTGTTGCTGTCAGCGCGGCCAGAATCAGCGGATACTCCATCTCGCGCAAAACACGATCATAAAGACCGGGCGGCGGCAGGTTTTCACCGAAGCCAGAGAAATAATCCCGCATGTTTTCTTCAACGGCCTGCGAGATCGTCAGCGAGCCGTTGCGCACGGCTGTGCGGTCGATTGGGCTATCGGGAACATCCGACTGAAGTTCCTGGTCGATGATCTCGCGCGTGATGACTTCCTGTGGATACAGCGCCATCAAACGGCGGATCAGGTTTTCCAGCTCACGCACGTTGCCCGGCCATGCATAGGCTTTCATCAATTCCAGCGCCTCGGTCTCAAAACGCTTGCCCTCGAGGCCCTCTTTTTCGCCTGTCTGGATGAAATGGCGAACAAGGTCTGGAATGTCTTCCGCCCGGTCACGCAAGGGTGGCAGGCGCAATGGAACGACGTTCAAACGGTAATACAAGTCTTCACGGAACAGACCCTGATTGATCGAGGTCTTCAAATCCTTGTTGGTCGCAGCGACAATGCGCACATCGGTGCGGATTGGGGTACGTCCACCAACTGTGGTATATTCCCCTTGCTGCAAAACCCGCAGGAGCCTGGTCTGGGCATCCATCGGCATATCGCCGATTTCGTCCAGAAACAGTGTGCCGCCCTCGGCCTGTTCGAACCGACCCGTCGATCGGTTCTGGGCACCGGTGAAGGCACCCTTCTCGTGGCCGAACAGTTCCGATTCGATCAGGTCACGCGGAATGGCGGCCATGTTGATCGCAACGAAAGGACCGTTGCGGCGCTTGCCGTAATCGTGCAGCGCCCGCGCCACCAGTTCCTTACCCGTGCCGGATTCGCCTGTGATCATCAGTGTCAGATCGGTCTGCATCAGACGTGCTAGTACACGGTAGATTTCCTGCATGGCGGCAGAGCGACCGACCAGTGGCATGCCATCCTGCATGTCGTCATCAAGCTTGGCCGGCTTGCGCTTTGGCTCGGATAGCGCACGACCGATGATGGCGATCAACTCCGTCAGGTCGAAAGGTTTGGGCAGATAGTCATAGGCACCTTTTTCGGATGCCTTGATCGCCGTCATGAAAGTGTTCTGCGCGCTCATCACCAAAACGGGGAGGTCTGGCCGCGCCTTCTTGATACGCGGCAAAAGGTCGAACGCGTTTTCATCCGGCATCACCACGTCGGTCACGACGAGATCGCCCTCACCCGCAGACACCCAGCGCCAAAGCGTTGCTGCATTGGATGTAATGCGCACATCGTAACCGGCCCGGCTGAGGGCTTGGTTGAGCACGGTGCGGATGGCCGCGTCATCATCGGCCACGAGAATCGTTGCTGTCATCGTTTAGATCCTGTCGGGTTCGGCAAAATGCTGTCTTCGGCCGCTACCTCGGGCGAAACGGGCATCAATACGCGGAATGTCGTGCGATGGTTTTGGCTGTCGCACTCCACGATGCCGCCATGCGCACCGATGAGTTTGGCGACGAGAGCAAGACCGAGGCCGGAACCGTTGGTCTTGGTGGTAATGAACGGGTCGAAAAGATGCGGCACGAGATCCGGCGGCACACCCGGACCATTGTCATGCACGCAAAACTCCAGCGGCAGTGAAATACGCTCACGCGTGCCCGCCACGGATAAACGAATGCCGGGGCGATAAGCCGTCGTGAGAATGACCTCGCCATCCTGCTGATTGCCCACGGCTTCTGCGGCATTCTTCACCAGATTCAGGAACACCTGCACCAGCTGATCGCGGTTGGCATAAACAGGAGGCAGGGACGGATCGTAGTTTTCGCTGATCTTGATATTGCGGGCAAAACCGGCTTTCGCCACCGCCTTCACGTGATCCAGCACGGAGTGGATGTTGATCGGCATGCGGTCCACGGGGCGCTCGTCGGAGAATATCTCCATGCGGTCGACCAACGATACAATGCGGTCCGTCTCATCGCAGATCAAACGCGTCAGCGCCCGGTCCTCATCTGGAACGGATGTTTCCAGCAACTGAGCGGCGCCGCGTATGCCAGAAAGCGGGTTCTTGATTTCATGCGCCAGCATCGACGCAAGACCGGTAACGGAACGGGCTGCGGCACGATGGGTCAGCTGGCGGTCAATCTTGTCAGCCATGGAGCGCTCCTGAAAGACCACCACGACCGAACCCGGTTCGCTTACCACAGGCGCAACATAGAGATCGACCAGCTTATCCTGACCCAATCGCGGCGACGACAGATCGACCCGGTATTCATTGACGGGTGCCCGGCGCTCGCGCACCTGATCGATCAGGGCCAGCAAAGGGCTTCCGAAGGGAATGAATGTGGAGATGCGGTAGCGCGCCAGATGGGTAGCGCTCGCCCCGAAAAAGGCCTCGGCCTCCCAGTTCGCAAAAGCGATGAAGCCTTCGCTATCCACCAGGATAACAGGGTTCTGCACCGCATTGAGAACGGCCATGGCAAGCACATTGTTGCCGCCGGGAGGGGCGAATTTGTCACTCATGCGGCCCTCCTCGCGGCAGAGTTTTCCGCACCCTGTTGCAGGGCGGAGCGCAGCAGCGCTATCACCTGCCCGGTGTTTTTGGATGTCATGATGTCAACCTTGTCATCTGTCTTCATGTCAGGCGCAAATCGATCCAGATACCATCCAAGATGTTTGCGCGCGTGACGAAGCCCGGCTTCAATGCCGTAAAATTCCAGCATCAATTCGTAATGTTCGACTGCAATGTCGGCGATCTCTTCAGTCTTTGGCGGCGCATGACCGGCCAGAACGGCTGGTAACCACGGCTGCCCTTGCGCACCTCGCCCCACCATGACGGCATCAGCACCCGAGCGACGCAGGATGTCCGAAGCATCCGCTGATGTCTCGACATCGCCATTGGCAATCAGCGGCACGGAGATGACATCGCGCACGGCCTTGATCGCATCCCAGTTCGCGCGTCCCTCGTAAAACTGCATACGCGTGCGGCCATGAATGGTGATAAGCTGCACACCGGCAGCCTGCGCCCGCGCCGCAATTTCCGGCGCGTTGATGGACGCATCATCCCATCCCAGCCGCATCTTCAGCGTGACTGGAACATCCACTGCTTTGACGGTAGCTTCGATGAGGCTCAAGGCATGGTCGGGTTCGCGCATCAAGGCAGAGCCGGAGTAACCACCGGTCACCTTCTTGGCCGGACACCCCATATTGATATCGATGATGCCAGCGCCATTATCCGCCGAAATCTTTGCCGCCTCTGCCATCCAGTGCGCTTCGCGCCCGGCAAGCTGAACCATATGCGGAACCATGCCAGCATTCTTCAGCCGCGCCCAGGATTCGCCCCGGTTGGCGACCAGCTCCCTACTCGCCACCATTTCGGTGACGACAAGGCCCGCACCAAACCGCCAAGCGAGCTTGCGGAACGGCATATCTGTAACGCCAGACATAGGTGCGAGCACCGCCCGGTTACGAATGGTAACGGGACCAATGTCGAAAGGGTCTGACAGCGCCGGAAGAGCCAAATGGTGATCTTTCATGCATTTCTTATTATTGCATTATTTTTAGACAGCGTTTGCGCACTTGCCAAGCACTTTCACTGACATGTTCGCTTGTTTTTTATGATTTCTTGTTTGTAACGGATGGCAAGCCTCAAAGGCGGCATCGTAACGTCGACAGACCCTTTGCCGCTGGCCATTCGTTTTCTAAAACGATAGAGCAACGCTGTAAACCTTTGAAGAGATGCACAAACGGCATAGGTTCAATGCAGGAACTGAATATGAAAATCGGTATCGTCATTGTTGCGGCAGGGCGCGGAGAGCGCGCAGGCTCACCGGAAGAAGGCCCCAAACAATACCGTCCTATCGGTGGCAGGCCGGTGATCGAGCATACGCTTGAGAAATTCCTGGACTGGCGGAAGGACGCGCCCATCGTCGTTGTCATCCACGCTGATGATCACGCCCTATTCGAACCTATCCTTGGGCGTCTCAATGCAGAGGATCGGATTACCTCGGTTATCGGGGGCGCGACTCGTCAACAATCCGTTCTAGCAGGGTTGGAAGCACTACAAAGCCGAGACATTACGCATGTGATGATCCACGATGGCGTGAGGCCCTTCATCGACGTTGACCTGTTGCAGCGTATTGCCGATGCGTTGTCGGCAGGCGCGAAAGCCGTTCTTCCCGCTATTGCCGTTACCGATACGCTGAAGCGCGGCAAGGAAGGTTTCGTCAGTGAAACGGTGTCGAGAAGCGATCTTTACGCAGCACAGACGCCGCAGTCCTTCGATTACGCATCCATTCTGGCAGCCCATAGGGCAGCGGCATCCTCCGATCGCACGGATTTCACGGATGACGCCGCGATTTCAGAGTGGGCGGGCACCCCGGTCATGCTGGTGGACGGCCTTGTCGACAACGTAAAACTGACTTTGAAACGGGATATCACCATGGCCGATGAAAAGCTTTCTGCCAGTTTGCCAGATGTGCGAACCGGCAATGGTTACGACGTCCACCAACTGGTAGCAGGCGATGGCGTGACGCTTTGCGGCATCTTCATTCCGCATGATCAGACGCTGCTGGGCCACTCTGACGCGGATGTCGCGCTGCACGCTTTGACCGATGCGCTGCTGGCCACCTGCGGTGCCGGTGACATTGGCGATCATTTCCCGCCTTCCGATCCGCAATGGAAGGGTGCCGCATCGCGTATCTTTCTCGAACATGCAGCAAAGGTAGTTCGTGGCAATGGCGGCACGATCATGAACGCGGACATTTCGCTGATTGCCGAGGCGCCACGCGTTGGGCCGCACCGTCAGGCCATGCGCGAAAATCTCGCGGATATTCTAGACATCTCGCTCGACCGCTGCTCGGTGAAGGCAACCACCAACGAAACCATCGGTTTCGTCGGGCGCCGTGAGGGCATTGCGGCTATCGCCACCGCAACCGTCGTCTACCAGCGGAGACCCGCATGAGCATATTTCCACCGGATATAGAGGTACTGGCGCTGAAAATCGTGCGGGACTTCACCGACCGGGGACATATGCTTTCGACAGCGGAAAGCTGTACCGGTGGGCTGATCGCGGGTGCGCTGACGGAGATTTCAGGGTCGTCTGCCGTGGTGGACCGTGGCTTCGTGACATATACCAATGATGCCAAGATGGACATGTTGGGCGTCACAACGGCAACGCTGGAAACCTTCGGTGCCGTTTCCAAAGAGACAGCGCTGCAAATGGCACACGGCGCGCTTTTCAGGTCGCGGGCGAATCTGTCCGTGGCGGTTACGGGAATTGCAGGACCGGGCGGCGGCTCAGCTGGCAAACCTGTCGGTCTTGTGCATCTTGCGGCGAAACGGCGCGACGGGCACGTGCTTCACCATGAAATGCGGTATGGCGATATTGGACGCGATCAGGTTCGGCTGGCGACGGTCAAGACTGCATTGGAGATGCTGATCGAGTTGTCTCAATCCGTATAAATCTTGTCCGCACGCGCCTCGAAGGCCTCGGCAAACATGCGGAAGGCACGGTCAAACATGGAGCCCATAAGCGCGCCCAGAAGGCGGCTTTTGAACTCGTAATCGATGAAGAAATAAACCGAGCAGCCACCGTCTTCGGTGGGCTCAAAACGCCAGCGATTGTCGAGATATTTGAACGGCCCATCCAGATACTTCACATCAATGGCCGATTCCTCTGGTTTCAGCAGAACCTGAGTCGTGAAGGTTTCGCGAATGGCCTTGTAACCCACGGTCATATCCGCCACCAGCAGGGTCTTGGTCTCCCGTTCTTTTCTGGAACGAACGGTCAAGCCATCGCAAAGCGGCAGAAATTCGGGATACTTCTCCACATCGGCAACGAGATTATACATCCGTTCGGGAGAATGTTTGACGGGGCGGCGCGTTTCAAATTGTGGCATGAGGCGCAGTTAATGCGCGGCGCGAACAAGATCAAGAAGCTGACGCGCCTGCGCTCTGGATTTCACCTGAAATATTGGCACTTGCGGTCCGTAAAGTTCGAAATTACGCAGGAATACCGGCGCGTGCCGCTTCTCGAAGTTCCAGATGTAGCTGAGGAATTCCTTGTCCGGCCATTGCTCCGCACAACCCGGTGCCATGTCCGGCCTGGTCTGGCCATAGCTCTTCGCCACTCTTTTAAAGACACTCCAAACGCAGACAATCCGCGATATACGCACCCATATAACGAGGTCTGTTCTTGGAAGCCGCAAATCGAAGCTCGACGGGTTGCTGCCATCCATGATCCAACTATCATGCTGGACCGCGGCTGCAATCATCTGACGTTGCTCCCCGCGTTCTCTCGCCACCCAGTCGGGCAACCAGAAGAATTCTTTGTCCATAGAAATATGCGTGAGGCCGAACCTTTGGGCGATTCCTCGTGATAGCGTTGTTTTCCCACCGCCTGAAGAACCGACGACCATGATACGAGATGCTTTGGAGACCAGAGATGCGGCCTGCCCAATATCGTCGATGACATTCATCCTCTACACCCTTGCATAGCAGTTTGCAGAAATTGACTATTGCAACCAAGCGGGGCTCGGCGCTATTTAACTGCAATAGTGATTGCAGCCTTGGGATGCAACCGAACAGCCGAGTGATACGATGGACGACTTTGCCAACATCATCAACCTTCTGGAATCCGCAAAACAGCTTGCTTCGATGAACAGCATGCCCATGCTGGCCTATCTTATCGATGTCGCCAAGTGTGAGGCGCGGGAGAACAAGCCGGTTCTACGCAAGCGCAAGCGTGGCGAATCGACCGTAAAGCAGGAAGCCGAAGCCTGAGATAGTGGCTGGCGGCTTGCCTTCTGACATGAGATCATCAAGATAATGAGTGGCCGCGACGCGGCCATATTTCGTTTTTGGGGACAAGGAGGATGATCGCATGCAAACCGTGTCTGTCGATCTGCGGTCCTATCGTGATGAGACCCCCAACGAACGTCACGCCTTCGTGCAAATCGTTCTTCCCGTTGCCGGACAGCTCGAAATCGATGTCTGCGGGCTTCAGGAGAGATTATCGCCTTTAAAAGGCGTACTCGTTCACAAAAACACTTCCCATACCCAGAAAAGTGCCGGACTGAACCGCTCGCTGGTGGTGGATTTGGACGAGCGAATGTTGGGTGGGCAAATCCTCGACAAGTTCTCTTCGAAACCCTTTATCGATCTCAACCCACGAACGACTAGGCTCACGCACTATATGCGCAGCCTGACGCAGGCCGGTGAAAAAAACGCAAAAGCGTGCGAAGCATGGGTGCCAATCCTGATCGCGAGCCTTGCAGACGAAAATCCAGATGTCGTTTCCAGACTTTCCGTTATGAAAGCGCTCGTTGAGATTGAGCCCTTGATGCCATGGAGCCTGGAGCGCATGGCAAACCATGCCGATATCAGCGTCAGCCGCCTGCATGCCATTTTCCGCGAACAGTTCGATAAGACGCCACACAGCTGGCTCGCTGATATCCGCATGAAAAAGATATGTGCGCTTCTTGCCAACTCTCCTTTACCGATTGCGGAGATTGCCGATAAAGCCGGCTTTTCCGATCAGACCGCCCTCACCCGCGCCATGAAACGCGCCAAAGGCACGACACCCGCCGCTTACCGCCGCGAATGTTCAGGTCGGCCGCAGTAGTTTATGTCAAGACAGCCCATCGCCGCCGTGGCAGATAGCGCCGGGCAACGAATGGACATCACATGAACAAGACCGGACTGGGCGTATTTTACGGCATGCTGGCGGGCGCACTCTGGGGCGGGATTTTTCTGGCTCCGAAGCTGATTCCTGACGGCTTCACGCCCTTGCAGCTTTCAACCGCGCGGTACCTGACCTACGGCGTCTTCGCGCTGATCCTGATCGGCCCTAAAATTCGCCGTGTCGCGGCACGCTTCGGCAAGGCGGAATGGATCGCGCTCGGTTGGCTGAGCCTCATCGGCAATATTGTCTATTATGTCCTGATCTCGACAGCCGTGCAGCTCAGCGGCGTCGCCTTTACGTCTATCATCATCGGCTTCCTGCCCGTGGCCGTCACCATCATCGGCAGCCGCGACCATGGAGCGGTGTCGCTGAAACGACTTTGGCCGTCGCTGCTCTTCGGGGCAATCGGCATATTCGGCGTTTCCTGGCAGTCGCTATCGCAGGGCCAAGACGGGTTCGACCTGACGCGGCTCATCGGCCTCGCCTGCGCTCTCGGCGCGCTCGCTTCCTGGACAGCCTTTGCTGTCGGCAATGCCCGCTGGCTGACGCGCCTGCACGATGTCAGCGCCGACGAGTGGAACCTGATGACGGGCGTCGTGACCGGCGCTCTCGCCCTACTACTCGCCATCCCCGCCTTCGGCTTCACCGCGGATGTTCACAGTGGTTCGGACTGGCTGCAGTTCACATCCGTCGCCATCGGCCTCGGCATCTCCGCCTCCATCCTCGGCAACGCACTGTGGAACCGCATGAGCCGCCTGCTGCCGCTAACCATGGTGGGGCAAATGATCCTGTTCGAAACGCTATTTGCGTTGCTCTACGGATTTGTGTGGGAACAGCGTGGGCCGACGCTGATCGAGAGCGCGGCGATTGTGTCTGTTGTAGTCAGTGTGCTGTTGTGCATGCAGGCGCATCGGCCAGTGAAGGTGCATGGGTGATATTGTGATAGGCCAGTGAGTTGCCGACAATCATCTTCTTCTGGGAGCGCGCGGCATACTCCCCCTCATGCTGAGGTGCTTTGGCCGCAGGCCAAAGCCTCGAAGCATCCAGGCCAAGAATTCGACCTTTCTGCCCGCAACCCACGTCCTTCGAGGCCCCTTTGGGGCACCTCAGGATGAGGGTTGCTCCGTTGTGCTCAAGACCCCATAACTCTCAAAAGACTGCCAGCATAGCACCTTCGAGCGACTAGTGCTCACTCAGCCGCAGCCAGCAGCTTCTTCTCCCGGTTGGCACGCAACCGCTCGAAGTCATCGCCCGCATGATGCGACGAGCGCGTCAGCGGGCTGGACGAGACCATCAGGAAGCCCTTTGTGTAGGCAATCGTCTCGTAGGACTTGAACTCTTCCGGCGTCACATAGGCTTCGACCTTGTGGTGCTTGCGGGTCGGCTGGAGGTACTGGCCGATGGTCAGGAAGTCGACGTCTGCAGTGCGCAGGTCGTCCATAAGCTGAAGCACTTCGTTGCGCTCTTCACCCAAGCCAACCATGATGCCTGACTTGGTGAACATGGTTGGGTCCAGTTCCTTCACGCGCTGCAACAGGCGCACGGAGTGGAAGTAACGGGCACCGGGACGAACGGTCAGGTAGTTGCCAGGCACGGTTTCCATATTGTGGTTGAAGACGTCGGGCTTGGCGGCCACGACGCGTTCCAGCGCACCGGGCTTCTTCAAAAAGTCTGGCGTCAGGATTTCGATGGTCGTGTTGGGCGACGATGCGCGGATGGCCCAGATCACCTTTTCGAAATGTTCAGCACCACCATCGGCCAGATCGTCACGGTCCACAGAGGTGATGACGACGTGGGACAGGCCCATCTGCTTGACGGCCTTGGCGACATTTTCGGGCTCGAACATATCGAGCGCGTTCGGCTTGCCGGTCGAGACGTTGCAGAATGCGCAGGCGCGGGTGCAGATTTCACCCATGATCATGAAGGTCGCGTGCTTCTTTTCCCAGCATTCGCCAATATTTGGACAGCCAGCCTCTTCACATACCGTCACCAGCTTGTGGCTGCGCACCAGTTCGCGCGTCTCGTGATAGCCTTTGGAGGTTGGCGCTTTGACGCGAATCCATTCCGGCTTGCGCATGACTTCGGTGTCGGGACGATGCGCCTTTTCCGGGTGGCGGATGCGCTTTTCGTCCAATGCTGTCCTGTCGAGAATAGTGACCATTAGAAACCTGCTTCTACCGCTTTGAACGGTTTAACGCCTGACCAGCTTGGCGAGGAATAACAGAAGGCTTGCGCCCAAGAAAGATGTGACGAAATATCCGAGCCTGCTGTCCTGCACGAACACGTCGAATGTGCGCAGCACGGCGACCGCCACGACCGAGCCAACAATGCCTAGCACGATGTTCATGAAGATGCCGAAGCGCATATCCATGAGCTTGCCCGCAAGCCAGCCAGCCAAACCGCCGATGATGATTGCCGCTATCCAGCCTACACTTTCCATCCGTCATCCCTTCCGTCAGGCGATCAGTCTTGCGATGAGCGTCACGATGATGGCACCCACCGTCGCATGAATGATCTGCACCACCAGTGCGTTTTCAATGCCCAGCGATATGCCGAGTGCGTTGAACAGATAACCGCCGACGAATGCGCCGATCACACCGCTCAACAGGCACCCGATCAAGCCACCACCGCCAACGACGAGGCTTGCAAGAAAACCGGCAACGAGGCCGATCAGCAGAAAAACAACCCAGGCTTCCGTGACAATCGACATTATTGATCTCCTTAAACATCACTCCCTTAGAGATAGGGAGTGACCAAGGCATTTATCAAGCGTTGAGCGCACGCCCATAGGCGTCCAGCACACTTTCCTTCATCGATTCCGACAGTGTCGGATGCGGGAAGATCGTGTGCATCAGCTCTTCTTCGGTCGTTTCCAGGTTCATGGCAACGACGAAGCCCTGAATGAGTTCGGTCACTTCCGCACCCACCATATGCGCGCCGATCAGCTCGCCGGTCTTCTTGTCGAAAATAGTCTTCACCATGCCCTGATCTTCACCCAGCGCCACGGCCTTGCCGTTGGCGGCGAAGGAGAACCGGCCGACGCGGATGTCGCGGCCCTGTTCCTTGGCCTTGGCTTCCGTCAGGCCGACAGAGGCAACCTGCGGATTGCAATAGGTGCAGCCCGGAATCTTGCTTTTGTCCGTCGCATGAACATTCGGCAGACCGGCGATCTTCTCGACGCAGACGACAGCTTCATGCTCGGCCTTATGGGCGAGCAGCGGACCACCGGCAACGTCGCCGATGGCATAGATGCCCGGCACGTTGGTCTTGCCGTAACCATCGATGACGATGAAGCCGCGGTCGGTCTTTACGCCGGCGGCCTCAAGGCCGATATTCTCGATATTGGCCTGAACGCCAACGGCGGAGATCATGCGATCCGCAGTGATCTTCTCGGAAGAACCATCCTTCTTCTCGATCGTGGCGGTGACCGAGTTGGCACCCTTTTCGACCTTGGCAACCTTGGCTTCCAGATGGATCTTGATGCCCTGCTTTTCGAACTGCTTCCTGGCGAAGGCGGAAATTTCCGCGTCTTCGACCGGCATGACCTGGCTCATGATTTCGACCACGGTCACGTCAACGCCCATCGTGCGATAGAAGCTTGCGAATTCGATGCCGATGGCACCCGAACCCATAACGAGCAGCGACTTCGGCAGTTCTTCCGGCTTCATGGCCTCGAAATAGGTCCAGATCAGCTTGCCATCTGGCTCGATGCCTGGCAGCGCGCGCGGACGTGCACCGGTGGCGACGATGATGTGCTTGGCCGTATAGGTGCCCTCGCCCAGCGTGTTCTTCGGTACGGGACCTTGCGGCTGCACGACGGGCTTGGTGGACTTGCCGACGACGATTTCGCCCGGCTTGGTGATCTTGGCTTCTCCCCAGATGATATCGACCTTATTCTTCTTGAACAGGAAGCCGACGCCATTGTTCATGCGCGCCGCAATGCCACGCGAACGCGCAACGATGGCCTTCACATCCGGCTTGATCGAGCCTTCCAGCGTCAGACCGTAATCCTTCGCGTGGGTGGCCGTGTGCATCACGTCGGCTGTTCGCAGAAGCGCCTTGGTCGGGATACAGCCCCAGTTCGAGCAGATGCCAGCGAGATGTTCGCGCTCGACGCAAGCGACCTTCAGCCCGAGCTGCGCAGCGCGGATCGCGGCGATGTAGCCGCCCGGACCGGAGCCAATGACGATGACGTCGTAGGATTGAGCCATTCTATTTCCTGCCTTTATCTTTTTGACGGCGACTTCGCGCCGCTCCGTCAAACGATTATCTTCAAAGTCCCAGCATCATGCGCACCACAGGCTCCAGCCCGCGACCAATCGCACGTGTGTTTTCAGCATCCAGATGAACGCCATCAACCGGTGTCGTCACCGCAACGGAGGCGGCGTCGAAAAAGCCGCAACCCTTGTCATCAGCCAGATCGCGATAAAGCGAGCCCATCATCTGCGACTGCTCGATGGCGCCGACATACATGGCCGCGAACGTCTCATTGCCCGTTTCGCAGATATGCGGTGCAGACACGATCAGAATTTCCGGCTGCTCGTCATCGAACGACCAGACGTGGCTGCGCACCAGATTGATAAGCCGCTCCACACCCTTCACCGCACCCACAGCGTTGCCGCTACCGATACCGCGTTTCAGATCATTCGTGCCCAGCATGATGATGACGAGATCGAGTGGGGCGTGACTGTGCAGCAGCGTCGGCAAGATGCGTGCGCCATTGCGGTCGCAATCAGCCAGATGATCGTCGTAAGCCGTGGTTCTGCCGTTCAGCCCCTCGGCAATGACATTCACATCCGTTCCCAGCGCCTTTTGCAAAACGCTCGGCCAGCGGTCTTCAAAGGCATGACGCCCAAGATTTTCGGCGTCGAAACCCCATGTCAGACTGTCGCCATAGCAAAGAACGGTTTTCGTCATGTCCACCCCCTTGATGGAGCGAGCCGAAAACCGTTATCCGGCTTTCGGCTCCGCATTTTTTACACCAGCATGCCCATCGGGTTTTCGATGTAGCGCTTGAAGGCAGATGCGAGTTCTGCACCGAGCGCGCCATCGATGACGCGGTGGTCGAAGGCGAAGGTTGCGGTCATGACCGTGCCCACTTCGATCTTGCCGCCACGCACGACCGGCTTCTCGACGCCAGCGCCGATCGACACGATGGATGCCTGCGGCAGGTTGACGATCGAGGTGAAGGAGGAGACGCCGAACATGCCGAGGTTGGACACCGATGTGGTGCCGCCCTGGTATTCTTCCGGCTTCAGCTTCTTGTCACGGGCGCGCTTGGCGAGATCCTTGACCTCGTTGGAGATTGCAGACAGCGTCTTCGTCTCGGCATTGCGCACGATTGGCGTGATCAGACCATCCGGGATCGACACGGCAACGCCGACATCGGCGTGCTTGTGCAGAACACGGGCCGTCGACGTCCAGGAGGCATTGGCCATCGGAACATCACGCAGTGCAAGCGCCATAGCCTTGATGATGAAGTCGTTGACGGAAAGCTTGAAGGCTGGAACCTCGCCCTTTTCCGTCTTCTTCACCGGTGCGGATGCATTGATCTCGGCGCGCAGCTTCAGCATCGCATCGAGTTCGCATTCCATCGAGACCGTGTAGGAAGGCACCGTCTGCGTCGATTCCGTCAAACGCGACGCAATCGTCTTGCGCATGCCGTCATGCGGCAGAAGCTCGTAAGATCCTTCCGCAAACAGCTTGAGGACGTTTTCGTCCGAAGGACCCTTGGCAGGGGCCGGAGCAGAAGCACCAGCGGACTGAGCAGCAGCCGGAGCGGCCTTGGCACCGCCGGAAGCAGCTGCCTTCTCGACGTCAGTCTTGACGATACGACCATGCGGGCCTGAGCCGGACACGGCGGAAAGATCAAGACCTGCTTCCTTTGCCAGACGACGAGCGAGTGGCGACGCGAAGATGCGCTCACCATCCTTGGAGACAGGTGCAGGCGTAGAAGGTGCCGGACCCTGATCTGCAACCGGCTTTTCGGCCTTGGCGGGAGCAGCCTCCGTCTTTTCTTCCTTCGGTGCCTCAGCCTTTGCGGCTTCCTGCTTCGGAGCTTCGGCCTTGGCCTCAGCCTTTGCAGGTGCGGCATCGCCGCCCTTGGCAGCTTCCGCCACGTCTTCGCCTTCGGCAGCGAGGATCGCGATCACGGCATTGACCTTGACGGCCTCGGAACCAGCTGGAACGACCAGCTTGGCAACGATGCCCTCATCCACGGCTTCCACTTCCATGGTCGCCTTGTCGGTCTCGATCTCGGCAATCACATCGCCGGGACCAACCTTATCGCCTTCCTTGACGAGCCACTTGGTGAGATTTCCCTCTTCCATCGTTGGCGAAAGGGCAGGCATTGTGATGTTGATAGGCATGACTAGCCCTCCCCCCAAACGAGATTATATTGTTCCAACTCTTCAGGATGTTCCGCTAACCAACTGACCTGCGACGGCTCAATTTCGATATATCCAGCAACATCGCTAAGCCATTCGCTAACGGCACCGATAACGCCAATATTCTCACGCGGAACACCGACTACGACATCACCTTCACCGTCATTGACAATAGCCCAAAAGATCACGCGCTCGAACTGCGGCGCATCTTTAGACCCTAAAACCCGGTACCAGTTTTCTGTCGCTGGGAGGATTTGTTTGATTTTACTCACACTTTCCTCCTTCACTTGTAGCAGACGGTTTTAACGGCCTGAATGACTTCGTCGACGTTCGGCAAAGCCAGCTTTTCGAGGTTCGCAGCATAAGGCATCGGTACGTCCTTGCCAGCAATCGTCAGGATCGGCGCATCGAGATAATCGAATGCGGCGCGCTGAACGCTGTTGGAAATGAAGTCACCGACCGATGACTGCGGGAAGCCTTCTTCCACGGTCACCAGACGACCCGTCTTCTTGACCGATTCGATCACCGTCGGCAGGTCCATCGGACGGATGGTGCGCAGGTCGATCAGTTCGACATCGATGCCTTCCTTCTCGAGCTCGGCAATGGCCTTGATTGCGTAAGTCATGCCGATACCGAAGGACACGATGGTCGCGTCCTTGCCCTTGCGGTGGATGCGTGCCTTGCCTATTGGCAGCACGAAATCATCCATCTTCGGCACTTCGAAGCTCTGGCCGTACAGAATTTCGTTTTCAAGGAAGACGACCGGGTTCGGATCGCGGATCGCGGCCTTGAGCAGACCCTTGGCGTCAGCAGCCGTGTACGGCATGATGACCTTGAGGCCCGGAATATGGCTGTACCATGCGGCGTAACACTGCGAGTGCTGTGCGCCAACGCGGGCAGCGGCGCCCGATGGACCACGGAACACCATAGGTGCGCCCATCTGACCACCAGACATATAAAGTGTCTTGGCAGCAGAGTTGACGATCTGGTCGATTGCCTGCATGGCGAAGTTGAACGTCATGAACTCGACGATGGGACGCAGACCCGTCATCGCCGCACCGACGCCGATACCAGCAAAGCCGTGTTCGGTGATTGGCGTATCGATAACGCGCTTGGCACCGAATTCCTGCAACAGGCCCTGCGTAATCTTGTAGGCGCCCTGATATTCGGCAACTTCTTCGCCCATGACGAAGACGTTTTCGTCAGAGCGCATTTCTTCTGCCATCGCATCACGAAGCGCTTCGCGCACCGTCTGCGTCACGAACTCGGTGCCTTCTGGAATATCCGGGTCAGCAGCAACTTCGATCTTCGGTGCGGCTGGAACCTTTGCAGCTTCCTTGGCAGCGGAAGGCTCTTCGCTGGCTTCACGGGTCTTGCCGCCAGCAGCGTCCGATCCGGAATTGGCAGCGTCTGCCTTCGGCTCTTCTTTCTTAGGTGCGGAAGAAGCGGACAGATCGTCAGCGCTTTCGCCGTCCTGAAGCAGCACGGCAATGGCGGTGTTGACCTTGACGCCTTCGGTGCCGGCTTCGATCAGCAGCTTGCCGATCGTGCCTTCGTCCACGGCTTCGACTTCCATCGTCGCCTTATCGGTTTCGATTTCGGCAATCGCGTCGCCAGCAACAACCTTGTCGCCCTCTTTCTTCAGCCACTTGGAAAGCGTGCCTTCCTCCATGGTTGGGGAAAGGGCGGGCATGAGAATTTCTATAGGCATGTTATCTCCCTTCCCAAATCAGAGCAGAATGTCGGTGTAGAGCTCGGATACATCCGGCTCCGGATCGTTCTGAGCAAACTCCGCGCTATCGGCAACGACGTCACGGACATCCTTGTCGATTGCCTTGAGTTCGTCCTCAGTGGCCCAACCCTGTTCAATGAGTCGTGCCTTCACCTGCTCGATTGGGTCATGTTCCGCGCGCATTTTCTGCACTTCGTCTTTGGAACGGTATTTCGCCGGGTCGGACATGGAGTGACCACGATAACGATAGGTCAGCATTTCCAGAATGATCGGGCCCTTGCCGGAACGGCAATGCTCGAGCGCTTCGTCCGCCGCAGCCTTGACAGCGCGGACATCCATGCCATCCACCTGCATGCCGGGGATGCCGAAACCGGAACCGCGCAGTGAGTAGTTGGACTGCGCCGTAGCGCGTGCCGTGGACGTACCCATGGCATAATGGTTGTTTTCGACAATGTAGATGATGGGAAGTTTCCACAGAGCCGCCATGTTGAAGCTCTCGTAGACCTGGCCCTGGTTGGCCGCGCCATCACCGAAATAAGCGATGGATACGCTGTCATTGCCGCGATATTTGTTGGCGAAGGCAAGACCGGTTCCGAGAGAAACCTGCGCGCCGACGATGCCGTGTCCGCCGTAGAAATGCTTTTCCTTGGAGAACATGTGCATGGAGCCGCCTTTGCCCTTGGACAAGCCGCCGCTACGTCCGGTCAACTCGGCCATAACGCCGCGCGCGCTCATGCCAGCAGCCAGCATGTGGCCGTGGTCACGGTAAGCGGTAATGACCTGATCGCCTTCCTTCTGCGACATGTTCATGCCGACAACGACAGCTTCCTGTCCGATGTAGAGATGACAGAAACCGCCGATAAAGCCCATGCCGTAAAGCTGGCCGGCCTTCTCCTCGAATCGACGGATCAGCAACATCTCGCGATACGCGTGCAGCTCTTCGTCTTTACCAAAGTCCGGCGTGTTCTTGCCGGTAAATTCCTTGGCGGCTGTTTTTGCCGTGGTCTTGCGGCCGGATACGGTCGCGGTTTTTCGCGGTGCCATACATCCCTCCCTGAGTTGCCATTAGAATGCTTGGATCGGGCTGCACCATATGCAAGAAAATGCGAAGCAGCAATGCCATAAACGCATGGCTCATATTCGCCCTAAGTCGCTGTGAATAAATTAAAAAAGTCGATTAACTGAAATTAGATTAATCAGAAATATGTGTTCATGATGACGATTTCGTCTGCACGCGACATATTGAGCTGATAACGCGAGATTTCATCGATCATGTCGCGCTCGAGCGAGCCATCACTCATCAATTCCACCTGCCGCTCCAGCGCGACACGTGTCTTTGTCAGCTTCGCGAGGTCAGCAGTTCGGGCAATTCGCTGGCGCTCCAGCCGCTCAGTTGCCTGAAGCCCGAAGTCGCCGTGGATGGAATGATAACCGAAATAGGAAAGAAAGGCGACCGTGATGGCCGGGACGACCAGACGGCCAAAACGTCTTTTCTTGTGATGCTTGGTCCACATACTCTGAAACAGCCTTCAAACGCGTTACTGGCATCACCATAGCCGCATTTGTTTAACCATCCGTTGACCTTAACGCGCCCGCGACCGCAACGCACAAAAAAAGGCCCGCATGACGCGGGCCTTTCAGTTTCAACCTTAGAAGCTGTCGAGGCCGCTGCCCCATGGGCCGTGCGGCTTGTCCACGCCATCGGTGCGCTCAAAACCATGCGCGCCGAAGAAATCGCGTTGTGCCTGAATGAGGTTGGCACTGCCACGCGCGCGACGATAGGCATCGAAGTAGCCGAGTGCGGAAGCCAGAGCCGGAACCGGCAGGCCCGAGAGAACGGCGTGCGACACGACATTGCGAAGCGGAGCGTCGGTATCTTTCACCATCTGCGAGAAAGCAGGCGTGACGATCAGGTTCGCAACATGCGGGTCCTTTGTAAAGGCAGATGTGATTTCATCTAGGAACTGCGAACGGATGATGCAGCCAGCGCGCCAGATGCGGGCAATGGTCGGCATCGGCAGGTCCCAGCCGAACTCTTTGGAGGCCGCTGCCATCACGGCAAAGCCCTGCGCATAGGCACCGATCTTTGCGGCGAGAAGCGCGTTTTCCAGATCGTCGATGAAAGCCTTTTTATCGGCGGGTGCAGGAAGCACCTTTGGCAGGCCGAGAATGGCTTCGGCAGATTCGCGCTCAGCCTTCTGCGAAGACAGAATGCGCGCGGCAACGGCAGCTTCGATGGCTGTGGCGGCAACGCCCATATTCTGCGCTTCGATGACGGACCACTTGCCGGTACCCTTCTGGCCAGCCTTGTCCAGAATGAGATCGACCATCGGCTTGCCGGTGATCGGGTCTGCGGCGCGCAGAACCTTTTCGGTGATTTCGATGAGGTAGGAGTTCAGGCGACCCTTGTTCCATTCACCGAACACATCAGCGATTTCCGCAGCGCTCAGCTTCAGGCCATCACGCAGAATGCCGTAGATTTCGGCGATCATCTGCATGTCGGCATATTCGATGCCGTTGTGGATGGTTTTGACGAAGTGGCCTGCGCCATCATTGCCCAGCCAAGCAACGCATGGGTCGTTGTCGTACTTCGCGGAGATGGAGGTCAGAACCTTCTCAACGCGCTTCCAGCTCTCTTCCGTGCCGCCGACCATGATGGACGGGCCGTGACGCGCGCCTTCTTCACCGCCGGAAACGCCCATGCCGATAAAGGTCAGGTCGGTATCCTTGAGCGTGTCGAAGCGGCGGATCGTATCGCGGAAATTCGCATTGCCGGCATCGATCATGATGTCGCCGTTTTCGAGATGGGGCTTGAGGATTTCCATCTGCTGATCGACGGGATCGCCAGCCTTGATCATGATGATGATCGGGCGCGGCGGGCGGATGGCTGCGATGAATTCCTCGATGGTTTCGCAGGGAATGATCTGGCCCTGCAATTCGCCTGCATCGGCATAGAATTTCTTCGTGACTTCCGGGGTTCGGTTGAAAACAGCAATCTTGTTGCCTTTTTCTGCGATGTTGAGCGCGAGGTTGGACCCCATTACGCCAAGACCGATCAAACCGATTTCTGCCTGTTCCACGGATGTATCTCCAAATTGCTTTTAACGGCGATGTTGTGGCACTCTAATATGAAAACGGCAAGGCTAGCGCGAACTGAAACGATTATATTTTGATGACGCAAATCAACTTTGCGACGAGCGCATGCGACCTGTCGCCATCGTCCGCGCAGGCACGTACAATAAGGAGGCCACAATGATCACCATGACGTCGCGCATCGTTCACCTCTCGATCACACGTCCGTGGAAAGAGGTTTATGCCTATGCAGCCGATCCATCACGAATGCCGGAATGGGCCGCAGGTCTTGCGAGTGGATTGACGCAAGACGGTGATGACTGGATCGCGTCAGGAGGCCTCGGTGCTATCAGCGTCAGGTTTGCAGAGCGGAACGATTTCGGTGTTATCGACCACGTCGTTGTTCTGCCGGATGGGCTGGAAGTCTATAATGCCTTGCGCGTCACACCCAATGGCGACGGAGCTGAGGTCGCATTTACGCTGATGCAGCTTCCAGGCATGAGCGATGCGGACTTCGACCGTGATGCAGCGGCGGTGCTGGCGGATTTGAAGACGCTGAAAGAGATATTGGAGAGAGCATAAGCTACCGATGGATTTCGCATCGCATACAGGATGATGGGAGACCGCATCAGGCAAAGTTGCCAACCTACCCCTTCATCTTCAAGGGCAAGCCCGCTGCAATAAAATACACCTCCCGCGCCACCGCCGCGATCTGCTGGTGCAACCGTCCCGCATGGTCTCTAAACTGCCGCGCCATACGATTTTCAGGCACGATGCCAAGCCCAACCTCGTTGGAAACGAAAACGATCTTCGCCCGCGCAGTTGCAGCATGCTCAACCAAAGGAGCAAAGGCGGATTCGACATCACGCCCCTCTTCCATCATCAGGTTCGTGACCCAAAGCGTCAGGCAATCGACAAGAACGATGCTGCCTGGCTGGTCCAACCGATGCAACATATCGGTGAGAGCCAGCGGCTCTTCATGTGTTGACCAGACATCCCCTCGCCGCTCGCGGTGATGAGAAATGCGGTCTTTCATCTCGTCGTCCCAGGCGCGGCCGGTTGCAATATAATGCGCGGCTCCCTCAGTCGATAGAACCAAATTTTCGGCGAAGACCGACTTGCCAGATCTTGCGCCGCCCAGCACGAGTACCGCGCGTGATGCGTCAGACATGAGAATGACCATAGAATGTTATGAGAGACGATCCGGCAGCCTTTGCGATTGGTCTCGCAAGCCTTGAAGCGATCTGCATGAAAAGAGAACGATTCGTAGATATGGAGGCGTTCTCCCGGTCAATCATGCCATGCTGTCGCGATAGTGTATCGGAGTTCGGTTACCCGCCCACTGAATGCGGACATGTCGGTAAAGTTACCCGATACAAAAGCGCCGGATCGTCTTGATGAAAATAGGTCTATGGAGTGCTCTTGTCAAATTACCAAAAGCAAAAACCGCGATGCACCCAAGCGCATACGCGGTATTGAACGCCTTCCAGAACATAAAAGGCAAAGGCAACACCGGTACGCAAAACTTCAATCCGGCGTGCACAGAAAGTCATAGAGGCAGAGTATTACCGGATGGTTAGCATCTACAATTAAAACGGCCTACAACCGATTTTTTCAGCCAATTGCCATGCATCCAAATCGCATCAATATTGGGCGGGGAGATTCGGAACAGACAGGACAAGGGTGAGACAGCCATTATGACGATCATCGATTATGTAGCTCTCGTCGTTTTCGTCGTGCTTTGGACATCCTATACCTACGTTACGACGGCAACGACGCCCTTCTCACGCACCAGCCTCAACCAAGCCATGGCTGAGCGGCGCCGCAAGTGGATATACAACTCGCTGACACGTGATTTGAAAATGATCGACACCCAGATCATGGCCGGGCTGCAAAATGGAACCGCCTTCTTCGCCTCCACCTCCATCCTTGCCATTGGCGGGTGTTTTGCGCTTCTGGGCGCGACAGACCGGGTGGAATCGGTCTTTCGCGATATGCCGTTCGTGCAATATGGAGGCCGCACCGCATTCGAGATCAAGGTCATCGGGCTCACCTGCCTGTTCGGCTACGCCTTCTTCAAGTTCGGTTGGTCTTATCGCCTGTTCAACTATTGCACCATTCTTTTTGGTGGGATGCCGATGCTGCACGAGGCAAATGCCAACCGGGAAGCGGCGGAACATGCGGCGGAAACCGTTATTCGCATGAACATCATTGCCGCCAAAAATTTCAACGACGGCCTTAGAACCATCTTCCTGTCCATCGGTTATCTCGGCTGGTTCATCAGCCCTTACGTCTTCATGGCATCGACGGTCATCATTACGGTGGCGCTGCTACGACGGCAGTTCTTCTCCGAAGCGCGGCGCGCCATCATGGACGATTTCTGATTGCCATGAAATTGCCGCACTTCGCAGGCGAAGCGCTGGCACCAGACTGTAACCGTTGTAAAGGACGGATGAATGAGTGACGCCCCGGCAAACGCAACGGCAACACAGGGCAAAGGCCGTATCGGTGCGCTGGATACACTCCGTGGCATCGCGCTCATCGCCATGGCCAGCTATCATTTCACCTGGGATCTGGAGATGTTCGCCTATCTCGATCCCGGCACGGCAACGCAAGGGTGGTGGCGGCTCTATGCGCGGGGAATTGCCAGCTCATTCCTGTTTCTTGCGGGCTTCAGCCTGTATTTGGCGCACCGGCGTGGCGTTTACTGGCCATCGTTCGGCAAGCGCTTCGCGATGGTGGCGGGTGCCGCTCTTCTGATCTCCGTCGCAACCTTCTTTGCGGTACCCGACGGCTGGATATTCTTTGGAATTCTGCACAACATCGCCGCCGCAAGCCTCATCGGGCTGCTCTTCCTGCGGCTTCCCGCCGTCATCACATTGCTATGCGCCGCAGCTGCTCTGCTGGCACCAATCTATCTGAGCTCGGATGCCTTCAACCCCATCTGGTTGTCATGGATTGGCCTGTCTACCGTGCCGCCGCGCTCCAACGATTACGTACCGATCCTACCGTTTCTCGCACCATTTCTTCTCGGGCTGGCGGTTTCGCAAGTCGTCACGCCGCGCGGCTGGCTGGATCGCTTCAGAAAGCCGAGCGCGAAACGGAACATCCTTGCTCTGTTCGGCCGTCACAGCCTGCTGTTTTATATCATTCACCAGCCTGTGCTGATCGGCATCGTTTATCTTGCCTCACTCATAGTGCCACCGCCACCTATCGATCAGGTCGAAGCTTACAAGAAAAGCTGCGAAGCGAGTTGCATGCAGCAGCAAAACGGGTTGGAGCTGTGCCAGGTCTTCTGTGGATGCACGCTGGAAAAGCTCCAGTCCGAAAACTTGTTCGACCCGATGATGGCGAATGCGTTGCTGCCTGACCAGCAGACCAAGATCGGCGAGATCGCTTCGCAATGTTCAGCAGAGATTCAGAGGTGATTACGTGCCGACGCCGATTTCGGCGAGGCGCGTCAGACAGGCTTCTTCGACATTATCGAGTTCTAAAAGAGTTTCCTCGATGTCCTTGCGCTTCTGGCGCAGATCGGCACGCTTCTCGTCAACCTTCTTCATCATAAGTTCAAGCTGCCCCGACTCGCCGGGCGGCTCCTTGTAGACCTGGATGATCTCGCGAATTTCAGCGATGGTGAAGCCGATACGACGGCCGCGCAATATTTCCTGAATAAGCCGACGGTCAGCCGTACGGAAAAGCCTCGTGCGGCCACGGCGCTCAGGGTGAATCAGGCCTTCGTCCTCATAAAAACGAAGGGTACGGGTGGAAACCCCGAATTCGCGCGTCAATTCCGTAATGCTGTAATATTTATTCAAGGCTTCATCCGATTCTGGAGCATCGGACCGAAACAGACAGACAGTTTTCGGAATATCCGTTGCTCGAACAACAAGATAGAATGACGAAGCGGCTGACGCTTCACACCCAAATCTTCATGAAAAGCAATATGATTGACCTTAACGTAAAAGTCAATTTTCAAGCGATCAGATCGGAACGCCGAACCACCACGTTGCGAGACCGAGAAACGAAAAGAAACCGACGATGTCGGTAACAGCGGTCACGAAGACAGCGGAGGAGACGGCGGGGTCTGCGCCGTATTTATCCAGCAACAACGGAATGATGATGCCAGCGATGGCGGCTGCAAACATGTTGATCAGCATTGCCGTTGCGATGATGCCGCCCAGATTGACATCCTGAAACCACAGACCGGCTATGATGCCGATTGCGCAGCCAAACAGCGCACCGTTCAGCAGCCCGACACCTGCTTCGCGTCGAATGATGCGGGCGGCGTTGTGAATATCAAGGTTTTTCGTTGCGAGCGCGCGCACCGACACGGTCATGGTCTGGGAGCCTGCGTTGCCGCCCATCCCGGCAACAATCGGCATCAGAACAGCCAGTGCCACGATCTGCTCGATCGTTGCGTCAAACAGGCCGATGACGGAAGCGGCCATGAATGCCGTGATCAGATTGACCGCCAGCCAAGGCACACGTGACCGTGAGGTGACCGCAATCGAGTCGGATAGCTCTTCGTCGCCGACACCACCGAGGCGTAGCAGATCCTCCTCCGCCTCTTCCTGCATGACGTCCACCACGTCATCGATGGTGAGAACACCGACCAGCCGGCCGTTATCATCCACCACGGCGGCCGACAAAAGGTCATATTGCTCGAAAAGTTGTGCCGCCTCTTCCTGGTCCATCTCGGCAGCGATGGGATGGTTCGTCTCGTGCATGATCGTTTCGATCTTCACCTGCCGCTTGGAGCGTAGCAGGCGGTCGAGATCCAGTGCGCCGACCAGCTTGAATGTCGGATCGATGACGAAGATTTGCGAGAAAGATTCCGGCAACTCCTCTTCTTCGCGCATGTAATCGATTGTCTGGCCGACGGTCCAGAATGGCGGCACCGCGACGAACTCGGTCTGCATACGGCGACCGGCGGAGCTTTCCGGATAATCCAGGGCGCGCAGCAGTCGCACGCGCTCCGTAAACGGCATCTGCGCAAGAATGTCTTCGCGGTCTTCGCGATCCATGTCTTCAAGAATGTAGACGGCGTCGTCCGAATCCATCTCGCCGATACCGGCGGCGATCTGATCGTTCGGCATCTGATCAACGATGTCGAGGCGGATGGCTTCGTCCACCTCGGTCAACGCAGTCATGTCGAAGTCGGAACCCAGCAGGCGCACCATCGCGTGGCGCTGTTCGGGCAGGATCGATTCGAGCAGGTCACCGAGTTCGGATTCGTGCAAGCGGGCAACGTTTTCGCGCAGGAACAGCACATCGCGATCCGCGATGCTCGCGCCCACCATCGCCAGAAAGTCGGAACGGATCGAACCGTCCTCGGCATAGATGTCGGCCATCACTTCCGGTCTTTTGACATGGTCAGGTGCGCGATGATCATCGTCGGCTTGTGTCAACTTGCGCCCCTTTTTCCGGCTGAGTGCCCTGCTTCGCGAAAACGCAGGAGAATGGCTTTTAAAAGCACAATGTCAACAACAGGATAGGATAAAAGAAGTTGCAAAAGAATTAGGATGGAACGAGCATCTTCGTTGCCGAAACGCCTCAATAGTCGATGATGAGTTGCGGCTTCTCAGGCGGTCCGAACCGGGGGCGAACGCCCAGCATCGCCCCTGCCCTAGCAATGATTTCCCGTACGATCGGGGCTGCCGTGAAGGCCGCTTGCCGACCGCCTTTTTCTCCTGTCAGCGGCGCATCGATGATCGATAAAACCACATATTGCGGTTTGTCCATGGGAAAGCTGGCCAGAAATGCGTTGAAGTTCATGTCCTTGGCGTATCGCCCATTGATGACCTTATCAGCCGTTCCGGTTTTTCCACCGACATTGAAACCAGCCACCTGCGCTGAGCGGCCCGAACCGTTCTGCCCATTCCAGTTGAAGAGGTAACGCATATCCGCACTGGTCTTCGTTTGTATGACCTGCTTTGCAAACACTTTCGTTGCTTCAGGGGTGCGCGGAATAAACGTTGGAGAGATCAGATAGCCGCCGTTCATCAACGCTGCCGCAGCTACAGCCGTCTGCAACGGCGTCGTCGCGACGCCATGCCCGAAGGAGATGGTCACGGAGTTGATCTTGCGCCAGTTGCGGGGCTGCGTGGGCGTTGCCACTCCCGGCATTTCCGTATCCATTTTCGACAGCAGTCCGAGCTTGGTCAGGAATGCCTGATGGCCTTCAACGCCCACCTTATCAGCCACCGCCGCTGTGCCGATATTGGAGGAATACTGGAACACTTCTGGAATGGTCAGCGGACGGTTCTGTCCGCGAAAATCCTTGATCGTGAAGCCGCCCATGCGAATGGGTTGCGATGCGTCGACAACGGAACTGAGCGTGATCTTGCCCGCGTCCAGCCCCATGGCAAGCGTGAAACTCTTGAACGTCGAGCCCATCTCAAACGTCGCATTGCTCATACGGTTGAACCAGCCCTTCTCGTATTCCTTGTCAATTCTGCCATCGGGCAAGGTTCGGGATGGTTCATTGGGGTCGTAATCCGGAACGGATGCCATTGCCAGAATCTCACCGGTCGTGACATCCAGAACCACAGCTCCGGCCGCTTCGGCCTGATAGTCGCGCATCGCCCTGGATATCGCATCGCGCACAATGTTTTGCACCCTTAGATCAATGGAGAGGCGCACCGGTTCCAGCGGCACATCAGCGGTCATTCCTGCGTCTCGAAGGGCGGTGAAACCTTGCTGGTCGAGATATCGCTCCATGCCTGCAAGGCCCTGATTATCGACATTCACATGCCCCACGATGTGGGACGCCGTCGGCCCACCGGGATAGAAGCGCCGCTTTTCAGGCCGAAAGCCGATGCCGGGTATTCCGAGTTCCAGAATGGCGGCCTGCTGGCGTGGCGTGATCTGTCGTTTCAACCATTGGAAACCGGAATCGGACCGCAGACGTTTATGGGTCTCGGCCCAGTCGAGGCCCGCTATGACGGTATTCAACTTTTCCACAGCCTCATCCGCATCGACGATACGTCGGGGCTCGGCATAAAGAGACATCATCTCCAGATCTGTCGCCAGAACTTCGCCATTTCGGTCGAGAATATCGGGTCGCGATGCCAGGACGGGGCGATTGTTGCCAATCGTCTGTGTCAACTCCGGTTCCTTCAACCCATAGTGGACCAGCCGTATAGCAACGGTGACGTACATCGCCATGAAAGCGACCATCATCATTCCAAGACGATGGCGTGACCGACGCCGGCGCAAGCCAGACGTGGCGATAATGTGCCCGCTTCTGGCATGTTTTTGTTTCAGGGAAAAATGCGCACGGCTTCGCAGCCGCACTGCAAATGACATCAGTGTCATTCCGAACGATCCAAGTCAGGACGGTAGAACTCGACTGTTCAGCCGTCGATTAATAAAAATATATGCAGTATTTTTTCGCGCTAAAACCAAGACGCGTGATGTATTTAAAGTTGCAAATAATCCGTAAACAAAAGATTAACCCCGTGCTTTGTGCAGCAGTGTTTGAACTGGCAAGGTTAATTTGGAAGGCGCGTTCAGGTTAACCGATGACCGCCAGCAGCCGTTTTTATTTCAATAAATGATCAAGCATTCTCGTTGAATTGATCGACATCGCCTGGCCCTTATGCAGTTACGAGTTGACATATGGTGGTTATCCGGGAATCTGGAACAAAATGCTGCAATAACAATCGCTCTGGATGGCACCGGAGCCGCGCGGCAAGATAAGAATTAGATCAGAAAGAGACCTTTCAATGGGCAAGATGGATTTCATCGGTAAGGCTTCCAGCGCTGCTGGCGGCTGGGGCGCACTCAAGAGCGTGGGAAAGCGCCTTCTGGAATCGGGCGCGCCCATTTCCGGTGCTCGAGCCCTGTTGAAGGCCAACCAGCCCGATGGTTTCGATTGTCCCGGTTGCGCCTGGGGTGATCCAGAGCATGGTTCATCTTTCGAGTTCTGCGAAAATGGCGTGAAGGCCGTTGCGTGGGAAGCGACCGAAGCACGCGTTCCGCCGGATTTTTTTGCCAGCCATAAGGTTTCCGAGCTTCGCACATGGTCGGATTACAATCTGGAAAAACAGGGGCGTCTGACCGATCCGCTGCGTTACGACAGGGCAACCGACAAATATCTGCCTGTCAGCTGGGATGATGCGTTTGCCGAAATCGGCGAGGTTCTGAGAAGCCTCGATAGTCCTGATCGCGCCGAATTCTACACATCCGGCCGCGCATCCAACGAAGCAGCGTTCCTCTATCAGTTGATGGTACGCCTTTACGGCACCAACAACTTCCCTGACTGCTCCAACATGTGCCATGAGGCGAGCGGCGTCGGCCTGAAAGCCTCCGTGGGCGTCGGCAAGGGCACGGTTCTGCTGGAGGACTTCGAGAAGGCAGATGCGATTTTCGTCATCGGCCAGAACCCAGGCACCAACCATCCACGCATGCTGGGTGATTTGCGCCGTGCCGCCATTCGTGGCGCGCGGATTGCCGTGTTCAATCCTATCCGCGAAAAGGGTCTGGAACGCTTTACCGACCCGCAGGACAAGATCGAAATGATCACCGGCGGCAACACCAAGATTGCCACCAACTACTACCAGCCGCGCCAGGGTGGCGACATGGCCGCCGTTCGCGGCATGAGCAAGGCTGTTTTTGCCGCCGATGACGCAGCCCGCGCCGCTGGCAAGCCTGCCATTATCGACTACGACTTTCTCGCTGAACACGCCGTGGAGTTCGAGGCATATCGCGCGGCTGTCGAGGCCACCAGTTGGGAAACCATTCTCGACCAGTCCGGCCTAACCCGCGAACAGATCGAGGAAGCCGCCAGCATCTATATGGCCTCGAATGCGGTGATCGCCACTTGGGCAATGGGCATCACCCAGCACAAGCATTCGGTCATCACCATCCGCGAGATCACAAACTTCATGCTACTGCGCGGCAATATCGGCCGCCCCGGCGCGGGTCTCTGCCCGGTGCGTGGTCACTCCAACGTGCAGGGTGACCGCACTGTTGGTATCGATGAAAAGGCGCCACCTGCCCTGCTCGATGCGTTGGAAAAGGAACTTGGCGTGCCGATGCCGCGCAATCGCGGTCACAACACGGTGGAAGCCATCAGCGCCATGCTGGACGGCAAGGCGCAGGCCTTCATCGCACTCGGCGGTAACTTCCTGCGTGCAACACCGGACAGCCCGCTGATCATCAAGGCGTTTGAAAAGCAGAAGCTGACGGTCAACATTGCCACCAAGCTGAACCATTCGCATCTGGTGCCGGGTGAAACATCTTTCATCTTGCCTTGTCTTGGCCGCACCGAAATCGACCGCAATTCGCAGGGCAAGCCACAAATCGTGACCGTGGAAGATTCCATGAGCATGGTGCACGGTTCGGGTGGCATCAACGAGCCTGCCTCGCCGGAACTGCGCTCGGAAATTGCCATCGTCGCCGGTATCGCTCATGCGACGCTTGGCAACGAACGCGTGCAGTGGAACGAACTCGCCGATGATTACGACCTCATTCGCGATATGATCTCGCGCGTTCTACCGGGTTTCCATGAGTTCAACGAGCGTGTGCGCGTCCCGCGTGGTTTCCACCTGCGCAATGCAGCAGCGGAACGTGAATGGAATACGCCTGCCAAGAAGGCCACCTTTTTCACGGGTGCGCTGCCGGAAAAGACGGAGCACCAGGAAGCGCTCTCCAAACATGGCATCTTCGTTCTGCAGACCTTCCGCAGCCACGACCAATACAACACCACGATCTACGGCATGGATGACCGTTATCGCGGCGTCTATGGCGAGCGGCAGGTGATTTTCATGAATCCGAAGGACATGGAAGCGCTGGGCGCACATGCCAAGCAGCGCGTGGACGTCATCGGTGAATATGGCGATGGCGTCGAGCGTATCGCCGCGAACTTCCGCCTCGTGCCTTACAACATTCCAGAGGGCAGCGTCGGCGGATATTACCCTGAGCTGAACGTTCTAGTGCCGCTGCACAGCTATGGCGAAGGCAGCTTCACGCCGACGTCGAAATCCGTTCTGGTTTCGGTTCGCCTGCGCACAGAGGCAGAGGCCGCTTGACGGATGAAGATCAATCCGCCGCGCGCTTTCTGGCCGTGGCGGAACAGATCAGCCAAACGGCCCCGGTTGCGATCGACGCCACCGGGGCCGCGCTTGTTGCAGCCATTCATCTGGGCATCGGCACCGATAGCCGCAGCCTATCCAACAAGCTCGGCATTGCCCATGCGCTGGTTCTGCGAGAAATCAACGCGTTGTCGGGCCGCATGCTCACCATCGTCAAGCGCGATGCCCGCACTCAGCGGACATGGGTGGAACTGACGGATGAGGCATCGGTTGTTGCGCTCTCCTCTTCCGAAAGCCTGCTGAAACGCTCGCTCTCAGCGGAATAGAATTGGAACGTCCCCATGGCAATTCGTTCTATCGTGTCCTATCCGCATCCGGCACTTGGCTCCCATTGCGAACCTGTCACCGAGTTTGGACCTGAACTGGCGCAGCTTGCACAGGATCTGCTGGAGACGATGCGCGCAGCCCCCGGCGTCGGGATTACCGCCGCGCATGTCGGCATTCTCCAACGTCTCTTCGTGCTGGAACTGAAACCGGGTGAAGTCAGGACCTATGTCAATCCGGAGATTCTGGAAACGTCCAGTGAGACCATGCGGCATATGGAAGGCAGTGTATCCATGCCGGGCTTTATCGAAGAAGTAGAGCGCCCATCCAAAGTGACGCTGCGCTTTCAGGATGTCTCCGGTCAGTGGCATGAAGAGCAGGCAGAGGGCTTTCACGCCATCTGCATCCAGCATGAGATCGATCAGCTGGACGGCATGTTCTGGCTGAAACGCCTGTCGAAACTCAAACGCGATCGCCTCATTCGAAAATGGGAAAAGGCGCAGCGCTGATTATTCGACCGAGAGATTGAACGCAGCATCGCCGCGCAGCGTGTTGCTGACGGTGCAAATGTCCTCAGCCATGTGCGCGATGGCCTGCTTCGTCTCTGCATCAAAATCGCCCGTGATCTTCAGGCGCATGTCGAAATGCGTTATCCGCGCTGGTTCGCCCTCGGACTTCTCGCCAGTAACACGTGCCTCCACGCTCTCGAAACGGTCCAGCACGCCTAAGCGGCTGGCGGCGATGCGGGCGCTCAGCACCAGGCAGGCGGCGAGCGAGGAGTAGAGCAGGTCCAGCGGATTGAAGCCCGGGTCAGACGCAGCTGTAACGACGGCGAGTTGACCGCCAGTCGGCGTTGCGATCTGCGGATGGCCGTTGCGCCCCAATGTTGCGGTGGCACCAGTCTCGCGCTTTTTCACCCTGATTTCGCTCACGCCAATATTCCTGATTTCGAATTCTCAAAAATTACATTTTGCACAATGGAACCAAAATACCAGCTTGTGCTTTTACTCACGGAACGGTGATCGACCGTTACAGATTTATAAATAGGAGCTGGGACACATGGTTACAGGTACACTCGTTAGCATTCTGATCACATTTCTGGTCATCGTACTCATTCTTTGGCTGATCAACCGTTTGCCGGTTGCTGGCAGCGCGAAGCAGATCGCCCAGGTTATCGTCATCATCATCGGTATTATTTCGCTGCTGAAGTACCTCGCGGTCTTTTAATCGATCCGACATATATACAAAAAAGCCCGACCCGGTTTCAAATCGAGGTCGGGCTTTTTGTATGTGGATTAGACCGGGAAATATCTGACATAGGCGAACTCATCGCCGCCAGGTGACCAGTTGGGCGAGTTCATCGTCCCCTGCCCGCCGAACAATTCGAACAACGTTTCCACATTGCCACCATCCGTATCCATCATGCGCACGCGCACATTCAGATCACGTGGATGATCGAAGACATCGGCGTCATAGGAAACGAAAACTACCTTGTCACCCCTAGGTGACGGATGCGGAAACCAGTCGCCATATGGGCTATCCGTCACGCGCTCGACAGCCGAGCCATCCACCCGCACACGCCAGATCTGCATTACGCCCGTGCGGCTGGAATTGAAATAAATCCACTGCCCATCCGCGGAGTAATCCGGCCCGTCATTGCGCCCCTCACCATGGGTCAAGCGTGTCTCGGTCGCCGTCTCGATGTCCATCGAGTAGATGTCGAAGACCTGATCGCGAATGCCGCAATAGGCAAAAGTTTTGCCATCGGGAGACCAGCCATGCCAGTAAGATGGCAAGTTATGCGTCATCAGCCTCGGTGCACCACCTTCAGAAGGCAGCAGATAGATCGTGCTTTTGCCGAACTCTACCTTATCGGAAATAGCGTAGAGCGAACCATCCGGCGAAATGCCGTGGTCGTTGTTGCACTCCGTCGCAAAACCGGTATAGACCGTTTCGATAGCCGCATCACCAGTCAGTGACAGGCGGTAGAGCAAGCCCTCGCTGTTCAGCAAAAGATACGATCCATCCGGTGACCAGTTGGGTGCCTCGAACAGTTCCGGCGTTTGCCAGACAACCCGGTTTTCCCGGGTGCGGATGTTGAAGATTTCAACGGAACTGCGCATCGTACCTCCCACTGCATTTCAATCCTGGACAGGCTGAGAAGCCATATTTCATTTGCATCAGCTAAGACCGTGGTTATGATCCTATTGTCGTAGGCACCGTCCTGCAAATTTAAAAACGGAAGACAGCAGCGTTGCGGCACCGCCCGTATTCTCTGATCTGGCTTTTCCCAATATTGAGGTCTCGCGATGACGACCATCGCTGATCAAACCATTCGGTTTGGCCGAGTGGCACCCATGCTTCCCGTCAAAAATATCCAAAAAGCTCATGATTTTTATGCCAAGGTGCTTGGCTTTCAAAAGACGTTTGAGAACGGAGACCCGGTGGGTTTCATGATCTTGAAGCGGGATGAGGCAGAGTTGCATCTGACGTTGCAGCCAGCTTACAAATCCGCGTCCTTCAATGTCGCGCATATGCTGGTGAACAATGTGGATGAGCTCCACCGCCTTTGCAGCGACTATGGATTACGCATTATCAAAAGACTGGAAAACAAGGACTACGGCCTGCGCGCATTCGTTTTCGAAGACCCGGACGGAAACCGGATCGATGTGGGCCAAGTCATCTAGGCATGCGGGCGGCGCGGTCTGTTCCGCGCCGCTTTTCCCTCTACCGATCCCTGAAGCGGTTGGTGATGGGATAGCGCCGGTCGCGACCGAAGTTCTTTTTGGTGATCTTCACACCCGGCGCGGACTGGCGGCGTTTGTATTCGGCCAGATAAAGCAGATGCTCGATGCGATGGACGGTTGCGATATCGTGGCCGCGTGCGACGATCTCTTCCACCGACATTTCCAGTTCCACCAAGCACTCTAGAATATCGTCGAGCGCCGGATATGGCGGCAACGAATCCTGATCGGTCTGGTTGGGGCGCAGTTCTGCGGATGGTGCTTTCGAAATGATGTTGGCAGGAATGACCTCGCCGGAAGGGCCAAGTGCCGTTGGCGGCACGTGACTGTTTCTCCAGGCAGAGATCGCATAGACCTGCATCTTGTAGAGGTCTTTGATGGGATTGAAGCCGCCATTCATGTCGCCGTACAGCGTGGCGTAACCCACGGACATTTCCGATTTGTTGCCTGTTGTGACCACCATGGAGCCGAACTTGTTGGAGATCGCCATGAGAATGGTTCCGCGGGCGCGGCTTTGCAGGTTCTCTTCGGTGATGCCCTCTTCGGTTCCTTCGAACATTTCGGCCAGTGAAGACAGAAAGCCATCCACGGGCTCGGCAATCGGGACGATGTCGTAACGGCAACCCAGTGCCTTGGCGCAATCTGCCGCGTCTTTGAATGAGTCTTCCGACGTATAGCGATAGGGCAGCATGATGCAGCGTACCCGCTCCTCGCCCAGCGCATCGACGGCAATCGCCGCGCAGATGGCTGAGTCGATACCGCCGGAAAGGCCAAGAACCACGCTCTTGAAGCCATTCTTGTTCACATAATCGCGGAAGCCCAGCATGCAGGCGCGGTAATCTGCCTCCTCACCCTCGGGGATTTGCGAGAAGGGTCCCTCACTGCAATGCCAGCCTTTTTCCGTGCGCTTCCAGTCCACCACTGCAAGGGTGTTCTCGAACTGGCTCATCTGGAAGGCCAGTGTCTTGTCTGCATTGAAGGCGAAGCTTGCGCCGTCGAAAACAAGCTCGTCCTGACCGCCGACCTGGTTGGCGAAAACCAGCGGCAGGCCGCTTTCGATGACCTGTCGCAGTGCTACCTGATGGCGCACATCCACCTTGCCGCGATAATAGGGCGAGCCATTCGGCACCAACAGAATTTCCGCACCGCTTTCGGCCAGCGTTTCGCAGACGCCCAGATCGTTCCAGATTTCTTCGCAGATCGGGATGCCGATGCGAACACCCCGGAAATTATAGGGGCCGGAAATCGAACCTTCGGCAAAAACGCGCTTTTCGTCGAACTCGCCGTAATTCGGCAAATCCACTTTGTCGCGTAGCGCCGTGATCTTGCCGCCATCCAGAAGAGCAACGGAATTGTGCCGACCCGTCTCGCCCTGGCGCGGGAAACCAATGATGACACCGGGACCGCCATCGGCGGTCTCGGCTGCCAGTTCCTCCACCGCTTTCAGGCAGGATTTCAGGAAGGATGGCTTCAGGACCAAATCTTCCGGCGGATAACCGGAAATGAAAAGCTCCGTCAAAAGCAGCAGGTCAGCGCCCTGCGCCGCCGCATCGGCACGCGCTTCGCGGGCCTTGGCAAGGTTGCCCGCGACATCGCCGACGGTGGGATTGAACTGCCCGACGGCAATTCGCAAAACATTGGGATTGGTGTGTACTTGGCTCATGACTCTCATTTACCGTGGCTGCGCACGCCGCGCAACGCAGGCCGTTAAACTCGCTTCAAAAAATGGCGGCCTTGAAGCGACAGTCGCCTCACGCAATGGTTATTCGGCTACCTTTGAATTCTGCACAGTTCATATCGCATTCACTGCGCTTATGTGACAGTTACGTGACATCCTCATGACACCCGATTCACGGGGCGTATTACAGACTGCCGGAGTTTAAGATATTGCGGAATTCGGTGCCCAAGATAACGGCCGCCGGAAGAACGAAACTCGTTCTTTCACGCCCTTCCAGATGGAACCTTACCAGATTTCTGGGCGATGTACGTCCCCTTCTCAACCTGACGCTCGTAGCGCTTTTGCTGATTGTCTGCACCGAGTGGATCGCGCGCGGCTCGCTGCATGATGTCGGCACATTCCTCACCTCTACCACCCGCCCCGGCATCACGACGCTGGTTGCAGTGGTACTGGTTCTGCTGGCGCTCGATGCCGTTCTTGGCAGGCATTACCAATCGATACTCATTGCTGCACCTATCCTTCTGGTGCCGGCCTTTATGTCTCATCAGAAACAACTGTACCTTTCCGACCCGCTTTATCCCTCCGACCTTCTGTTCGGTCGCCAGATTTTGCAGCTTTTGCCGGCAATGCTGAAAGCCCAGCCGTTAACGGCTGTTGCGCTTGTGATCGGCCTTATCATGGCTGCTGCCTCGGCCGTTCTGTTGTGGCGTTTTTGCCGTGATCATGCACCCGTCATCGGGCGAACACAGCGCGTCTTGCGGCTGGCGCTGGTAATTCCGCCTTTGGTTGGCCTCGGCTCGTTGATGGACTATTCGCAGAATTCGTGGATGCGAGATCGGCTGAACATTATTCCGATGATGTGGGACCAGAAGGAAAACTACCGCCAGAATGGGTTCCTGATGGCGCTTGCGTTCAACATTCCCATGGCCAAGGTGTCGGCCCCAGCAGGCTACAGTGAAAATACCATTTCCGACATCGTCTCGGATGGCTCGGCCTATGCCGTCAATTACAGCACCCTGCCTGATGTCATCATGATCATGAGCGAATCGCTATGGGACCCGACAAGGTTGCCCAATGTCTCGCTTTCCCGAGACCCCATGCCGACAATTCGAAGCAGGCAATCGGGCCACGTCTTCTCTCCCGAATTCGGCGGCATGACGGCCAATGTGGAGTTCGAAGCGCTGACGGGTTTTTCCAACGCCTTCCTGCCCTATGGCAGCATCCCCTATCAGCAATATGTGCGCCAGCCAGTGCCATCGCTTGCCACCTTCTTCCGGAACGAAGGCTACTCTGCCATTGCCATCCATCCGTTTCAGGAATGGTTCTGGAACCGCCGCGAAGTCTACAAATCCTTCGGTTTCGAAGAGTTTCGATCGGAAGAAACGCTCCCCGCCATGGAAAAGCGCGGCATCTTCGCGTCGGATGAAGCTCTGACATCGGAGATCATGCAAACGGTCGATGCAGCGGAAAGTCCGTTGTTTCTTTTCAGTGTCACCCTTCAGGGACATGGGCCCTACGAGCCGAACCGCTATGCAGCCAACACCGTTTCGGTCAACGGCTCCCTCTCGGAAGGCGCAACCGACGCACTCGCCACCTACACCCAGGGCGTATCGGAAGCGGATGACAATTTTGCCCGCCTGATCGAATGGGCGAAGAACCGCGAGCGCGATACGGTGATTGTTCTCTTCGGTGATCATCTGCCGCCGCTGGGTCAGGTCTATGTGGAAAGCGGTCACATGGCCGATATGGTCGCGACCCGCCGCGCGCCCTTGGACACTATGAAAAAAGAACATGAGACGCCGCTGGTCGTGTGGTCTTCGAAGACCGGTCTGCACAACAGGATCGGAACGATCAGCCCATCTCTGCTGCCTTACCATGTCCTGAAGACAGCCGGTTTCGATGATCCCTTCTACACCGGTATTCTCGGCAAGGTGCAGGCATCTTACTCCGTCATCGACCGGCACATGCTGATGGAAAAGGATGGCTCAGCCGTGCCGGACTGGGCAACGGGCTCAATGTCGGTGCCCTCTGCCATCAACGAATATCGCCAGCTTCAATTCGATATGATGTTTGGCAAACAATTCGGCAAGGACCGTTTCTTTCCAGGGTTTTCCTGGGTCAATCCGGCTCAGCCATCCAGCTGATCGCGATGATCACAATACCGAATTCGTTTGAATTCGGTATTGGTGCCGGTTACTCGTCAAGAACATCGGACCGTCGTACCGGGCGGCTCCGAGCCTTGGCTGGAGATCGAAGAATGCCCGCTATCCCCGATTACATCGCTTCTCATTTCAAAAGATCGTCCAAAGAGATCGGAGAGGTGGAGCGCCGCATTCTCGACGTCGCGCATCAGCGGAAACTCATTTCGACAGATACGAACGCCGCCTTTTCAAAGAACTCCACATTCGGAGAGCGGCTTGCAGACGGCATCGCCCGCGTTGGCGGCTCCTGGGGCTTCATCATCAGCTTCTTGGTGTTTTTGGTGGTCTGGGCCATCATCAATACGGTGGTGATGACGACGCAGGCTTTCGACCCCTACCCCTTCGTCTTCCTCAATCTCATCCTCTCCATGCTGGCGGCCATTCAGGCACCCATCATCATGATGTCGCAGAACCGCCAGGGCACGCGCGACCGTTTCGAAGCGGCCAAGGATTACGAGGTCAATCTCAAGTCGGAACTCGAGGTCCTGTCCCTGCACGAAAAGATCGACGTGAAGGTGCTTGCAGAGCTCGTGGCGCTGCGAGAAGAGATCGCAAAGCTTCACACACGCCGGGATAACCGACCCGACGTGCCGTGACTTGCACACGCGCAACAGTTCTTTCGTAAATCGATATTCATTTTGCGCCTTTTTCTGCATTGGTTACGAATCCGTCAGATTCTTCCGCTACAGATTGACGCGGGCATTTGTTGCATTGCACTCTTGGTGCAGCGACGCGGGAATCACTTCCGTATCAGAATGGCATCACGCTTTTCCGAGCAGCGACGCCTCCGCGCTGGAACCATTCAGTCCGGAAATCGAATTTCTGTTCCGAGGTCTTTTTCATGAACCAATATGATCTTGTTGTTGTCGGCAGTGGTCCCGCTGGCAGACGCGCTGCCATCCAAGCCGCCAAGCTGGATAAAACAGTCCTGGTCATCGAAAAAGGCAGTCGTGTCGGTGGCGTATCGGTTCACACCGGCACCATTCCGTCCAAGACCATGCGCGAAACAGCACTCAACCTTTCCGGTTGGCGCGAGCGTGGCTTTTATGGCCGCTCCTACCGTGTGAAGCAGGAAATCAGCGCGGAAGATCTGCGGCGCCGCCTGCTCATCACGCTCGATCATGAGGTCGAGGTGCTGGAGCACCAATTCGCGCGCAACCGCGTTACCCATATTCGCGGCAAGGCAGCTTTCGTCACCTCCGACACGATGGAGATCGCCAAGGACGATGGCGAAGTCGTTCTCGTCAAGGGCAAGAGCATCCTGCTCGCAGTCGGCACCCGCCCCTTCCGCCCGGACTATATGCCGTTCGATGGTAAAACGGTGATCGACAGCGACGAGATTTTGGAACTGCAAAAACTGCCCCGTTCCATGGTGGTCATCGGTGCAGGCGTTATCGGCATCGAATATGCCACGATCTTCAGTGCGCTTGATACTGCCGTCACCATCATCGATCCGAAACCGACGATGCTGGATTTCATCGACAAGGAAATCGTAGAGGACTTCACCTATCAGCTGCGTGACCGCAACATGAAGCTGCTTCTCGGCCAAAAGGCCGACAAGGTCGAGCATACGCCAGAAGGCAAGGTCATGCTGACGCTGGATAGTGGACGGACGCTCACAACGGAGATGGTGCTGTTCGCCGCTGGCCGAATGGGCGCCACGGACACGCTCAACCTCGCCGCCGCAGGTCTGACGGCAGACAATCGCGGCCGCTTGACCGTCAACCCGGAAACCTTCGAGACGTCGGTCCCCGGCATCTTTGCGGCAGGCGACGTGATCGGCTTTCCAAGCCTTGCCTCCACCTCCATGGAACAGGGGCGGATTGCTGCGCGCGTTGCAGTGGGTGCCATCGGCATGGAACCGCAGAAGTATTTTCCTTATGGTATCTACGCCGTGCCGGAAATCTCCACCTGCGGCCTGACCGAAGAGGAAATGAAGGAACGCGGTATCGCCTATGAATGCGGTATCGCCCGCTTCCGCGAAACCTCACGCGGCCACATCATGGGCCTCGATACCGGCCTGCTGAAGCTGATCTTCTCGCTGAAGACACGCAGGCTTTTGGGCGTTCATATCGTTGGTGAAGGTGCGACTGAGCTCGTCCACATCGGACAGGCGGTTCTCAACCTCAAAGGCACGGTCGAGTATTTTGTGGAAAATACCTTCAACTATCCCACGCTTGCCGAAGCCTACAAGATTGCCGGCCTCGATGCCTGGAACCGGATGGGCGACATCAAGAACGAGAACGCGACCGAGTAGGATTCTCCAGCGCCCCTACCAACGAATGTTGTAGCGGGCGCTGACGGAGGGCCGAAAGCGGTCCTGATAACCTTGGTCGAGATTGCCTGATACGGTGAGATTTTCACCGAGCTTCTGTTCCAGACCGACATTGGACGTGAAATCATCAAAGGTATCACGGCTGGCACCTGTCAGGACGAACGCCGTGCCGGTAGCAGAGCGCGTCAGACGCAGTGATTGCGAGACGTCGAGCCCGCTCCACTGCTGTGCGGTTCCATCATAGCGCACCGTCATGTTGCGGTTCGATTCAAGATCGAACTCCGATGTCGCGATGCGTTTCTGAGACGTTGTCATCGTCCAGGCGCTTGAACCGGTCAGAGCATTCATCAGCACGGCGATATCACCCGCAACCTTCGCACCCGGCAGGTTGGACGACAACAGTGTGACGTTGCCCCAGAATTTCACCGGCGTATCCACCAGCGCACCGCCCTCAGACGCATTCATGCCCATTTCCAGACCGGCGCGAATGGGCGTATCGGTGGGCAGTTTCGCACCAATGCGTGCCGAATAGGACTGGTCGGAATTCTTTGCAGGAGCCCAGATGAGGCCCTTCTCCTGCGCATGCGCCAGCCCCGATGACAAGCCGACGGCGATGGCGGCAATGAGGGTGCCGTGTTTCGTTCTTAAAAACATGTCTCTTCCTCAAGCTTTCATAAAGCGCACCGCCCTTGGGAGAGACGGTCCGCCTTGTTTGGCTATCGACGATTGCTCCAGAGAAGCAACCGCATTGAGTTTTTCGATGACGCAATCACGCCTGTGCTTCAACGCTCGCCTATTGCCGAAACATTCATTATTTCAACATGCGCGTCAAAGATCACCGGGCGTACGGACCACGAAGGCGACGCCAGATGCAGAGCTGAAACTAGAGGCTTTATGCCGGGCCGCACGTGTCGCGCAGCGGATTTGCTCTATGCGATACACAGCAAATCGATGACCCAAGAGTGCCAGATGAACGGTAGATGAACAAGAGCAAATGCGGCAAAAAGGCATTGTGCGCTGCAATGTGATCAAAACGTTACAGAGGTTAACAGACGCCACAAACGCAAAAGGCCGCAGCGAATGCCACGGCCTTTCGAAAATGTGTACAGAGAAAATCTTACTCAGCGTCGCCTTCAGCGGCCTTTTTCTTTGCAGGAGCCTTCTTCTTCGGAGCGGCTTCTTCGCCTTCCGCAGCGTCGGCCTTTGCAGCAGCCTTCTTTTTGGCAGGCTTCTTGTCAGCCTTTTCGCCTTCTTCGGCGTCGTCAGCCAAAAGCTCTTCCTTCGTAACGGTCTTGTCCGTTACAGAGATTTCTTCGAGAAGCTTGTCGATGACCTTCTCTTCGAAGATTGGAGCGCGAAGCGAAGCGGAAGCGCCTGGCGTGTTGCGGAAGAAATCGAGGATTTCCTTCTGCTGGCCTGGGAACTGCTGAAGCTGTGCGAAAAGTGCACGCTGCATTTCTTCTTCAGTGACTTCAACGCCAGCCTTCTCACCGATTTCGGAGAGAACGAGGCCGAGACGAACGCGACGTTCAGCCAGCTTGCGGTATTCTTCGCGAGCTTCTTCTTCTGTCGTGTCTTCATCAGCGAAGGTCTTGCCGGACTGGGCAAGATCGGTGTTGATCTGGCGCCAGATGTTGTCGAATTCGGCATCAACCAGACCGGCCGGTGTTTCGAACTGGTAGACTTCGTCCAGCTGATCAAGAATCTGACGCTTCACCTTCTGGCGAGTGACGTTCGTGTACTGGCTTTCGATCTGACCGCGAACGATTTCCTTCAGCTTTTCAGCCGATTCGAGACCAAGCTTCGTTGCCAGTTCGTCGTTGATTTCAACGTCCGCTGCGGAAGCGACTTCCTTGACGGTGATGTCGAACACGGCTTCCTTGCCAGCGAGGTTGGCCGCAGGATATTCAGTCGGGAACGTAACGGTGATGGCCTTCTCATCGCCAGCCTTGACGCCAACGAGCTGGTCTTCGAAGCCAGGAATGAAGCGGCCGGAGCCGATTACGAGTTCCGCATCTTCAGCAGCGCCGCCATCAAAGGCTTCGCCATCGACCTTGCCGAGGTAGTTCATGGTGACGCGGTCGCCTTCAGCGGCCTTGCCCTTCTTGGTTTCGTAGGTACGAGCGTTTTCGGCGATCTTGAGGATCTGCTCGTTGATTTCCTCTTCAGTCACTTCAACGACTTCGCGGACAACCTTGATGCCTGCGTTGGACTTCAGCTCGATTGCCGGAATGACTTCATAGGCAAGCGTGAATTCCAGATCGCTTTCGGCGGCCAGGATCTTTTCAGCTTCGTCCTGATCTTCCGTCATCGAGATTGCTGGCTGCGTTGCGGACTTTTCGCCACGGCCGGAAATGATTTCTGAAGGCTTGTCACGAACCAGTTCGTTGACGAGGTCTGCCATGATGGACTTGCCATACATCTTCTTGAGATGCGCCATAGGCACCTTGCCCGGGCGGAAACCGTTGATGCGAACCTTGTCCTTGGCGTCGGCCAGGCGCTCGTCAAGGCGAGACTTCATATCGGCAGCCGGAATAACGACCTTGATTTCGCGCTTCAGCCCTTCAGCGAGCGTTTCGATAACCTGCATTTTAATACCTTCACATCATGGCGGCGGTGCTCAGACAGCCGTTGGTTCACTTTCGAGCACAGCGCCGGAATCTAAATTCACCGGCCGTGGCTATATAAACTGCGTGCACAAGCATTTTGCCGAGCAAAAACTGCGCTTGAGCCAGAGAGGCGGCGAAGCAAAAGCATCACGCATACCTCTCGGCGATTCATGTGGTGCGGGTAGAGGGACTCGAACCCCCACAACTCTCGTCGCCAGAACCTAAATCTGGTGCGTCTACCAATTCCGCCATACCCGCGCTCTTGAATCCTGCATAAACAACATCTGGCACATGAGGCCTTCTGGAGCGCGCGTCTCTATATCACCCGTTTCCGAGAGCGCAAAGGAAAAATGACGGTTTTACGATGCTATTTCACGCTGTTTCGCCGGGCGGACGACCTATTTGACGTCATCAACACGCGTTTAAGCATCGAATGCGTCCTTCGATCTACGCTCGCAAATGCGCAATTATAGGAATCAGACCAAACCGCTTACACCGCAATGAAGTGCCGAAATCTGATTGCACCTGGAAAAAATACTCCCATAAGAAGAAAACGCACATGTGAAAGGGAATAAAATGCCGCGCAATTATGCAATCCTTAACAAACTTAGCCTGAAATTAACGATTGCCATGCAATCAGCGCATAGGTGGCATACTTCATTGTCTGTTTTTGTTCCTGTTAAACCGATTATATTCAGCATCAGGAAATGAGTTGAGCGCTGACCCAAGCGGCGCCGCAAACGAAAAGGACACGATCATGAACATCACTCGCTCGCTGAACAACTGGCGCAAGTATCGTCAGACAGTTACCGAACTTGGCCGCATGAGCGACCGCGAACTGACTGACCTCGGCATCGGCCGTAGCGACATCCGTCGCGTTGCACGCACTGCTGTTGGCGTCTAATATATAAACCACGGGCGGTTTTTCCGCCTCGTTGGCATAATTCTTAAAAAGGTCTCGAGCTTCGGCTCCGGGCCTTTTTCTTTGTTTTGCAGGTGATTTCTCAATCTTCACCTCGGTTATTTCGCGATTTCTCATTCAGCCTAAAAAATACCCAGCATCCGTCAAAAGATGCAAAATTAGCCGACGCATTGCACAAATGCATGGCAGTCGCCTAAAATCTGCACTCCACATCAGCACTCTGCATATGTATATACACATCAACAGCAGAGAGCGTAGGCAACTGGCCTCGGCAAACAAGTTCAGAAATCAAAGACAACAAAGATTGAGGAAACGACCATGAACCCTATCCGCATCGCAAAGAACTGGATCTCTTACCGCCGCACTCTGAACGAACTGGGCAGCCTGTCCAGCCAGACGCTCAGCGACATCGGCCTGACACGTTACGACATCCGCAACGTAGCTTCCCGTTCGTTCCGCTAATCGGCGTAAAACGTCACCCTGCTGACCGACCTCCCATGGACGCGGGTGACCGAGCGACAGGAAATAAAAACGGCGCCTTGTGCGCCGTTTTTGATTCTGGGGTGAGCATAACCTCGTCGCCAGTTTTAGGCATGATCGAACCAGATTGAAATGTCTGCTGAGATGATCCCAGGCTATCAGGCATCATCCGCATTTTTCCATAATTTTCCCTTGCGCAACTAAACCACTTGATTCGCTTGACAAGAACACCTAAATATTAGAACATAAAGTGAACAAATGGAGTTGCAGCAATGCCAGCAGCAGATAAAACCATTGAGCAGGCCCTAACCCTGGTTGCCCAGTCTCGCAGCCTTCGTGAAAGAGCGCTTGAGCGCCGCCGCGAATTGCAGAGACGAACGGAATATATGACAGCAAAGCCGGTTTATATTTTGAAGAAAAATGGCGGCAGGCAATTGTCACTACGGCTCGACAGCTAGCCAAGAGCAGCCAGAGGCGCATGGCGTTGTGATTAAACACTCAAAGCAAGCTGTCAAATGTCACAAAAAATCCCGTGCCGGAGTTTTTCCGCACGGGATGTTTTGTGACAATATTTGGCATTGTTTCACTGCATGCGGGCGAGTGCTGACTGTGGGGAAGCGGTCGCTGTTTCGGTGTTGCCGGGCAAGCGGTTAGTCTTTTTCAGAACCAGAACCGGCTTTTGTGCCTGCTCGGTCGGCATGGCGATGCTGGCGGTTTTGAACTCGCGGTCGACAGGAATCGACGTATTGATAGACGGCTGAACAATGGGATCGGCGAGTGCCGCTGATGCGGAGATGCCAACCATGGCTGCGATGATGAGAACTGCCTTCATGTCATTCTCCCTTCGTTTGTATATTAGCAACATTGCTATTTATGTGCGTCATTTGAAATCGTTCTTAAGGATTGGCCGACTACGAAATCGGGCTAATTCTTTCTCATATCAAGTCTACTCTGGAGTGAGCGGCGAAATATCATCGCAACATACGTTCCTCTCAGCGGTATGATTAGAGGTTTGTATGTAGAGGCCGATGTATTATTGGCCGCCTCTATCGTGCGTCTGCTATCGGAACTGTTTTGCGACTTCATTCCACTTCTCCTTCGCGAAATTAACGGAAGGTGAGCGCTTTAGTTCCTTGACAGAGGGCCAAAGGTTAAGATTCGCCGCCGAAAATCGTTAACGGACCTTCACAAGCCCGTTACTCGACCCGTTGATGGCTGTGGAAGGCTTTAAATATCGAAGGTGCCGGTTGCGACACGTATGGCATGACCGCCGATTCGAGCCCGGGCAATCTCTCTTTCCTTAACATCCATGTTGAGATGGATATGGGAAGGTCTGCCCATTTCGACGCCTTGCTCGATCAGGATTGGGTAATGCCCATCCGCCAGACTATCGAAATGATGGATGGCACCGGAAAAAGCTGCCGCGGCAGCGCCAGTGGCCGGGTCTTCCGATATGCCCATGCTGGGCGAAAACATCCTCGTATGAAACTTCGCTGCGTGATTGACGCCGCCTCGACAGTAAAGATAAGCCGAGACCAAGCGGCCTTCCACCAAGGGGGCCAGCTTCAGCCATAATGTCGGATCGAAATCCACCTCCTGCATTGCAGAGAGGTTCTGCACCGGTATAGCCAAAAACGGAACGCCAGCTGTCCATATCGACGGGACGTGATTTTCGAAACCAAGCTGTGACTCTGCCAAACCGATGGCATCGGCAATCTGAGCATGGTCGAGCGGCAGGCTCACACGCGCGGATTTTCTCGGCAAATCAAATTCGGCAAAGCTTGCTTCGCCGGGGCGAATGCGAATGGCGCAGCGCACCGGTCCGACCAGCTCCTCCAGCACCGAGACCATGTCGGCCTCACCGTCTGTATGATTGCGCTCCGCGATCGCGATGGCAGCACCGACCGTCGGGTGACCGGCAAAGGGCAATTCGGATGCGGGTGTGAAAATGCGCAATGACGCTGCATAGGCGGGATTATCGGATTTTCTGACGAAGACCGTTTCCGAGAGGTTCATTTCCCGGGCGATGGCCAGCATCGTGGCATCGTCGAGGCCATCTGCACCGAACATTACGGCCAGCGGGTTGCCAGCCAGCTTTTGGCGCGTGAAAACATCGTAGATACTGTAACTTATCGCCACGCCTCACACCTTCCGCATCGATGTTGGTTTCCGCAAACTGCCCGACCTCACCGGCCTCCGCAACCCCGATTCATCAGGTGCCGCCAAGAAGCTGTGGACTTTGCCGCAGCGAAGGCCTGGGGTGAGGCCTGCCGATGCACGCTCCTGTGAAAGAGCTTGTCCTGACCGGACTTCTTCATGTACCACAGACCGTCAACAGGGGTGACGGCATGTCGCGTTCAACTGATCATCTATGTTTCGTAGCTTCGACCACCGATGAAGCGCAAGCTGCGCGAGACACGCTCATCAAGCAATATGGGAATACCTCTTTCGAAGAGGCTGGCGTCATCATCGTTCTGGGTGGTGACGGGTTCATGTTGCAGGTGCTGAATGAAACGATGAATTCCGGCAAGCGCATCTATGGCATGAACCGCGGTTCAGTCGGCTTTCTGATGAATGATTACCGGGTCGAGGGTTTGGCCGAGCGCGTGGCCAAGGCGACCGCAAATGAATTCCACCCTTTGCGCATGACGGCTATCGATGCCAATGGCGAGGAATTCACCGCCCTTGCCATGAACGAGGTCAGCCTGTTCCGTCAGTCGCATCAGGCCGCCAAGCTGAGAGTGGATGTGGATGGAAAGACGCGGCTGGAAGAACTGATATGCGATGGCATGATGGTGGCAACGCCTGCCGGGTCGACCGCCTACAACTTTTCCGCCCATGGTCCTATTCTGCCGCTCGAATCGCCTTTGCTGGCACTCACGCCTGTCAGCGCCTTTCGCCCCCGCCGCTGGCGTGGTGCGCTGTTGCCGAATAAGGTAACGGTCGATATCCACGTTCTTGAGAGTGAAAAACGCCCCGTTAACGCCGTGGCTGACCACATCGAGGTCAAATCGGTGCAAATGGTGCGGATTGCGCAATCCAAGGATAGAACCGCAAAAATCCTGTCGGATCCGGACCGGTCATGGTCGGATAGGGTGCTTGCCGAACAATTCTCGAATTGATGAAGATGATGATGATTAAAACGCTCCTCGCCACGACATTCCTCGCCGCCAGCATCTGTTGTGCACAGGCGCAGACATCCGACATCGATGCCCTGCCCGCCTCGGTGATTTTCGTTGCGAGCAGCGGAATGTGGGAACAGACGGCCAAGATGCCAGAAGGCGCGACAGCCCCGCAGACGAACAGCAGCGAGCCGACTCGCGGATATTACAAGGTCGTTGCTGTTCGTCAGGGAGATGGCACGGCGAAGATTTATCTGCAACAGCTTGCCTATACCGCGAACGGCCCAAGCCTCGTGGAGACGGTGGAACTGGAAGAATTTACCCAGATGAAGGCCTACGTCACAGACATCAGGCCAGAAAGCTCATCCGGCGCATCTGATGTTCCCGGCCTTTTCGTAACCGTCCATCTCAAAACTAACCCTACCCAGAAAGAAGCAGATGCCTGGACGGTTCTGATTGACGAGTTGGGTGATATGAAGATCGAAAAAGCCTCGAATTAAAGGCGCAAGTCCTCAGGACTACCAAGCACGGCACCAAAATGATGTTGCCAGAGACGTGCACCCAGCGCGCCGGAACGGTCTAGGCTCGAGCCAACCGTCAACCATGGAACGAGTGTTGGCTGTAATCCGGCGTCGAAGAAAGAAAATCCGGCAGCGAGAACGCAGGTGTCGGCTTGAATACCGCAAACCAGCACCCTGTCGAAATTCAGCGAGAGCAGATAGTCCACAGCCTCTTTCGGCGGTGCATAACCGTGTTTGATGAAAATGCGATCTGCGGGAACGAGAGAATCGTCTGATGGTCCCGGCTTCCAGCCAAGCTGACGCTCGAACGGCGTGATGCTTTCATCGTGTCGCTCGACGCTGGCAACGCTCGGTAATTGCCTAGCAAGGGCCGTGATCTCAGTGACGAGCTGGGCCGGCGGGCTGAAACTCGGTTGCACGTCGACAATATAAAGCACCTGCTTCACGCTCACCTCCAAAACAAAAAGCCTCCCGCAAACCTATTGCGAGAGGCCAATCTTTTACCAACGTTTCCCGGGGGATCAGTCGATATCGGCAACCTCGACATCCGCGCCACCGCTGATGCGGTGGGCAAGGGCTGCTTCCATGAATTCGTTCAACTCGCCATCCAGCACGTTGCCTGGAGCCGTGCTTTCAACGCCGGTGCGCAAATCCTTGACCAACTGGTAAGGCTGCAACACGTAGGAACGGATCTGGTGACCCCAGCCGATATCAGATTTGGAGGCAGCCTGCGCATTCGCCGCGGCTTCCCGCTTCATCAACTCGGCCTCATAAAGACGCGAACGCAGCATTTCCCACGCCTTGGCGCGGTTCTTATGCTGGGAACGCTCCTGCTGGCAGGCAACCGCAATGCCGCTTGGAATATGCGTGATACGCACCGCCGAGTCCGTGGTGTTGACGTGCTGTCCACCGGCACCCGAGGAGCGATAGGTATCGATGCGGCAATCGCTTTCGTTGATATCGATCTGGATCGAATCATCGACCACCGGATAGACCCAGATGGAGGAGAACGATGTATGACGACGCGCATTGCTGTCGTAAGGCGAAATACGCACGAGGCGGTGCACGCCTGATTCCGTCTTCATCCAACCAAAGGCATTGTGGCCCTTGACCAGAATGGTCGCTGATTTGATACCGGCTTCTTCACCATCGTGAATTTCAAGGATTTCGACCTTGTAGCCTTGGCGCTCGGCCCAACGGGTGTACATGCGCAGCAGCATGTTGGCCCAGTCCTGGCTTTCGGTACCGCCGGCACCCGAATGCACTTCGACATAGGTATCATTGCTATCGGCTTCGCCAGAGAGCATCGCTTCCACCTGACGGCGGTTGGCTTCGTTTCTCAGCGCCTTCAACGCATCCTCGGCTTCCTTGACGATGTCAGCATCGTCTTCGGCCTCTCCCATTTCGATCAACTCGATGTTGTCGTTGACCTGCTGTTCGAGCAGCTTCACACCATTGATCGATTCATCAAGCTGCTGGCGCTCACGCATCAGCTTCTGGGCCTCAGTGGCGTCATTCCAGAGGTTGGGATCCTCGGCCTTGTTATTCAACCAGTCCAGTCGTCTTATCGCCTGGTCCCAGTCAAAGATGCCTCCTCAGCAGGCTTATGGCCTGCTTGATTTCGTCGACGACGTTCACGATCTCATTGCGCATTTCGCAGATACTTCGCTTTCATTGATAAACTAGGCTTGAAACTGGATGGCTGAATAAATGCGAGGGGCGCGGATGTAAAGACCGCGCCCCTCGCCTTTCCATCAATTGAATTTAATAGAGGCCGCCGCCGCCGCCCGTAATGGCCTGCTGAGCCTGCGGCGAAGCGCGCAAAATATCTTCCTGAGACATCGCACCATCCATGCCGATAACCGAGAAGCTGCTGGCCGGACCCGTACCAGGCTTGAAAGCTTCCATGATGGTGTCAGGCTCGCCTTCGTTTGCGGCCATACCGGTCTTGCGGTTGACGGCCACGAACTGCATTCCATCAGGCACGATGAACTTGCTCTGCGGCAGATGCTTTGCAGCTTGGGCAATGAACTCGCCAAAGATGGGTGCCGCCAGCGATCCGCCGGTGCCACCACGTCCCAGCGGTGCCGGGCTGTCGAAGCCGATGTAAAGACCCGCGACCAGATCAGGCGTGTAGCCCACGAACCAGGCGTCCTTTTCATCGTTTGTTGTGCCAGTCTTGCCCGCAACCGGCAGATCGACCTTGATCTTGCCCGCTGCCGTGCCCCGCTGAACAACACCCTGAAGCATGGATGTGGTCTGATAGGCCGTCATAGGATCGAGAACCTGCTCACGGTTATCGACAATCGTCGGCTCGTCCTGGTTCTGCCAGCTTGGCGCATTGCAGCTCTCGCAGCCGCGCTCTTCATGGCGGAAGATCGTCTTACCGTAACGGTCCTGAATGCGGTCGATCACGGTCGGATTGATCTGCTTACCGCCATTCGCGATCACCGAATAGGCAGAGACCATCCGCATCACGGTGGTTTCACCCGAACCGAGCGACATGGCCAGAAGCGGTGGCATCTTATCGTAGATGCCGAAGCGCTCCGCATATTCAGCCACCAGGTTCATGCCCATATCCTGTGCAAGCCGCACAGTCATGAGGTTACGGGATTTTTCGATGCCGAGACGAAGTGTGGATGGGCCAGCCACTTCCCCGCCGTAGTTCTGAGGGCGCCAGACCTGTCCGCCGGAAACGACTTCCAGAGGTGCATCCATGACCACGGACGCCGGCGTATAGCCATTGTCCAAAGCAGCTGCATAAATAAACGGCTTGAACGAAGACCCTGGCTGACGCATGGCCTGCGTTGCGCGGTTGAACTCCGACTGACCGTAGGAGAAACCGCCGACCATCGCCAGAACACGGCCGGTATGCGGGTCCATGACCACCATGCCACCCTGCACCTTTGGAGGCTGGCGAAGGCGATAATCATCGCCCTTTGCAGACAAAGGCTCAACGTAAACAACGTCTCCAGCCTTCAAAACAGTGGCAGGTGACTTGGCAGTCGCGCGCTGGCCCTTGGCATCGCGGTAGGCCCATTTCATGTTTTCGGGCTTGATGCGGCCACGGCTGCGCAGATCAGGATTTTCCGCATCGCCATCCGGCCGAAGTCCAATATCGACGCCGTCGGCTGTTGCAGACAAAACGACGGCCATTTTCCACTCAGGCACGTCGCGGAGCGGTCTCAGCTTCAACAGCGCTGCAACCCAGTCTCCAGAGGTATCGACCTGATCAATCGCTCCATGAAAACCACGGCGCTCGTCATAGTCGAGAAGACCGTCTTGAAGCGCCTTGCGGGCTTCCATCTGGATATCTGGATCAAATGAGGTGCGAACCGAAAGGCCGCCTTCCAGCAATGCCTTTTCGCCGTATTTCTCAACGATCTGGCGGCGCGCTTCTTCGGAGAAGTAATCCGATGCCGCAAGGCGTGCCCCGCCGGTGCGGATATTCACGCCCAGCGGCTGGGTCTTGGCATCCGCAGCATCGGCTTGCGTGATGTAGCCATTCTCCGCCATGCGGTCGATGACCCAGTTACGGCGCTCGACAGCTGCCTTTTCGCGACGCAGCGGGTGATAGTTCGCCGGACCCTTTGGCAGGGCGGCAAGATAGGCCGTTTCGGCAATCGTAAGCTCGGTGACGGACTTGTTGAAATAGGTCAGCGCAGCACTGGCGATACCGTAGGAATTCAGGCCGAAGAAAATCTCGTTTAGATAAAGTTCGAGGATCTTGTCCTTGCTGTAGGCCTGCTCGATGCGGAACGACAAAACGGCTTCCTTGGCCTTGCGCTCCATCGTCTGTTCGTTGGTCAAAAGGAAGTTCTTGGCAACCTGCTGGGTGATGGTCGAACCACCCTGGGTCGGGCCACCCGTCACGAAAGCAACGGCCGCGCGGGCGAAGCCGGTTACGTCGATGCCGGGGTGCTGATAGAAGTTTTTGTCTTCGGCAGACAGAAATGCAGCCTTCACGCGGTCAGGGACTGCCTGGATCGGCAGGAACAGACGGCGCTGCTTGGCATATTCCGCCATCAACGCACCGTTACCGGCGTGAATGCGGGTCGTCACCGGGGGCTCGTAACTGCTCAGGACTGCGTAGTCGGGGAGATCCTTCGTGATCGTCACCAAATAGATGGCAACACCACCAGCCACCACAAGGAACAGCATGCTGGCCAAGCCGAAGAAATATCCAATAAGTCTGATCATATTAAGCTACCGATACTTCGAATCGCGAAGGGTTGCGCCCGCAGTTATGCGCACATTCTTGCATATAGCGTGCCGTTTTGCACACCGCTTCATCGATGACAAGCTGCCAATAGAGGCATTCTCCGATATGTTATCGCGAACCACCTCTTCTGCTCAATGAAAAGAAGCAGCCCTAACCATCGAATCTCGTCTCCGAATAACGTGTGGAATGTGAGTAAAATAGGGCTCCGGCACCATTTACTCGCCAGGCTGCACAAGAGTTGATCGCTTTTCAAGCGAAGGGCGCATGGATGTCACAGCTCGTGTCAGTGATGCGGAAGCGACGTAGTTCCGTCAGCCACCGTTAGCCAAAGCTTGCTCCCTATACCGCGTCACGGCAGTGGCGAGCGTGTCGGCAACTTTTGCGCGCCATGTTTCGTCCAGCAACAGTTTTTCATCGTCCGGATTGGACAGGAAACCGAGCTCCAGAAGAACGGACGGCACATCATGGGCGCGCAGCACCTGAAAGCCTGCGTAGCGATGGGGATTATTGATGAGGCCGACCTGCCCTTCGAAGGATTTCACGATGTTTTCTGCCAGCGTCACGGAAAAGGCCTGCGTCTCACGCCGGGTCAAATCGAGCAGAATGTCGGCCACCTCCGGCCTTTCATGCTGCACGGCCACGCCCGCAATCTGGTCCGACAGGTTCTCGCGCTCGGCCAGAGCCTGCGCCATTCTGTCAGAGGCACGATCGGAAATCGTGTAGACCGTTGCCCCGCGAATGCCCTTTTGTTTCAATGTGTCGGCATGAACGGAAATGAAGAGATTGGCATTTTGCTGGCGGGCCAATGTCACACGCTCCGAGAGCGCCAGAAACGTATCATCATCTCTGGTGAGGAATGCTTTGACGCCCGCAATCTTGTTGAGGCGGTCGGCCAGTTGCTTGGCGAAGGTCAGCGTGATGACCTTTTCGTCCGTTCCAGAGACCGCACCCTTGGCACCTGCATCGATTCCGCCGTGGCCCGCATCCACGGCGATGACGAACTCGGACTGACGGGAGGTTTTTGGCATAACATCCGTCGTTACCGAGGCAGTCGTTGCGGGTGCAAGAGCCTGCCAACTCTGATTCTTCAACAGATCGGCGAATTTCTGCTTCGTCGCCATTTCCGTATCCAGCACGAACCGGAAAGTCTTGCCGCCGTCATCCGACTTGCTTTCAGCAATCACCACCTGCGCAGGCTTCTTTGCTGTCAGCACGAGGCGCGCACTCCCCTCACCCATGCTGCCGAAGCGGATATCGCTGAAAAGCCCGGTCGGGGCGAGATCGCTGGTTGGAAAGGAAAAGCCAACGGCTGGAAAATCAACGACGATGCGCGCTGGCGAATCCAGATAGTGGACCTCGAATTCAGGTTCCTGATTGAACTCCATGACGATGCGCGTGCGAGCTTCATCGCCGATAATGCGTGCTTTGGTCGCGACGAGCGTCGGTGCCTGTTCATTGGCATGGCTCATTTCAAAGCCCGCCAGCACAGCCAGCAACGCCAAGGCGAAAATGCGGCTGATTCGTGCAATCGAAATCCAAATTTGTGACACGTTCATGCCGTCGATCGATGTTTTGATGGTCGCCAAGGTCGTTTCCGTATTTATCGTCTTTTAACAGAACAAGCTGCGCGTTTCAGCCAAATTCCGTCATTTCTACCCGACAGAATGGCCTGATTTGCACTGCCGCGCAACAATCGCAGCCCTTGGTGAAGCAATTCTTAATTGCGAAATTCCACCAATGATATGGCATATTTAGCCACCCTATTGCTATTATGACGGATAAAACATACAACGTGAATGAGGGTTAAAAGTGTTGACGGGATAGATGCCCGCCGGCTGCCAATCGACAAAGACGCTGGCGCTGTAAATTCGGGCAATCATCTGCCGTCGCTGCATTTTTCTCCTGAAACTGGATCAATTCCGGCCGTGGCTGGAACAATACCCGGTGGCATGCCACCGCGCGCTCGAAGAGAGCATTTTCATCGGACCTTACGGGGTCTATTTATTAAAGTCGTTCTCGCTTGGCCAATGATGTCGTTGCAGCAGCTTTCAAATCAACCGGATACCAAGAGCAGGCATCATGCTTTGCCAGTTATCCGGATGCTGCCAGTTAACAGACGCCGGGCAAGAAACTTCATTTCCGGCACACCCTTGAAAATAGATGAAAGGCCTGTCCTCGCGGCGGGCCTGCTCTCGTATATGACAAGGCTGCGCCGAGGAGCACAGCTTACATGGCAGACAAAATGCTTATCGACGCGTCCCATGAAGAGGAGACGCGCGTTGTTGTAGTCCGTGGAAATCGAATTGAAGAATTCGATTTCGAGTCGGAACACAAGAAACAAATTCGTGGCAATATCTATCTTGCCAAAGTCACCCGCGTGGAGCCTTCTCTCCAGGCAGCTTTCGTGGATTACGGCGGCAATCGCCACGGCTTTCTCGCCTTTGCAGAAATCCATCCTGACTATTATCAGATCCCTCTGGCAGACCGGCAGGCCCTTCTAAGAGCCGAAGCTGAAGATCACCGTCGCAACGACGACTTCGAGTCCGCCAATGACGCGCCAAACGAGCCAACATCGTCGGCGGTCGATCTCTCGCAGGTCGATCAACCCGATATCGGTATCGTTGCGGCAACAGCAGCGGAAACGACCGTTGAAGAAGCCGTAACCACTGAAACTGCGGTAGAACCGGTGGAAACCGAAGTCGAGGCTGTCGAAGCCGTGGCTGAGGACGTTCCAGCCGAAGACGAAAAGCCGAAGAAGCGCGTTCGTCGTCCCCGCACGAAGAAAAAGACAGACGATGTTTCCGCCGATGCAGCCGCTTCTGACGAGAGCTCGGAAGACGATGGCAGCAAGGGCGGCGAAATGGCTGCCATGGTCGACACCGATACGATTTCGGAAGAAGTCGAAGGCCTTGGACGTCGCGATAATGATGACGACGACGATGATGACGATCATCACGAAAAGGAAGTCATCGAATCCGTCGGTGCCGAAGATGCGATGGAAGAAGTTCCAGACCGCGTTTCACGCAAGCCACGCAAGCAGTACCGCATTCAGGAAGTGATCAAGCGCCGCCAGATTCTTCTGGTACAGGTTGCCAAGGAAGAACGTGGCAACAAGGGTGCCGCGCTGACGACATACCTGTCGCTCGCGGGTCGTTATTCCGTTCTGATGCCGAACACGGCGCGTGGCGGCGGTATTTCCCGCAAGATCACCCAGCCGACGGACCGCAAGCGTCTGAAGGAAATCGCACGCGATCTGGAAGTGCCGCAGGGTATGGGCGTGATCCTTCGTACCGCCGGTGCCAACCGCACCCGCGTCGAAATCAAGCGCGACTTCGAATATCTGATGCGCCTGTGGGAAAACGTTCGCACGCTGACGCTGAACTCCACGGCACCTTGCCTCGTTTACGAAGAGGGATCGCTGATCAAGCGTTCGATCCGCGATCTCTACAACAAGGACATCAGCGAAATCATCGTGTCCGGCGAAGAAGGCTATCGTGAAGCGAAAGACTTCATGAAAATGCTGATGCCGAGCCATGCAAAGGTGGTTCAGCCTTACCGCGACATTCACCCGATATTCTCGCGTTCGGGCATCGAAGCCCAGCTCGACCGTATGTTGCAGCCTCAGGTGACGTTGAAGTCCGGTGGCTACCTCATCATCAACCAGACAGAAGCGCTGGTTGCCATCGACGTGAACTCCGGTCGTTCGACCCGCGAACACTCCATCGAAGAAACCGCTGTTCAGACAAACCTGGAAGCCGCCGAAGAAGTGGCACGCCAGCTGCGTCTTCGCGACCTTGCCGGTCTCGTCGTCGTCGACTTCATCGACATGGAAGAGAAGCGCAACAACCGCTCCGTCGAAAAGAAGCTCAAGGATTGCCTGAAGAACGACCGCGCCCGCATTCAGGTCGGCCGTATCTCGCATTTCGGCCTTCTGGAAATGTCGCGTCAGCGCATTCGCGCATCCGTTCTGGAATCCACGACCCAGGTCTGCTCACATTGCGGCGGCACGGGCCATGTTCGCTCCGAATCCTCCATCGCGCTGCATGTTCTGCGCGGCGTGGAAGAATATCTGCTGCGCAACACCACGCATAACATTACCGTTCGTTGCACACCTGACACGGCGCTCTATCTGCTCAACCACAAGCGCGCGACGATTGTCGATTATGAAGCCCGCTTCGGCGTTGCCATCATCATCGCAGCCGATGAGAGCGTTGGTGCACAGCACTTCGCGATCGATCGCGGTGAGCCGGTCGAAAATCCGGTCAAGATCGAAAGCCTCATCCAGATGCTTCCTGATTTCGAGGAAGAGGAAGATGACATCATCATCGAAGCCGATGAGGAAGAAGATGAGGAAGAAGTCGTTGTAAAGGCCGAGAAGACCGAAGCTCGTCCCGCACAGGCCGATACCGGTGAAGATGGCAAACGCAAGCGCAAGCGTCGTCGTCGTCGTCGGGGTAAGAACGGCGGCCAGAACGGCGCCGAGGCAAACGGTGATACGGAAGACGATACATCGTCTGACGATCAGGATGATGATGCAGAAGCAGATTCCGATGAAGAGACATCAACCTCGACACCGGAAACAGGCGACAGCACGACATCCGACGATGGCAAGCGTAAGCGCCGTCGCCGTGGCAAACGTGGCGGACGTCGCAATCGCGATGAAAACGGCAACATCATCGAAGAGGATGGCTCCGAGCCTGAAACATCCGAGGGTGTTGAAGATGGCGCTGCTGCCGCTGCGATAGAGGGTGTCGAAGAACCCGCTGTTGTCGAAGCAGTTGAAGCCGAAGCACCGACGCCGACCGTGGAAGAAACGGAAAAGCCGAAGAAGCCACGCCGGACCCGCAAGGCCAAGGAAACAGTGACGGAGGAACCCGTAGCACCCGCTGCTGCTGTTCCGACCCAGCCTGCCGCTCCTGCCCCTGTTGAAACGGTAGAGCCCGTCGTCGTTGAAGTAACCGTCGCAGACGTTGCGGTCGAAGAAGCTGGCGAAGCCTCTGCCGATCTCGGAAACGACGCAGCTGAAACGACTAAGCCTGCCCGTGCCAACCGCGGTGACAAAGTGTCATCGTCGGAGCCCGTCGTCACCTCCCCATCCGGCGAAGATGCCGAAGGCGGCGATCAGTCCAAGCCCCGCAAGGGCGGCTGGTGGCAAAGACGCGGCTTCTTCTAAGAAGCTGTCGTTGATGTGAATATATAATGAGAGGCTCCGTTAGCGGGGCCTCTTTTGTTTGGAGTGGTCTTGCCTGGCATCACTTGGAATGCAACGCAGTGCAAACATATGGGTAAGTAGGTCAATGCCTGAGAACCGCGATCCGATTATAACCATTCGTCGTATTCTAAAGGTCAATCACGCAGGCGAGTTCGGCGCGATTCGAATTTACGGTGCCCAGATATCGGTCGCTCGTTTTCTTTACCCCGACATCGTGCCCAAACTTGAAGACATGCGCGTTGACGAAATCGATCACTGTCGTTTGTTTCGTGAAGAAATGCCGATACGAGCGGCTAAACCTTGCCGTATCATGTCGCTCTGGAGCCTTGGTGGCTACGTGCTGGGTCTGGCGACCGCACTTTGTGGGCGCAACGTCGTGTGGATATGTACAGAAGCCGTCGAGAGTACGGTACACAGGCATTTGGAAGATCAACTGACGTTTCTCAAAACCCGCGATCACGGGCTACACGCTCTCATCACCTCAATACAGGAACAGGAGCTGGCGCATTTGCGGGAAGCGGAAAATAACCAGAACGCACAGGGGATTCCACATGCCATCATTTTTCCCATCATCAGCAGACTCGTCGATCTCATGATCTGGCTGTCCACATGGGGCGATTCCAGCTGGATGCGCGCCGAGATGGCGAAGGACAGAAACACCATAAGGCGCTGTCTCAAATCCGCCTCAAGCGGCACAAACTGAAAAGCCGCGTCGTTTCCAACACGGCTTTAAAATTCTAATCTTATCGGCTCATGAGCCGCTCACTCGTCGCGATATACCTTTTCGCGGCGCTCGTGACGTTCCTGGGCTTCGATGGACAAAGTTGCGATTGGGCGGGCGTCCAGTCTTTTGATGCCGATCGGCTCGCCTGTCTCTTCACAGTAGCCGTATGTGCCTTCGTCGATCCGCTGGAGCGCTGCATCGATTTTCGAGATCAGCTTTCTCTGGCGGTCGCGCGCGCGAAGCTCGATGGCGCGGTCTGTCTCGGATGATGCCCTGTCGGCAAGATCCGGATGATTGGCGCTTTCTTCCGCGAGATGACCCAGCGTCTCGCGCGCTTCTCTCAGAATGTCGTTCCTCCAGCCGACCAGCTTCGCCCTGAAATAGGCCTTCTGGTTGGCATTCATGAACTCATCGCTTTCCGAGAGCACATAATTGCTAAGATCGATCTTCTCACTCACGCGATTCTCCTCGAAGAACATCTCATATGGCGCGGGTATACTCCAATGCCATACGCCCATTCAAGTCCGCAAAACAGTTTTTAGGCATTTTTAAATCTGTCACAAAATTCACCTAAATGGTTATTTTTTATGCTTTATTCCCGAATCACGGATTATTTCTTCAATCACGTTATAAGAACTTGGTTATACAGGGCTCCACTTGCGGTGCCGCCGCCTGTTCCTGTAAAGCTTGCCAACGATGTTTACACCTGCATGGGATGCTCCGGAAATGCCAGTGCTCCAACCTCCACCCTTCCGGATCTATCTGATTCGACATGCACGCGCGGCTTGGCCGGCTGGCAGTGAGCGGGACTTCGACAGGCGTCTGGATGACGTGGGCTATGCTGAGATCGAAGTTGTCGGCGCGCGTGCAGCGGACAGGGGCTATCTCCCCGATGTCGTATTGAGCTCGACAGCAACGCGTTGCCGCGAAACGGCGCAGTCGGTACGGCGCGCGTTCAACGACGCCTTCGACATCATCTATGTCGATGAGATGTACAACGCCCAGCCGGAAACCTATCAGGCATTGATCGCTGCGCAATCACCAAGCCATTCCGTCATGCTGATTGGCCATAACCCGACGCTGGATGCTGTTGCGGAGGCATTTCTAGGACAGCGGAAAATGGAAAGCCTGTTGCCATCCGGCTTTCCCACCGCGGGCCTTGCCGTCCTGGAGGCAAAGGTGGACGGCAATGGTAACGTCGCCGAATGGCAGATGCTCGAATTCCTCAGCCCATAAGGCCGGACGTCGCCCAATGAAAACTTTCCATGGCCCGCTTCTTTTTTAAGCAGACGTCAGACCTATATATTTTCATGAAACGAAATATTTTGTGGGAAACGTTCATTGTCGCCATCCCTTACGTCTGTCACCGATAGCGCATTGATTGCCATAGACAATCTCACAGATCGCGCCAGCGCCTTGACCAACCCGACTCTACGGCTGGGCGTAACCGGGCTTTCGCGCGCGGGCAAAACGGTCTTCATCTCTTCATTGGTTCACAATCTGCTGAATGGCGGCCGCCTTCCTCTTTTCGAGGCGCTTCGCTCCGGCAGAGTATCCAACGTGCGGCTGGAACCGCAGCCGGATGATGCGATTCCGCGCTTTCAGTACGAAGACCATATTCAGGCGCTGGTGCGCGACCGCATCTGGCCGGATTCAACGCGTGCCATATCCGAATTGCGCATCACGCTGGATTACCAGAGCGCCAGCGGCTGGGGCCGGTGGTTTTCCTCCGGTCGTCTCGCCATCGATATCGTTGATTACCCCGGCGAATGGCTGCTTGATCTTCCGCTTCTGACGCAGGACTACAAAACCTTCAGCGATAATACGCTTTCGCTTGCCACCCAGGGCGTGCGCGCAGAGCTTGCGCGTGAATGGCTCGAAATCGCCACCTCCGTGGATATTGACGGCCCAGGCAACGAGATGACGGCGCGACGTCTGGCGGAAAGTTTTGCTGCCTATCTACGCGCCTGTAAATCCGATGAGCGCTCGCTTTCCACTTTGCCACCCGGTCGCTTCCTGATGCCGGGTGATCTGGACGGCTCACCTGCCCTCACCTTCTCGCCCTTGCCTGTTACGAGCGACGTCAAAGCACCGAAGGGCTCGCTTAGAGCAATGATGGAGCGGCGTTACGAAGCCTATAAGTCCATCGTCGTGAAACCGTTTTTCCGCGAGCATTTTGCGCGGCTGGATCGCCAGATCGTGCTGATCGATGCGCTGCAAGCCGTCAATCGCGGCCCAGAGGCGGTGCAGGACCTTGAGCGGGCGCTGGGTGACGTTCTGGCGTGTTTCCGACCAGGCAAGAACAGCTTGCTGTCGTCTCTGGTGCGCCGTCGCATCGACAAGGTGCTGGTTGCTGCAACGAAGGCAGACCATCTACACCACGAAAGCCATGATCGCCTTGAAAGCCTGACGAGACGCCTCGTGGACCGCGCCATCACCACCATCGGCATGAGCGGTGCGGGCATCGAGGTCATGGCGCTGGCCTCCGTGCGTGCCACCAAAGAGGCCAGCGTCCGCCAGGATGGCCACTCGCTTCCCGTCATCGTCGGAACGCCGATTGCGGGTGAGAAGATCAATGGTGAAATCTTCGATGGCAATCGCACGACCGCCATTTTCCCCGGTGACCTGCCGGAAGACCCGGAACCCTTGTTTCGTGCACTGGATGCCGAAGGTCACAAGGCTGACCTGCCAGATGTGAACGTCGTCCGTTTCCGTCCACCCAAGCTGGAAGAAACAAGCGGCGGCATCAAGCTGTCCGTTCCGCACATCCGGCTGGACCGCGCCATGCAGTTTCTGTTTGGAGATAAACTCGCATGAAAGACGACATCAGCACGCCCAACCGACGCCCAGCGGCCTTTACGCTGGAAAGCGAACCATCGCCCACTCAGCAAACTGATATCAAGCGATCACCGCGTAGATTCGACGCGGATATTTCGATGACGCCGGATGAGGAAGACCCGTTTCTGGCTCCAGAAGAAATCGACAAGGCTGCGCTGCCCGTCGCGGCTCCGCGCAAACGCCGGTTTTCCTTCGGCAAACTGGCGATAGGCGCTGTTGGTGTACTGTTCTCGCTTGCCTTCGGACTTTGGGCCGACCAGCTCATTCGCGATCTGTTTTCACGCTCGGACTGGCTGGGTTATACGGCCAGCGTCGCGCTTGCGATCGCCGTTTTTGCGGTTTTTGCGCTGGTGGCACGGGAGGCCATCGGCATCATGCGGTTGAACGCCGTCCAGTCGCTGAAATCAGATGCGGAAAAAGCGGCGCTGGAGAAGAAATCTTCCGCTGCGCGGGCCGTCATCGTGCGACTGAACGCCGTGCTCTCGCACCGGGCTGAAACCGCAAAGGGTCGTGCCGCGCTGAAAGATACGGAAAACGATGTGATCGACGGTCCGCACCTCATCGAGCTTGCGGAGCGCGAGCTGTTGAGCCCGCTTGACCGTCAGGCGCGCGCGCTGATCATGAATTCCTCCAAGCGCGTCTCGGTCGTTACCGCCGTCAGCCCACGTGCCGTCGTCGATCTTGCCTATGTCCTGTTTGAGGTCACAAGACTGGTGCGCACCATGGCAGAACTCTACGGCGGTCGGCCTGGTACACTTGGCATGCTGCGGCTGTTGCGAGATGTCATTGCGCATCTGGCTGTCACAGGGTCGATTGCGGTGGGTGATGGGCTCGCCCAGCAGGTGCTGGGCCACGGCATTGCGTCTCGGCTTTCGGCGCGGCTGGGTGAAGGCGTCATCAACGGTTTGATGACGGCGCGAATCGGCATCGCGGCCATGGATCTATGCCGTCCGCTGCCCTTCAGAGCGTTGAAACGGCCCGGCATCAGCGACTTCGTCTCCGACCTCACACCTGATTTGACGAGCCGTAAAACTGATGAGAAGCCCTGAAACATAGGACTTCCCCATGTCAAAAGGTTACGATCGGCTAAGCTAATCTCGGCCAAATAAACCAAGCATTAACCATTCGCGACATAGATTGACCCTACACAAAGCGACCATTTCGCCAGGGAAAGTATCATGTATTCGCGCTTCTTTTCGCTACTGGGCGGACTTGCCGCCGTTATGTCCGTCAGCGGCGGACTTGCAGTTTCCGACGTTCAGGCCGCTTCTCGCGATGACGTCTTCTTTGGCTCCGTTGCTGGCGTATGGTCTGGTCCAGGCGAAATCGTGGCCGGAAAATACAAGGGCACGAAATTCACCTGCGACCTTACCGGCGAACCGCTGGGCGACAAGGAAACCGGCATCAAGCTGGGCGGCACCTGCCGCGTTGGCGTGTTCAAGCAACCAATGTCCGCCGTCATCGCCAAGAAGGGCAACAGCTATGAGGGCAAGTTCCTCGATGGCTCCGAGGGCAAGGGACTGGATATCGTATCCGGTCAGGTTAGCGGCGATAAGGTCGTCGTCGGCATCAATCGCGCCAAGCTGAACGGTGCAATGGTGGCCCGCGTCACCAACAATACCTCGATGAACATCACCATTTCCGTCAAGGTTGCGGATCAGATGGTTCCGGTCATCGGCCTGACGCTGGCGCGCAATGTCGATCAGATGGCAGTTGGATCGATCAAGCCGTAAGGCTTCCCTACAAAATCATTCGCTTGAGAACGGGAGTGTCCACCACTCCCGTTTTTTGTTTGCGATCCGGATGCCTGTATTGTCGGCTTCTTCCAACCAGTCGGCAACCTGCCTGCCATTGACCACCATCTGCGGTGCGATGTCAGCCAGTGGCATCAGTACGAAAGCCCGCTCCGTCATGCGTGGGTGCGGAATTTCGACGCGCTCGGTCTGGATCGTTTCCTGACCGTATGTCAGCACATCAATGTCGATGGTGCGCGGCCCCCAGCGCTCGCGGCGCACCCGCTTCATGCCGCGTTCGATATCCAGGCAAAGGTCGAGCAGCCCCTCTGCCGCAAGCGAGGTTTCGACAATTGCGCAGCAATTGAAGAAATCGGCTTGATCCATCTTTCCCCATGGCGGTGTGCTGTAAAGCCGAGAGACAGCCAACAGGCGACAATTCTCGTGATTTGCAAAGCTGTTGAGCGCCTGCGCCATCGAAGCGGGCGGATCGCCGATATTGCCACCCAAACCCAGCGCCGCAAGGGTCATGCCATCAGCCATGCTGTTCGACGCTCACCTGTGCGTAGTCGAGAATACCCGGTACGGGTGCCGATGGTTTGCGCACGGTGATCTTGACCCGCACGATTTGTGGATAACGTTTGCGCAGTGCGGTTGCGATGTCGTTCGCCAAGGCCTCGATCAGATAGCGACGCTGGCCGACGACGATCTTCTCGATCACCGCAAAGGCCACGCCATAATCAACGGTGTTTTCGATGTTATCCGTTTCCAGCGCGTTTCCGGCTTCGACGTCCATTTCCGCATCTACGAAAAACCGCTGACCCAGCGCTTCCTCCTGCTCCAGCAGGCCATGACGGGCGAAAAACGAACAGTTCTTCAACACTATCGTATACAGGCTCATGATCGCCCTTCCCCATTATTTTTCTTTTGTCTCAGAACGGCGTCGGCAATGGCCAGAGCGTCTTTGGTCATCGCCACATTGTGTACACGAAAAACGATCGCTCCCGCTAGACGAAGTATTGCAGTGGTAGCGGCAGTTCCGACGTCGCGGTCTTCCGCCTCATCGTGCTCCGTCAGAGCGCCGATAAAACGCTTGCGCGACGTTCCCGCCAGAATAGGCAGGCCGAAGCGGGAAAGCTCATCGAAACGCGACATCAGCAGAACATTTTCATCCGTGTCCTTGGCAAAACCAAAGCCGGGATCAAGCATAATGGCATTGCGGGAAATACCGGCATCTTTCGCGATGTCGAGCGAGCGGTTGAGAAAGGCAAACTGGTCATCAATGACATCTGGTAGTTTTTGCCGCTCGCGCCCGGTATGCATAATGCAAACCCCTGCCCCGGTTTTGGCAACCACGTCTGCCATCCCGGCATCTTTTTGAAGGCCGTAAACATCATTGACGATATGGGCACCCGCCTCCACGGCCAGCTTTGCCGTCGACGCGCGGTAAGTGTCAACAGATATCAAGGCGTCCGTCGCAGCAGACAGTCTCTCGATAATTGGCAGGACTCGGTCCTGCTCTTCCTGCTCGCTCACGACAGCCGCACCCGGCCGGGTCGATTCGCCGCCTATATCGATGATATTGGCACCGCCCTCTATGCAGGAAAAAGCATGCGAGACGGCCTGATCGGCAGCCAGATACCGTCCGCCGTCGGAAAACGAGTCCGGTGTGGCGTTGACGATAGCCATAATAAGGCCATCCCCATCAAGTTTCAGGGAACGCCGATGCGCGACTTGCCACACATTGTCACTGGCTGTTATCACGTAACATCACGCCTTTTCCGGAATAACGGAGTGCCCGCTATTTATATCGTCTTTACTCCGCCTGCACCACAGACCTTAAAACCGGAACCGATTTTGGCAGAGCCTTGTGCGCATAGTGGAAGCATTGGCTCTATGGCGCAATCACCTTTCAAGTTCAACTGGAAGGCCGGCAAATGAAGCACCTCTCCCGCATGCTTTGCGCCGTGATAGCAGGTGCTCTTTTGCTGTCAGTACCACTCAATGCCAGCGCCGAAACCGTGCTGAGCAAATCCTTCTCTTATTTCAAGGTCGGTGGACGCACGGCTGAAGATCTGGATCGCGAGCTTTCCCACCACGGGCCGATGACAAAATCCACTGGCGCGCGTCATCCGGGTGCCACCGAAATCAAGTTTGGTGGCGAGTTGACCTATGTCGAACAGAATGGAAAATGCGGGGTAGGAACCGTCAAGGTGACGTTGAACACGAAAATTCTGTTACCCAGATGGACGAACCGTCGTCGGACCAGCGCAGAGCTTGGCCTGATCTGGGATACTTTGTCCGCCGATATCAAACGTCACGAGGAGCGGCATGCGGAGATCGCCCGCACCTATGCGCGCACTCTGGAAAAGCGATTGCAATCCCTTCGCCCGCAGGCGGAATGTGAGGAAATGCAGGCGCTTGTCACCAAGACCACACAGGCTGTGATGGCCGCGCATGACAAGGACCAATTTCGTTTCGACGTCGTGGAATCGAAGAATTTCGATGCCCGTATGACCCGCTTGCTGAAATACCGCATTCAGCAGAACACATCAAACAGGTGATGTGCCCTCACTAACGCCATGTCGCGTAAGCCAGGGCCGTTCGTCGGATAATGATCATTGAGTTCTAGTCGTGGATGGAGTGCCGCGACTCGCGTATCATCGCATGTGGAAATACCCGAGACCCATGCAGTGTGCTTGAGTTCCCTTGTCGGCTCTCCCCCGGCGCGTCTAGAACCGCAGACGTTTCCTCCGTCGCCTGCTGGTGATGTGCCCACCTCGCCTCGCTTGTTCCGCAAAACGGAAGGCGAGGCTTTTTGTGGCTGAGAAGAGCTGACTGGTGCCGATCAGCCCTGACGTTCCGGTACGTGTACGACCAAACCATCCAGCGCATCCGACATCTTGATCTGACAGGAAAGCCGCGATGTGGGGCGAACATCGAAGGCGAAATCCAGCATGTCCTCTTCCATGGGTTCGGGCGGGCCGACCCGCTCCGACCATGCGTCATCGACATAGACATGACAGGTCGCGCAGGCACAGGCACCACCGCATTCGGCGTCGATACCAGGGATGGAACTGCGGACAGCAACTTCCATGACTGTGGAGCCGTTGCTCACATCAAGCTCATGCTGCGTGCCGTCGAAGGCAACGATGGTCAGTTTTGTCATGTCAGGCAATCCAGGAACGTGTTGAGAATGTTTCTAAACAAATAGAAAGACCGGCCCCGCTTGGCAACCCGTGAATGCGGTTGCCAAGCGAAACCGGCCTGAAAAGATTTGTGCAGATAAGACTAGCGGCAGAGCTTCAGAATGAAATTCTCAGCTTCGATAACCGTCGTCGCTACCTTGGAAAGGGCTGCCACATCACGACTGCCATTTTCAATGGCTTCGGCTGCCGCCGCCACCTGAAAAGCGCCCACGGCATCTGCGGAACCCTTGAGACGATGCGCGACGCCCTTCATCTCAATTTCGTTGACAGAGGCGAGGTCGTGCAGCAAGGTACGCGCATTGCGTGTGAAAAGCTGGAGGATTTCGATCTCCAGTTCCTTGTCACCCATGGTCTGGCGCGCCAGATGGGCGAAGTCTATGGGCTTGCTGCTCATCTGCGATGCACCGCCGAAATTGTCTGGGGCATCAAATGCTATACTCACCGCTGCCATTTTGAAAGTTTCCTCGGTTGGGTCATGTTTCTTGTTTTGAGGCACATATGTGCTGCTTCTAAGCAGATAAGCCTAGGATGAGATGAAAATGGGGCACGGGAACCGTGGAAATCTTCCGCTATGGTTAATTTATGGTAAGCTTATATGAAACAAGGCGTTTGGCCTGCTGCCAGAGTTTAAAAACTGTTAACAAACCGCCACTTGGCCAATGCTCTCTTGTGGCTTAATTGTTTAAAAGTCTCGAATGTGTCACTACGGTACTGCCGTCTCGCATGACCTCAGTCCGGTTACGTGAATTTCGGTGCGTAAATGTGATTTGTCTGGGTGCCTGAAGACCGGCTCTCAGGGAATTGGTAAGAAACGAGGCACTATATACCCGCAAGGTATCGTGTCTTGAGGCATGATGGCGGATATCCCTGAGCAGGCGGCGACGGGATGCACGGCATGAGGCCGGGCGTATATGTAACGAGGCGTAACCGCATGGCGAACAATAAGATCAGCGACTCGATTGACGAGACTGCGTTTCAGGCACTTGAAGATGCCTTGCAACTCGGCGCGTACGAAACCCAGCCGGAGCCTCGCAAGAGGTCCACTCCAAAGTCTGCGGAGGCCAGAGTGCCAGAAAAGCCAAGAGCGCCTGAAAGAGAAAAAGCACGCCCCGCAGAACCGCCACAGCAACAACGACCTGCCGCTGCCGAGCAAGCACCGAGATCGCCATCTCTCGAAGCTGCCAATGACGGCTCCAAGCGCAGCCCCGCCATGATCCTGAAATCGCTGGACGCCGGCTCCGTCACCGGTGCGCTGCGCAATGCGAGCATTGTTTCTGTTTTGTGGGCCATTGCCGGTGTCGGCCTCGCGCATGTCCTCTACGGAAACCTGCTCTGGAATGTCAGCTCCATTGCGGAGCTGTTTGCCGTTCCCGGCGTCATGGCGATCATCGTCGGCGTCATCGTTCCAATCATGCTGTTCTTCGCCTTCGCTCTTATGATGGCACGCGCCCGCGATCTGCGTAACGCTGCCCGCTCCATGGCCGAAGTCGCCCTTCGTCTTGCAGAACCGGAAACCATCGCGTCTGAACGCATAATGTCCGTCGGTCAGGCCGTTCGTCGCGAAGTGTCCGCCATGAACGATGGCATCGAGCGCACCATTGCCCGCGCAACTGAGCTCGAAACGCTAGTTCATTCCGAAGTGAACGCTCTCGAGCGCAGCTATGCCGATAATGAAACCCGCGTCCGCAGCCTCGTTGAAGAACTGAGCGCAGAGCGCGACGCCATCATCAATCACGCAGAGCGCATTCGCTCGTCCATCATGGGCGCGCAGGACCAGATCAAGGAAGAGCTCTCCATCGTCGGTGAAGAGCTTTCCATGCGTCTGGCAACCAGCGGTGAAGCCTTCGCGTCGTTGATCGACACACGGTCTGCCGCGCTGCTCGAAAAGTCGCGCGTGTCGTCGGAAGCGATGGGTAGCCTCATTGCCTCCAAGACCGACAATCTTCTCAAGGCACTAAATTCTTCCGGCGCTGCCATTTCGAACGAATTCGATCTGCGCCTGCATGATCTCAGCACGACGCTGGATGATCGCGGTCGCCTGCTTCTGGACCAGTTCGCCACACAGGCTTCCAATATCAGCACGGGCACGGAAAACCTCAACAAAACGCTTGAGGAGCGCACCCGCCTTCTCAACGATACGCTATCCAAGCGCACACTTGAACTGGGTCAGAACATTGATCGCGGCCAGGCCATCATTGGCGGCTCGCTGGATAATGTTCTAGACAAGCTGACGACCACGCTCGAAGAAAAAGGCCTGTCCTTCCGCCAGAACCTGCAAAGCTCTGCCGATGACGCGATCATGGATCTCGATCTGCGTTCAGGTCTGTTCGAAGAAAAGCTTCAGACCACGGTTGGCCTCGTCAACTCCGCCTTCGATGAGCGCGTGGCAGAGTTCACCAGCGCCTTCGACCAACGCGCAGGTAGCCTCGACAGCAAGCTGATGGAAAGCCTTGCCCGCATCAACGAAACCGTTGCGGGTGGTACCGACAGCATCGATGGCACGCTGAATTCCGGTATCGAACGCCTCAGCACCGCCCTTACCGATCAGTCCTTTGCGCTGGCGACTGCACTTGGCACAAGCCAGGAAATGCTGGAAAGCACGCTCGAAAACCACACCCGTGATCTCAGCGACGCCATCGGCGCGCGCACGGCGGAAATTACCGGCGCATTCAGCACCACTCATCAGAATATCGATGCCGTCTTCCAGGAACGCAGCAACGCCCTGTTCAGCGCGCTCTCTGCCAGCCAGGAACGTTTCGACAGCGCGCTGGCCAGCCGCACGGAAAGCATCACCGGTTCCGTCTCTGGCTCCGCCGAACATCTGGCAGCGCTGCTCGATGAGCGCGCAGCCGCCATCAACAGCATCGTCGCCGATGTCGAGCGTCGCCTGACCGAAACCCTCGACAGCCGTGCCGCTGCCATCACCGGTGCCGTTTCGGGCGTCGAGGAACGTCTGGCCGATACGCTGGATGTCCGCACAGCCGCGATCCACCACGCCGTTGCCGGTGTGGAAGACCGTATTGCTGACACGCTGGAAAGCAGAACAGCTGCTCTCGCCAATGTCGTATCGGGTGCCGAAACACGCATTGCTGAAACTCTGGATAGCCGGACCTCGGCTCTCAGCAGTGTCGTCTCCGGCGTGGAAGAACGCATCGCTGATGCCCTCGACAGCCGCACAATGGCGCTCGACATGGCATTTTCGACGGCGGAAGAACGTCTTGCCGAAACGATCGACAGCCGTACTGGCGCACTGACCAGTGCCGTTTCCGGTGTGGAAGAGCGGATCGCAGATACGCTCGATAGCCGCACCATGGCCATCGACATGGCATTCTCAAGCGCCGAAGACCGTCTGGTGGAAACGCTTGACTCCAGAGCCGCCGCACTCAACACGGTTGTGTCAGGCGTCGAAAGCCGCATCTCCGACACCATTCAAAATGGCACAACGGCACTGACAAGCGTCGTCAGCGGCGTTGAAGACCGCATTGCCGAAACGCTTGATAGCCGCACTGCCGCCCTGAGCAGCGTCGTTTCCGGTGTTGAAGAGCGGATCGCAGACACGATGGACAGCCGTACCATGGCCATCGACATGGCATTCTCCACTGCGGAGGAGCGTCTTGCCGAAACCATGGATAGCCGCACGAGCGCACTCAACAGCGTCGTTTCCGGCGTCGAAGAACGCCTTGCCGACACGCTCGACAGCCGTACAATGGCCATCGATATGGCCTTCTCGGGTGCGGAAGAGCGCATCGCAGAAACTCTGGACTCGCGCACAGCAGCACTTTCCACGGTCGTTTCCGGAGTAGAACATCGTATCGCTGAAACCTTGGACAGCAGAACAGCCGCCCTCAACAGCGTCGTTTCCGGCGTTGAAGAACGCCTTGCCGACACACTCGACAGCCGCACCATGGCCATCGACATGGCTTTCTCTGGTGCGGAAGAACGCATCGCGGAGACACTGGACTCCAGAACAGCTGCGCTCAACACCGTTGTATCAGGCGTTGAAAACCGTATTTCCGAAACGCTCGACAGCAGAACGGCAGCGCTCAACAGCGTTGTTTCCGGTGTCGAAGAGCGCATCGCAGACACGCTCGACAGCCGTACCATGGCCATCGACATGGCTTTCTCCTCTGCCGAGGAGCGTCTTGCCGAAACCATGGACAGCCGCACGATTGCGCTCACCAGTGCCGTCTCCGGCGTTGAGGGACGCATTGCCGATACGCTGGACAGTCGTACCGTTGCCCTCGCCAACGCCGTTTCCGGCGTGGAAGAACGCATCGCGGACGCACTCGACAGCCGCACCATGGCTATCGACATGGCGATATCTGGTGCTGAAGAGCGTATGACCGAAACGCTGGACAATCGCACCGCGGCTATCACCCAGTCAGTCACAGGAGCTGAACAGCGCTTGGCATCGACCGCTGCAACCATCGATGAGGCACTTTCTGTCGGTCACCTTCGTCTCGACACCATGCTCGGTGTTCAGGCCAATGCCATTACCAGAACAGTCGAGCGCAACGGCGACCTGATCGAACAGACTGTCGCCACTGCCGCGACCCGCATCGAAACCGCGATCGAAGGTGGCGCAGGCCGCTTCTCCGACACGATGGAGAGCGGTGTATCGCGCATGGAAAACAATCTGGTTTCCTCGCACGAGCAGCTTCGCACGACGCTCGACCAGCACCATGGCGCGCTGAGCGACACGCTCGGCGCTGCTCAGGACCGTATGAGCGACCTCCTGTCCGAACAGGCAATGTCCATCGGCACTACGATCGCTTCGAGCGCCAGCATGCTGGAAATGTCTCTCGAAACACAGCAGGAAGCGCTTCAGCAGACCATAGACACCAGCGGTGCCAACCTGGAAGAGCGCCTTCGCAACAGCGCCAGTGACGTCGTCCTCAAGATGGGCGATGCAGCCCGTGAGATCGGCAGTGCCGCTGATGCCCTGTCCTCGCGCGTTGAGCAGTCTGTCAGCCAGGTGTCCACGCGTCTCGATGAGACAGGTGCGCGTCTTGAGAACAATATTGGCGATTTGCAGACCCGAATCCAGACCGATCTCGGTAACGTCAACACATCCATTGAAGATGCCAGCCGCAAGATTTCCGAGACCCTGGACGGCAAGACGGAGATTTTCGTTCGTACCAGCGACGACGCAACGCAGCGTATCGCAGGCGTCTTCGACAGCGGCACAGCCCGCATCGACGAACGCCTCGGCACCATGGATCGCGCGCTGAACATCGGCCTCGAAAACGTCAACCGCACCATCGAAGGCAAAGCGACAGGCCTCGCCGTCAGCTTGCGTGACGCCGTTGTCAATGCCGCAGAAACGATGGATGGCGAAGCCAACCGTTCGGCCGAGCGTCTGGCCAAAACCGGCTCGGAATTTGCCGATCAGGTAAAGGCACGCAATGACGAATTTGCCAGTGCCATCGAGCAGCGTTCGAATGAAATCGTCGGCCGCATTTCGGATGCACAGGGACGTCTCTCCGGCCAGGCCGCAGCCGTCGCTCAAACCTTCTCGGAAGCAGGCAATGCCATCGTCAACAAGGTGGCCGAGGCCGAGGCCATCGTCCGTACGCAGGTTGGCGCTATTTCCGAAACGCTCTCCGGCGTTGAAAGCTCACTCGATGCGCGCGGCGAGTCCATTCGCTCGACGCTCGATACCCGCACCCGCGAACTCAACTCGATGCTGGCAAGCCGTTCTGCGGAACTGTCCCGCCTCATCGAAGAAAAAGCCAAGCCAATCGTCAACGAATACGCGACGATTGGTCAGAACGCCGCCGAAAAGATCGTCACAGCTGCACAGCAGAGCGCAAACCTGCTGGCCGAAAGCAACAGCGGCATGGCGCAGCTCGTGGAACAGGCCATCGGCGATTATGCCAAGGCTGGCAATGACGCAGCCGACAGGCTTGTAGAGGTCACGCGCCAGAGCACGGCTAAGCTGTCGGAAACCCACTCCGGCATGGCGAATGTCGTGTCCGACGCTGTCGACAGTCTCAACGTCGCAGTCGTTCGCGCGTCTAAGGAACTCAGTGCGGCAGACCACTCGCTCAACAATGCCGCGTCCAGCTTCTCCGAATCCGCATCCCGCGCAGCCGACATGGTTTCCAGCTCCAGCCGTTTGCTGGAAGGCAAGATCGATCGCCTGTCGAATATCTCCAGTCAGACACTGTCGCAGGTCGCAGGCATCGTTGGGCGCTTCGAAGAACATTCGACTGTTCTGTCGCAAGCCTCCGAATTGCTCAGCGCCGCCCAGACCAGCCTTGTCGGCACGCTGGACGAACGCCAGGAAGCGCTGCGGACACTCTCTGTCGGCCTCCTGACCCGCTCCGAAGAGATCGAAACCTCGATGCGCGGCGTCATGGGCGTGGTCGAGCAGACCTTGGCTGAAGCAGAACAGCGCTCAGCAAACGTTGCTGGCAACCTTCGCGAAAATCTCGGCTCCACTTTCGAGCAGATCGGCCATTCGCTGGATGAAACCGAGCAGAGAGCACAGTTGGCAGCGCAGAATATGCGTGGCGCATTGCTATCCGCCGGTCAGGATGCCAGCCGGTCGATTGAAGGAACGATGGCAAACGCGCAGAAATATTCCGACGAGCTGGTCAACCGTCTTCGCGGCGGCGTCGCCTCTTCGCTTTCGGATGTCGACAAGCTGCTTGGAAGCGCCACGGACAAATCCAGCGCGGCCGCTGCGGTCATGCGCGAAACATTGCGCGAAGCCGTCGAAGAAGCGGTCAGCCGCTTTGCCGGTGCCACGGATGAGATTCGTCGCTCCAGCTTCGATATCCGCAAGGAACTGGATTCGACCCGTGCAGAACTGAAGCGCGGTGCCTTCGACCTGCCGGAAGAAGCAAAGGAAAGTGCTGCCGCCATGCGCCGTGCGGTTTCCGAGCAGATCAAGGCATTGCAGGATATTTCTCAACTCGTCGATCGCTCCACACAACAGCTGGAAATTTCCGAACCGGCAGCCCGCGCCATCGCCGCTACCAAACCTGCCCCCGTTCAGCTGCCGCAGCAACAGCCACGCGCCGAGACGCGCGAGCAGCCAGCGCAGGTATCTGCACCGGTTATCGCGCCTGCACCTGTCGCTGCCCGCCCAGCCCCGCAGCCGCAGCCAGCAGCCCCGGTCGTTGCTTCTGCGCCCGTTATCCGCAACACGGTGCCAGTAGAAACCCGCGCCGTTCCGCCACAGGCTGGTTTTGCCGCACCTGCACAGCCCGCGAAGAAGGCGGCGGCTGGATCAGTGATCTCCTGCGGGGTGCCTCGCGTGACGGTCAGGATACGGCGGGGCAACCGGTACAGACACCGCGTGCTCCTCAAGAGCCACAGACCCGCGCCACGGATAACCGCAACCCACGCCATGTCGTGGAGTCGCTGAACTCGCTATCGGTGGATATCGCCCGCGCCATCGATCACGACGCTTCGGTGGAACTATGGGGACGCTACCAGCGCGGCGAACGCGACGTGTTCACGCGCCGCCTCTACACGCTGAAGGGCCAGCAGACGTTTGACGAGATCAAGCGAAAGTACGAGCGCGAGACGGAGTTCCGGACCGCAGTTGATCGCTACATCTCGGACTTCGAAAAGCTGCTAGCCGACGTCGCCAGAACCGATCGTGACCGCACGGTTACTCAGTCTTACCTTACCTCGGATACGGGCAAGGTCTACACCATGCTTGCCCATGCGGCAGGACGCTTCAGCTAAAAGCTGTCGCATTCGCGAAAATCAGCCCTTCCGGTTTCACCGGGAGGGCTTTTTCTTTTATGGTGAGACCGCAGGCTTGAAGAAAACCGACCCAGCTTTTATATGGGGGTTGCGAGGACGACCTCGGCCATTCAGGCTACAGCAGACGGGACGGCCCGGCTTTTTACGGGAGTACCCCATGCGCACCATCGCCGACCGTATTCGTCACGCGCTCAGCTTTGAAGTCATCGGTCTTATCCTCATCATCCCGCTGGGTGCCTTTGTTTTCGACATGCCGAGTGAAGACATTGGCGTCGTTGGCGTCGTCAGCGCCACAGTGGCAACGGCCTGGAATTATCTTTACAATCTCGGCTTCGATCACGTCATGCAGCGTGTGAGACGCACGACACAGAAAACCACAGCCATACGTGTGTTACATGCCGTACTGTTCGAGTTGGGCCTTCTGATCGTCCTCATGCCCTTCATTGCCTGGTATCTTAATGTCAGCTTCACGCATGCGCTGATCATGGACGTGTCGTTCGCACTCTTCTACGTGGTCTACGCTTTTGTTTTCAACTGGTGCTATGACAGGCTGTTTCCATTGCCAGAATGGCAGGCAGAGGAAGCAGCGAAATAGCGAGCGTCCAGAGCTTCTGAACTGCGGGGGCGGCAAAACCTCGCCACGAATCAAAACGCCGTGCGTCTTTCAACGCACGGCGTTTGTTTTTGTCTTCAAGCGCTTAGAGCGAACGCAGCGTCCAGGCGACGATCTCTCGGGATGTCGATGCGAACGCGCTGTCCAGCGCCTTGACGAAATTCGCGCTGCCAGAGCCGCTAACGCGCGCTGTTGAACGGAAGACTTCCTGGGCTTTAACGGTACCATTCTTGTCGTTCAGCAACTTCACCGATATTTCGATGGTCGCAAGGTTCTTGGCGGTATCGACTTCGAAGGCGCGGATGTCGGTCACGACCTGATAATCGATCGCCAGCCCCTGCCCCGGACGACCGACGCCGCCCAGCTTGCCGGTGTCTTCGAAAGCTTCGACCAGCTTGGACTGGACCATACGTGGCAGGCGGTCGCTCCACTGCGAATTGCCGAGATACTGCACTTCGGAGCCGGATAGCCGCACAACGATGTTCTCGCTGTCCAGCGCCTTCAGAGCGGTTGGCTCAGCGATAAGCAACTGGCGTGAGCGGAACGATGGCGTCTGCGTGACTGTGCCTGAAGATACGGACAGATCAAACGTATCGTTTTTGGCACTACCGCAACCGGCCAGCAGGCCAGCCATCAATGGCAGCATCATTACAATTTTGGTCGGGGCTGGGGCAAAACCCTGCCAGCGCATCAGCGAAACCTTCAATGTCCTACCCCCCGTCAACGCCTTGTCCGGCCGTCATACTGTTTCACGTTCTCGCCGCCGAAGATCAGGCGCTGCGGATCGCGATCGAAATTTGTGATCGTGTTGTTCAGATTGTCGACCGTCTGGCGTGTCGTCCCAATCAGCGTCTGGAGATCTTTCAGACCTGAACTTGAGAACCGTGCCAGATTGTCGGCGATAGGACCAACGCGCATGTTGATATTGTCAGCAACGGCCTTGAAGGACGCCAATGTTTCACGCGCCTTTGAGAAAAGCGAATTCGCATCATCGGTTCCCAACAGACCATCAACTTTCGCAAGAATACCATCGACGCGGGTGGAAGCCGCATTCAGCTTGCGCGACATATCGGTGAAATCAGCGATTGCCTGGTCGATATCCGGGCGCCGTGTTCCGACATCATCCGCAATCTGACGGAAGGTCGAGATCGCCTGGCGAACATCGGACGTTGCCGCAGCTACGTCTTCCACGGCGTTGCTGACCTTGCCTGCATCAACCGACGCAAGCAACTGGTCCGCGCGCTTCACGACAGTCTGAACTTCGGAACTCGCCTGCTCGAAATTGCGCGACGTGCGCTGGACAGTTGCCACAACGTCCTGGATACCACCCGAGGATTCGGCAACATCAGACGTCACCTTGTCGACATTGGTCAGGATTGAATCGATCTTTTCCGCATCCACGGACTTCACCAGTCCCTCGACTGCCGTCAGCGTGCCGTCCAGACGAACGGAAACGGATTGCACCGTTGTCGAAAGAGAGCTCAGGCTTTCCAGAAAGTTTTCGATACCGTCGGAATTCGACGCCAGCGCATCTGAGAACTTCTCGGCGTTACGAACAGTCTGGGTCAACGGCCCACGCGCGTCCTGCACAAAGCCCTGAAGCTCTCCGATGGCACCATCGGCGCGTTTCAATATCTTGTCGGCCGTTGCCAGAAGGTTGGTGACGCTGGAAAGATCGGCCGTCAATTCCGCAGGGACACCGGTGTCGAACGCCTTTTGCAAAATGCGCTCTTCATTGTTGCGACCACCGGAAAGCTCGATATAGGCAGCGCCCGTCAGGCCCTGAATTTCCAACACCGCACGCGTAGACGGAAACACAGGGGCATCGGCCTGCACTTCGGTAAATGCAATAGAATAGGCCGGGTCATCACGGTCGATTGAAAGACCGCGCACGGTACCAACGGGAATGCCGTTGAAGCGTACTGGAGAGCCGACCGAAAGCCCGTTTGCGGAGCCCGGAATGCGGATCGTCAGCTGTGAGGTCGGTCCACCGCGCCCGAATTCGGCCATCCAGTAGACGAAACCGAAAGCGGCAGCGATCACGATCAGCGTGAAAATTCCCACAATGGTGTAGTTTGCCTTGGTTTCCATGACTTACCCGTCACTCCCCGGAATGTGTTGCGTGCCGTCTGGAAGGACGACGGCGCGTGCCCGCTTTCCGCGGAAATATGATTGAACCCAAGGATCGTCGCTTTCGAACATTTCCTCGAGCGTGCCTTCAACGGCAACTTTGTTGTTGCCCAGAACGGCGATGCGGTCACAGACCGAAAACAGACTGTCGAGATCGTGCGTCACCATATAGACGGTCAGACCCAGCGAATCGCGTAGACGTGCGATCAGCATATCAAATTCCGCGGCACCGATGGGATCGAGACCCGATGTCGGCTCGTCCAGAAAAACAAGATCAGGATCGAGAGACAATGCCCGGGCCAAGGCTGCGCGCTTGATCATGCCGCCCGACAGTTCGGACGGATACTTGTCAGCGGCATCTGCTGCCAGGCCAACCATCTCGATCTTCAAAGCGGCGAGTTCATCCATCAACGACTGCGGAAGATCGAGATATTCGCGCATCGGCAGCTGAATGTTCTCCTTCACCGTCAGGCCGGAAAACAGCGCACCCTGCTGGAACAGCACACCAAGGCGGGTGTCGAGCCCCATGCGCTCTTCGTCCGTCGCCTTGTCATAATCGGTTCCGAGAATCTTGATCGTGCCGCCCTGGCGGGGAAGCAGGCGCAAGATTGCGCGCATCAGCACGGACTTTCCAGCACCCGAAGGACCGATGAAGCCAAGAATTTCACCGCGGTAGACATCGAGATCGAGATTGTCGAGAACAACCTTGTCCCCGAACGCGACGGTCGCGCCTTCAACCGAGAGGACGACCTCACGATCCTTGTTTTTGCTTTTCGTTGTTTGCTGATCCTGCAACAGCCTCTCCTTAAAAATCGATGGCTGCATAGAAGATGGCGAAGACGCCATCGACCAGGATCACGACAAAAATGGATTTCACCACTGAAGATGTGACGTGCTGACCGAGAGATTCGGCACTACCGCCCACCTTCATGCCCTCGACCGCCGCCACGATGCCGATAATCAGCGCCATGAAGGGTGCTTTGATCATGCCGGACGCGATGGTGGAAATTTCCACGGCGGAATGCAGACGGGCGAGGAAGACCTCGAATGTGATGCCGGAATAGAGCAGCGATACCACGGCAGCCCCGAACAGCGCGGCAAAGTTTGCGATAATGGTCAGAAGCGGCAACGCAATCGTCAGCGCTACGAGGCGCGGAAACACCAGTACACCAACAGGGTTGAGGCCGATGACCTTCAGCGCGTCGATTTCCTCGCGCATTTTCATCGAGCCGATTTCGGCGGTGATCGCACTTCCCGAACGGCCAGCGATCATGATGGCGGTCAACAGCACGCCGATTTCACGCAATTGCAAAATGCCGACAAGGTCGACCACGAAGACCTCAGCACCGAAATACCGCAGCTGGAACGCACCCTGCTGGGCAATGATCGCGCCGATCAGAAACGACATCAGCAAAATGATAGGAACGGCACGAACGCCCATATGGTCGATCTGGTTGACGATGGCCGCTGGCGAAACGCCGCGCCCTCGCCCCAGCTTCATCTGCGCACCACGCACGGCGGAGCCCAGAATATACATGCCTGCCAAAAAATCCGCGCCTGCCTGAACGACATTCTTGCCGACAGGCGAGAAGATGCGTTCGCTCAGACTGTGTTTGGTCGTGTCTTTCGGTGGCAGAGGCGCTTCGTCCGGCAGAGAAGTTATGATCCCCTCAACCTGCTCATTGCCCTCGAATGCCACCTGCCCACCGGCTTTTTCGAGCCTGTGACGCATGCGCTGCAACAGCCACGCGCCTGTCGTATCGATGTTGTCGACACCAGACAGATCGACCATGATCGAACCGTTGGCACCGGATTTCTCGATTTTTTCAATGTCGCCGAGAACCGAACTGACGTTGGCATTGCGCCATGAGCCCGTCAGAACGTAACGCGCAGAGCCGCCCTTCGCGTCGTTATCGGCCGATATCGCTGCCGGTTGCGCCGGTTGCCGTACTTCAGGTTCTTGCATCTTGCTCCAAGCGAATGCAGCTTATTAAAGATTCCGTAACGATTCATATCGATTGACGGATCACCAAGCCACAGACATCCGGCTCGATTCCGTAGATTTATTGTCAGTTACCGTGTTTTACATCCAACTAAAGGGTAATTTCGATGGGCCGTTACCTCGAAGCCACAGCTGAAGTCTTCCCGGTTGCGGGCAGCTTCACCATTTCCCGCGGAAGCCGCACGGAAGTGGTGGTCGTCGCCTGCTCGATTACCGAAAATGGCGTCAGAGGTGTCGGTGAATGCGTGCCTTACACCCGTTATGGCGAATCAATCGACGGCGTTCTGGCAGACATACGCGCAGTGTCGAACGCTGTATCTAATGGAATCGACCGGTCGCAATTGCAGCACCTGATGAAGCCAGGTGCTGCCCGCAACGCGGTCGATTGCGCGTTGTGGGATCTGGAGGCGAAGCTTTCAGGCACAAGCGTCGCGTCCAAGGTTCTGGCAGTGCCACCCAAGCCTATCGTCACCGCCTATACGATTTCTTTGGGCGAGCCTGACGTCATGGCTGCCAAAGCTGCCGAGAACGCCAAGCGTCCCCTTCTGAAGATCAAGACAGGTACGCAAGACGATGAAGCGCGCCTGCGCGCCGTTCGTGCTGCTGCACCACAGGCAACCATTATCGTCGATGCCAACGAAGGTTGGACGGACCAGAACATCGAGCATCATTTCGCCGTGGCGAAAGAGCTGAACATCGCCCTGATCGAACAACCCTTGCCCGTCGGCAAGGATGCCATTCTGGCGCGCATCAAAAGACCGGTCGCAATCTGCGCCGATGAAAGCGTGCATCTGACAGCCGATCTTGCTGCATTACGAGACCGTTACGACGCCATCAACATCAAGCTGGACAAGACCGGCGGCTTGACGGAGGCACTCGTCATGAAACAGGAAGCGGAGCGGCTGGGCTATACCATCATGGTGGGCTGCATGCTCGGCACCTCGCTTGGCATGGCACCCGCGATGATGCTGGCGCAGGATACCGCCTATGCCGATCTCGACGGACCGCTATTGCTCGCGCGGGACCGAGTTCCGGGCCTGCGGTATGAAGGATCGCTCGTTCACCCGCCAGAGCCGGAACTATGGGGCTGAAAAATCAGGCCGCCTGCCTACTGAGCAATCCAGCGATATTCACCGGTTCGAGTTCACGCACCGAAGTCTCGACCTGATCGTCGGACTTCATCCATGTGATCAGCTCGAAGGTTCCGTCGGCATTTTCGGCAACCGCCGTGCAGCTTTCCACCCAGTCACCGGTATTGATGTAGCGGATGCCGTCCATGTCCTCCATGACAGCATGATGAATGTGGCCACAGATGACACCATCGACATTGTTGCGGCGCGCTTCATCCGCCACCACACGCTGGAACTCACCAATGAAGTTGACGGCGTGCTTCACCTGCAGCTTTGCCCAGGCAGAAAACGACCAGTAGGGCAAACCGATGCGGCGGCGAACGGCAGCCAGCAGCACGTTGATGGCAATTGCCGCATCATAAGCCCAGTCACCGAGATAGGCGAGAAGACGGGCGTTGCGAACCACGACGTCGAACTCGTCACCGTGGATGACAAGATATTTCTTGCCGTCGGCCGCTTCATGGATCATCCGCTCTGCCACTTCGATACCGCCGAAGTGCGTGCCCGGGAACTCCCGCAGGAATTCGTCGTGGTTGCCGGGTATGTAGACGATGCGTGTACCCTTGCGGGCTTTGCGCAGCAGCTTCTGAACCACATCGTTGCAGCCTTGCGGCCAGTACCAGTTACGGCGCAGGCGCCAGCCATCGATGATATCGCCAACGAGGATAATCGTATCGGCTTCATGGTAGCGCAGGAAATCCAGAAGGAAATCCGTCTTGGCCGCTTTGGAGCCAAGATGCACGTCGGAAATGAAAAGTGTTCTGAACTGTCTGGCTTCGGTTTGCGCGGCCATGGAATTCTTCCCCCTTGTCTCGGCAACTTTCATCCTCTGCAAAACCAGACTCGTGTTTCAGCAAGATGACAGCGAGCCGTTTCTGAAGGAAACTCTCGTTTTAAGCAGTATCGAAAGTACCGATTTTGAGCTGCGCAGGTAAAATAAACGGCTGTACGCACCTGCCGATTGTTGTATGCAAAGGCCTCCAATAAACTTGAAATAAGCGGTGATAGAATGAGTTCTCAGGACACGGGCAAGACGCAAGACAAAAACGCCAATGCGGATCTGGAAGAACAGGCACTTTTCTACCACCGCTATCCGCGCCCCGGAAAACTGGAAATTCAGGCATCCAAACCTCTTGGAAACCAGCGCGATCTGGCGCTGGCTTATTCCCCTGGTGTTGCTGCCCCCTGCCTCGCCATTCATGAAAACCCGGAAATGGCCGCTGAATATACCGCGAGGGCTAATCTGGTTGCCGTCATTTCCAACGGCACTGCCGTTCTTGGCCTTGGCAATATCGGCCCTCTCGCCTCCAAGCCTGTCATGGAAGGCAAAGCGGTGCTGTTCAAGAAATTCGCTGGCATCGACGTTTTCGATATCGAAATCGATGCCCCCGGCATCAACGACATGGTCTCCACCATCTCGGCACTGGAGCCGACCTTCGGCGGCATCAACCTTGAAGACATCAAGGCACCGGAATGTTTCGAAGTGGAGCGCCAGCTTCGCGAAAAGATGAACATTCCCGTGTTCCACGACGACCAGCATGGCACCGCCATCATCGTCGCCGCTGCCGTCACCAATGCGCTGGAGCTTGCTGGCAAATCGCTGTCCAACGTCAAGATCGTTGCATCAGGCGCAGGTGCCGCAGCGCTTGCCTGCCTTAACCTGCTCGTCGTTCTCGGTGCCAAGCGCGAAAACATCTGGGTCCACGATATCGAAGGCCTCGTTTATGATGGCCGCAACAGCCTGATGGACGAGTGGAAGGAAGTTTACGCGCAAAAGACGGACAAGCGCGCCCTGAACGAAACCATCGATGGTGCCGATGTCTTCCTCGGCCTGTCCGCTGCGGGTGTGCTGAAGCCTGAACTTCTGGCCCGCATGGCAGAAAAGCCGCTCATTCTGGCGCTGGCAAACCCCAATCCTGAAATCATGCCGGAACTGGCCCGTCAGGCCCGCCCGGACGCTATGATCTGCACGGGCCGTTCCGACTTCCCGAACCAGGTCAACAACGTGCTGTGCTTCCCCTATATTTTCAGGGGCGCACTGGATTGCGGCGCAACCACCATCAATGAAGAAATGAAGATGGCCGCCGTTCACGCCATTGCAGAATTGGCGCGTGAGGAAGTCTCCGAAGTCGCGGCAAAAGCCTATAGCGAAGAGACGCCCGTCTTCGGCCCCAATTATCTCATCCCGTCGCCATTCGACCCGCGTCTCATTCTGCGCATTGCGCCAGCCGTTGCGCGCGCCGCTGCCGCAAGCGGCGTGGCCGCTCGCCCGATTACCGATTTCGATGCCTATCTCGACCAGTTGAACCGCTTCGTCTGGCGCTCCGGCTTCATCATGAAGCCGATCTTCAACCTGGCAAAGACGGCGGAAAAGAAGCGTATCATCTTTGCCGAAGGCGAAGATGAGCGCGTGCTTCGCGCAGCACAGGTGCTGCTGGAAGAAGGCACTGGCGTTCCAATCCTCATCGGCCGTCCGCAGATCATCGAGACCCGCTTGAAGCGGTTCGGCCTTCGCATTCGCCCGAATGCAGATTTTGCCGTGGTCAATCCCGAGGATGATCCGCGCTACCGTGAATATGTCGATGACTACTTCGCGCTCGTCGGCCGCGCCGGTATCAACCCGGAAGCAGCCCGCACCATCGTGCGCACCAACAGCACCGTCATCGGCGCGTTGTCCGTCAAGCGTGGTGAAGCAGATGCCCTGATCTGCGGTCTCGAAGGTCGCTTCGACCGCCATCTGCGCGACGTGAACCAGATCATCGGCAAACGCGAGGGTGCCCACACATTCGGCGGCCTCAGCTTGCTGATTACCCAGCAAGGCGCGATCTTCCTGACCGACACCTTCGTCAATTACGAGCCGACGGCGGAAGATCTGGCCGAACTTGCGATACTGGCCTCTAAGGAAATCAAGCGTTTCGGTATCACGCCAAAGATCGCTCTGGTCAGCCATTCGAATTTCGGTTCGCGCGATTCGGAGAGCGCCCGCAAGATGCGCCGTGCGCTTCAGATCGTGCGTGGTGCCGCACCGGAACTGGAAATCGATGGCGAAATGCAGGGTGGCTCTGCCCTGTCTGAAATCCTGCGCAAGCGCGCCATGCCCAACAGCGCCTTGTCGGGCGAAGCCAATCTTCTGGTGTTCCCGAACCTCGATTCGGCCAACATCACGCTCGGCGTTGTCCGCACCATGACCGAAGGCCTGCATGTCGGCCCAATCCTGCTCGGCTCGGCCCTGCCCGTCCACATCCTGTCACCAACGGTGACATCGCGTGGCGTGGTCAACATGGCAGCCCTTGCAACGGTTCAGGCTTCACACCCTTCGGTGTAAGGCCGGGTTAACGTAATTTTGAACTGGCCCTTGCCGCTTTGCGGCACGGGCTTATGTTATCCTGAACGCATAGACATGCTTCGCATCCCGCGGACGATGATCAACAGGATATGACCTGCATGATGGCAGGGCAGGAAACGGACGGACCATTGATCCCGCGCCGCCGCCGTTTGATCGGCACATTTATCACTCTCATGCTGGCAGCGCCCCTGTCGGCGCAGGCCAGTGCCGTCTGTGACGGGCTGCGCCAGCAGCTCACCCAGCCAACCCGCATGATCGGCAACACCGCCGAGGTGCGGCGATACGCCAATGCGCTAGCGCAACAGAATATTCTCATTCGCCGGATCAAGAACGATATGCGCGGCTACGGCTGCTCCTCGGGCAGCGTCATCGTCTATGGCAATCCCAATGCTGAGCTCTGCGGCGAAATCGGCGATGCGCTGGTTCAGGCTGAATCCGATCGCGACATGATTTCGGAAGATCGAGACCGCATGCTGGCCTCGCAGCGCGATGATAATGCACAGGACAACCACGAACGCATCATGGCGGCACTGGATGCGCAAGGTTGCTTCGATGAGCAACCACCATCCTTCACCTCGACTGACCCATCGCAAGATCAGAATATGGGCGGGACGGCGGATCCCTTCGATAACCCAGACAATCAGGACTACCGCCCCTCGCCCGATATGCCCATGCAAGGTGGCCTCAGAACTCTCTGCGTGAGAACCTGCGACGGCGCGTTCTTCCCGATTTCCTCGAATGCTACGCCGCTGGATTTCCGCGCTCAGGCCGCTCAATGCGAGCGCATGTGCCCTGGCACCCAGACCGAACTGTTCTACCATTCGCTTGAAGGCCAGGAAAGTTCGGACATGGTATCCGCCAAAACCGGCCAACCCTACGCCTCCATGCCAACAGCCTTTGCCTACCGCAACAGCCCAAGCACCAGCCGCCCGCCATCCTGCAGCTGCAACATGGCCGCCTATCACGACGAGATGAAAAAGCAGGAAGATCAGGCAAAAGCACCACAATCCACCCCGTCACAGGACATGTCGAGCATCACGACTATTACGTCACCGAAGAGTGACACAATACCGAAACCCGCAGACATCAAGCCTGCGGAGCCGAAACCGGTGGAGAAGGCAGAGCCTGTTCCTGAGCGGGATTACGATCCCAACAATAGCAAGGTCCGCATCGTCGGCCCGCAGTTCCTGCCCGCCGAAACGAGCCGCATCGATCTGAAAAATCCGGCTTTGAAGGGCGCACAGCCGCAGCAACAGTAGAACATCGTCCGTAAGGGTGAGGCGGTTTTACGGGAATGCACACTCCTACCTCTCCTCATCCCTGTGCTTATCACAGGGATCCAGCTAACGCGCGTCTGCGCGGCGAAAGACCCTGTTCAACCCAAGGACTTGGGCTGACTGGATTCCTGTGACAAGCACAGGAATGAGGCGGCCATGACATCAGAAACACCGCAGAATATCTTACCGTGTACCCCAACGATCCCGAAACACGAGCTCTTCCAACGGCAGCCTCTGCCGCCATCCTTTGACCGCTAGTTCCGGTTCGCCATAGAGCATATCGACCTTGCCGACGCACAGCCACGCAACGATCTCGATGTACTCGGGAATGGCGAGGATATCCCGGATATCGGTGTCGTGGAAAATGCTGACCCACCCGACGCCGATGCCTTCGGCCCTCGCCGCCAGCCACAGATTCTGTATGGCGCAGACGGTGGAGTAGACATCCATGCGCGGATTGTGGGTTCGCCCCAGCACCACATCGCCGCCCCGCGTCGGGTCGCAGGTCACGCAGATCGATAGCGGTGCCTTGCGGATGCCTTCGAGTTTCAGGCTGCGGTAAAGAACCTGCTGGTCCTCCCCGAACATGTCCGCCGCCTCCGCATTGGCGCGGGAAAATGCCTCCCACGCGCCCTGCCTCACAGCTTCATCGGTCACGAGTGTAAAATTCCATGGCTGCATGAAGCCGACAGACGGCGCCGCATGGGCAGCCCTCAGAAGCTTTTCTACCAGCGCATCGGACAAGGGCTCGGCCAGAAACTGGTCCCGCACGTCGCGGCGGGTTTCGATGGCGCGGTAGACGGCGCTCTTATGGTCGTCAGAAAATTCATGCGCTGGCACAAGCCCACGCTGTAGGTCATCAGGTCGCATCGTCAATCCCCAACAATGCCGAGGCCGGAGACGTGTGCGCCCAGCATCTCGAAAAACCTTGCGCTGTCCATGCGGTCGGTCCATTGCATCAGGCCGGTCTTCTGACTTGGCTTCGCTCGCATGTTGCCGCCTTCCCGATTTCTCAGTGGCCTATGGCAACACGCGTCCACCTTACAGCGTTGGGCACGTCGCGGAATTTCACCGCGTTCCCGATTCTCCCGCCGCAAGGCAGGCACCTGATACAGGCGTTATCGCGAGGCAAACGCGAAGAAGCAAGACAATCCCGTGTCATTTGCCAATTGATACCGGAACCCTCCACCCCGTTACCGCATTCTCCCTGCACAATGGAGGACACATGATGGACAATTATGCCGAACTTCGCCAACGCATCGGACAGGATCTCGATACGCTGAAGAAAACCGAGAACCCAAAATCCATTTTTGAAATCGCAGAAGACTACATGTTGGGCGACCCGGCCCTGAAGCGACAGCTCGTAGAAGACATCATCAAGGAAGAGGCCGACAAGCGAAGCATTGAAATCCATTGATCCAGACCAGATATCTGACCATACTTATTCAATGAAAAGATGCGGGTGATACCATCGCTGTGAATGCCACCGTCGCTATTGCGATTCTTATCGTGCTCGCCATCGTCGCGGGTATGGCATTGGCTACGCGTCATCGTGACAAAATCATCATCAAGATCGCATCGGCTGCTCTGCCCAAAGAAGATGACAAAACACCGCTGGATCGCCATTGGGCAGACATTCATCGTGATCACGCCGAGCCCAACGCCCTCTCCCTAATTCAGTCGAATGTCGGCGCTTTTGCCGCAAGGGTCGGCTCAGCGCGAGCGGCTGGGCGTAGTCTCGACCTCATGTACTACATGTGGAATGCTGATCTGACCGGCCAGCTCGTCATGCGTGAGGTGATAGCGGCTGCCGACCGCGGCGTACGAGTGCGCTTGCTGCTGGATGATCTTGGCGTGTCCATCTCCGACCGTGCCTTCCATGCCATAGATAGCCATCCCGATATCGAACTGCGCCTGTTCAACCCTACCAAGGCGCGTGAGAACGTCTTCAGGCGCGGCATAGAGATGGTGTTCCGGTTTCGCAGCGTGAACCGGCGTATGCACAACAAGGCGTGGATCGCGGATGGCCGGGTTCTGATCGTCGGCGGGCGCAACGTCGGCGACGCCTATTTCGACGCTGCGGAACAGGCGAATTTCCGGGATTTCGATGTCATCGCCTACGGTCAATGTGTGGCGGAAGCTGAGGAGATTTTCGACGATTACTGGAACAGCGCCGTCGCCGTTCCCGTCAAGTCGCTGCTGTCTCGCAGGCCCAGCAAGCTTACAAAACTTCGCCGCCGTATGGACTTTCTGGCCTCCGGCGAAGCGGCACGGCCCTATCTCGAGCAGGTGGAAAGCCAGCATTACTCTGGCCAATTCCTGATGTCGGACAATCTTCACTGGGTCGAAAGCGCCCAAGTGGTAGCAGATCCACCGGAAAAGGCGGCAGGAAAGCGCAGGAGCGGTCATAATTTTCTGATGGAAACCCTGCTTCCCATCATGGAAGACGCAAAGCGACAGCTCAAGATCACCTCGCCCTACTTCATTCCTGGCCAGAAAGGCGTCGAAACGCTTTCGCGTTTGTCTGCGGAGGGCGTATCCGTCAACGTCCTCACGAATTCCCTGGCCGCGACCGATGTGGCCGCAGTTCACGCCGGGTACTCGCGTTATCGCAGACCGTTGCTGGTCAATAATGTGAAGATTCATGAGTTGCGCTCGCTTGCAGACCAGCACAAATCCTTCTCGCTGAGAGGCTCAGGCCAAGCGAGCCTGCACACCAAGGCCTTCACACGAGATGGGGAAATTGGTTTTATCGGTTCGCTGAACTTCGATCCGCGCTCCATGTCGTTGAACACAGAGATGGGCGTCCTGTTTTCATCGCCTGGCCTCGTCACAGCGATGGACGACATCTTTGCGGACGAAATCAGCCGACAAATGAGTTTCGAACTGACGCTGAACGAGCGGCGGCGTTTGGTATGGACAGGGTTGGTGAAAGGCGAACCACGCCATTATACACACGAACCCTATGCCAGCTTTAGTCGCCGTGCACTGGTAATCGCGATGGGATTGCTGCCTCTGGAATCGCAGCTTTGATGTTTTTGCAGAAAAAGCGACTGCTGAACTGATCCAATCGGCTGCTCACGCATTTCAGAAAGAGTTGAAATGCAGGAGAAGCCCATGTTTATCGCCCCGCCAGAGCCGACCGCCAGCCGCAAGATTGCGGAAATGTATCGCGGTGCCAAGGACACTTACGGATATCTCCCGAATATGTATCTTGCATTCGGCCACCGCCCCGAGGTGATGGAAAGCTGGAGCGCGCTTCTCGTCAGCCTGCGCGGCAATATCGAGCCTAGACGTTATGAACTGGTAACGCTTGCTGCAGCGCGCGAACTTCGCTCGTCCTACTGCATGCTGGCCCATGGCGCTGTGCTGGTGCGGGACGGCGTATCTGGTAACGAACTGGAAGCCATCGTTGAGGGTGCGGATGATGCGCCTTTGAACGAGCAGGAACGCGCCATCATGATCTTCGCGACCAAAGTGGTGCGAGACGCGACCTCAATCACGCAAGCTGACATCGACGCGTTGAAAACCCACGCTCTGACCGATGCGGAAATTTTCGATATCGTGGCAGCGGCTGCCGCCCGTTGCTTCTTTTCCAAAACGCTCGACGCGCTCGGCACGTCGCCCGACCAGACCTATGTGGAGAAGCTGGGTCCAGACCTTGCGCAAAAGCTGGCCATGGGTCGCCCTGTAGAACAAGAAGCCTGACGGCGAATGAGGATGATGGCGGCGGCATCAAGAGAACGCCACCGCCTCATCAATGTTAAGCGGCGGCCTTGCTGGCGACCAATTTGGCCGCTTGAATCTGCACCAGCGTGTCTAGGTTCTGATTAACACGGCAGTAAAATTCTTCATCAATGAAGGGTCGCAACATGAAGTCGTTGCCGCCAGCCTTCAGGAATCGCGCCGACAGAAGGCGGTTGGTCGAAGACGAGACACCGATGATACGCAGTTCATGTGAACCGCGCATGGTGCGAATCCGGCGCGTCAACTCGAAGCCATCGATGTCAGGCATGTTGTAGTCAGTCACGACAAGACCGATATCACGATTGTTCTTGAGAATATCAAGCGCCTTTGCGCCATTATCGGCAAGGCTGACGCGGAAATTGTAGCGCTTCAGACGGCTGGAGAGCAGTGCACGCGCGGTCGGGCTGTCATCCACGATCAGCACATGGTGGCGGTGGTTGGTCAGGAAGCGGCAGACCGATTCCGTCAGCATATCCACAGCAAACACGTTATCCTTGAGAATATAGTCGACCACTTCCTTGGTGATCAGCTTCTCGCGCGTGTCTTCATGGAACGTGCTGGTAAAGACGATCGTAGGAATGGAGAGATCGACGAGATATTCCAGCGCTTCACCATTTTCTGCACCGGGAAGATTGATGTTGGAGATGGCCAATGTCACCTCTTCCGAGGAACGCTCGTAGCATTCCTGCAACTCCTCGAAATTGCGGCAGACTTCGACAGACAGTCCAAGCAACTCCTTGAGACGAGCGCCGATCATCTGGGTAAAGACGTTCGAGTCTTCGGCCAGCAATATTCTTATGTCGTGAAATGGCACGCCAGAATACTGCATGCCCGTAATTCCCAGAAAATTCATAGTGCCCCCAAATACCCCATAAAGCTTTGAGAGCGACTATAACCGCTGATATTTTCAGAATAATTAATTGAGAAAACAGTGTATGAACTATGGTTACTTATTCGCAAACCACAATCTTGCTCCGCAATGCGAAGCAAATCACACTGTCATCATTCGCAACGTATCTACGACCTTCGTAAAGTCATAGGGCTTGGGAAAAAACACGCTGCGTTCCGGCAAGACGTCTTCTGACGGGTTCTGGTGCCCGGACGTCAGCACGATGCCTAATGGGGTGTGAGCCCTGTAGGCCCAATTTGCCAGTCCGACGCCATTCATGCTTCCGGGCATGTCGATGTCCGTGAACAGCACGTCGATATCTGGACGGCTGTCGAGAATTTCCATTGCCTCATCGGCACCGCAAGCCTCTATGGCGTCAAAACCTGCATCTTCTACGAGATCGACCGCCATCATGCGTAAGAGAGGGTCGTCTTCAACGACGAGGACCACTTGTCTGGCGTATGCGTTGCGTTGTCCCATGACTGGTTACCTGCTTTTACATCCAAGCGTCGTGTTTGTGAAAACTTTTGACCTTGGATTGAACAACGCCACGCAGCCATGCAAGTTCCTTTCTCGCGAGTGGAATCAGCACTTCTCCACGGGATAAATGAGAATCGCATATGAACCTGTCATTCGTTTTGCAAAGGAAGAACGCTCACACAGAACGGGTTAGGCCACCATCCACCCGCAGGTTCTGGCCGGTAATATAACCGGCCCCTTCAGACGCCAGAAATGCGACGGTTGCCGCGATTTCCTCGCTTTTGCCGTAACGTTGCATCGGTACCATGTCGCGGCGAGCGTCCGTTGCAGGCAGGCTGTCTATCCAGCCCGGCAGAACATTGTTCATGCGCACATTGTCTGGCGCGTAGGTATCCGAGAAAATCTTGGTGTAGGCGGCGAGCCCCGCCCTAAATACGGCAGAGGTCGGAAACATCTCGCTTGGCTCGAACGCCCAGGCGGTGGAAATATTGATGATGGCACCGGATTTTTGCGACACCATCGTCGGTGTTATGATCCGTGTCGGGCGGATGACGTTCAGCAGATACACATCGAGACCCGTGTGCCATTGCTCGTCGGTTATCTCTAGAATCTGCGCGCGCGGGCCGTGACCGGCGCTATTGACCAGCACGTCGATCCGGCCGAACTTTTCGAGCGTCAGATCGGCAAGTCTCTGGAGATCGTCAACGGATTGGTTAGAACCTGTCACACCGATGCCGCCAAGCTCTGCGGCCAGCGCCTCACCCTTGCCGGAGGATGACAGGATCGCCACCTTATAGCCATCTGCGGCCAGACGTTTTGCCACCGCAGCGCCCATGCCGCTTCCACCCGCCGTCACCACTGCTACTTTTTCTGTCGACATCGTTTTGCTCCCATGATGCTTGAAGTTCGAACCTAACCGGTTTCATGGGCAAGTTCGAACCAAAATCATTGATGGAAGATGACAGCTTTATTTCAGCCAGCCGCCGATCCGGCCGACCGCCTCGGCAATATCGGACACGGAACCGGCATAGGAAAACCGCAGCGCGCGGTGACCCTCCAACGGGTCGAAATCCAGCCCCGGCGTCGCCGCAACATCGATTTCCGCCAGCATCCGCTTGGCAAAATCCATGCTGTCATTCGAATAGCGACTGGTATCCACATAAGCGTAAAACGCGCCGTCCATGGGTGACGCCAAAGGCAGCCCCATTTCAGGGAGGCGGCTCATCAGAAAATCGCGGTTGGTGCGGTAGCTTTCCTTGTAGACATCGAGTTCGTCTTCTGCGGAAAAGGCTGCCTTGGCGGCAAGCTGCGAAAGCTCAGGCGCTGAAATATACAGGCTCTGCGCAAGACATTCGACCGGTCGTATCAGCATTTCAGGCAGCACCATCCAGCCTATGCGCCAGCCAGTCATGCAATAATACTTCGAAAACGAATTGATAACGACGACGTTCTCGCTGATTTCGGCGGCACTCGTCTCCTCGCCGACGAATGTCAGCCCGTGATAGATTTCGTCCGAAATGAACGCGATGTTGCGGCTGTCGCAATAATTCACCAGCCGCTTCAGCGCTTCGCGACCCGTCACCGTACCCGTCGGGTTGGCGGGACTTGCCAGAAGCACGCCCTTCAACTTGCGCCCGGCTTTGGTCTCTGCGCGCTCAAGGCTTGCAGGCGTGAGCGTATATCCGGTTTCCGCAGTAACCGGCACCTCCACGACGTGAAGACCGAGCGCCTTCAAAATATTGCGGTATGCCGGATATCCAGGCCGTGCAATCGCCACGGCATCGCCGGGATCGAACAGAGCAAGGAATGCCAGATTGAAGGCCGCCGAAGACCCCGTCGTCACCGCAATGCGGGCGGGATCGATGATAGTACCGTGGCGAAGGCGGTAACTGGAGGCAATGGCTTCCCGCAGATCACGCAGGCCCAGCGCATCGGTGTAGCCGACACGTCCGTGTCTCAGTGCTTCGTTGGCCGCATCCAGAGCCGCCTTGGGCGCGGGGTGCGACGGCTGGCCCACAGCCATGGATATCACCGGTCGTCCCGCTTGTCTCAGACGGTTTGCTTCTGCCAAAATATCCATCGCATGGAATGGCTCGACCGCGCTTCGCTTGGACAACGTTATCAAAAGCATGCTCTTTCTATCAAACTGTCGGAGATTTGCCGTATTATTGCGGTTTTCACAATGGCGAGATCGCAATCGGCAAACTTATTATGCGATATGGCAATCGCATTAAATTAGGGTAATTGCGTGGGACAACGGAATCACCACTCTGCAACAAAACAATGAGGACCGACATGGCACTTTCCCTTAAATCCACGGCTTTTTCCTGCCTGACGGCCCTATCCACGGTTTTCGTGTCCCTGCCCGCCCATGCACTGGATGACCAGCAGAAAAAAGAATTCGGCGCTTTCATCAAGGAGTACCTAATCGAGAACCCGGAGATCATGCTTGAGGTTCAGGAAGCCCTGGAGCGCAAGCAATATGACACGCGCAATGCCAAGGCCGCCGAGGCAGTAGCGGACAACCAGAAAACCATCTTCCAGTCCAAATACGATCTGTCGCTGGGCAACCCGAATGGTGATGTGACGCTGGTCGAGTTCTTCGACTACAACTGCGGCTATTGCAAACGCGCCATGAGCGACGTCGACGCCATCTTGAAAACCGACAAAAACGTCCGCTTCGTTCTGAAGGAGTTCCCGATTCTCGGGCCGGAATCACTCGAGGCCCATAAGGTTTCCAATGCCGTCAAACTCCTGGCACCTGAAAAATATCCGGAATTCCAGCGCACACTGCTGGGAAGCACGGGCCGCGCCAACGAGGCAAGCGCCATCGAAGTCGCAGAATCGTTAGGAATCAAGGAAGCCGATATTCGCAAATCCATGGCTGCGAACCCCAACGACGCCCAGGTCAAGGAAGCCTACCAGCTCGCCACCAACCTCGGCATCACCGGCACCCCCTCATACGTCATAGGCAACGAAGCCATTTTCGGCGCAGTCGGCACAACCCCGCTAAAGGAGAAGATCGCCAACATGCGCGCCTGCGGTAAGGCGACTTGCTCGTAATGACATGCCGCTCTCTCATTCGTGGAAACGCCAGTCACGTTCTCCGAGAAGGGAAATCCACCGAAAAACATCCTCAAACCCCAGAAGATTAAGGACAATCCCTGCTTTGAGCGCTTCGGGGCTTTTCCTTCGCGGTTGTGCGGTCTATAGGTGGCGCTGATTTTCTGGCGGAACTTTCGAATGAGCAACACGATTTTTGTCCTCAACGGACCCAATCTCAACATGTTGGGAAAACGTGAGCCGGGCATTTATGGCGGCAAGACGCTGAAAGACATCGAGAACGACTGCATCAAGGCGGGCGAAGAGCTTGGTTTTGTGGTCGAGTGCCATCAGTCCAACCATGAGGGCGCGCTCGTCGACCTCATGCACGAGGCTGGTGAACGCGCCATCGGTGTCATCATCAATCCTGGTGCCTACGGCCACACGTCGATCGCTCTTCATGATGCTATCAGAGCCATTTCAGTTCCGGTCGTGGAAGTGCATATTTCCAACATCCACGCCCGTGAAGAATTCCGCCATAAATCGATGATAGCGCCCGCCGCAAAGGGAATGGTCTGTGGCTTCGGACCATACGGCTACATCATGGCGCTCAACGCTTTGAAGAATATCACGGCATAAAAGAAACAATCAGAATAGGGTTTGTCATGTCTGAAAAGAAACACGGTATCGACAAGGAACTGATCCGCGACCTCGCGAACATTCTCAACGACACCGACCTTTCCGAGATCGAAGTCGAGCAGGACGATCTGCGTATTCGCGTTTCTCGTGCAGCGCCTGCGCCGGTTTACGCAACGGCTCCCGCCCCACAATACGCCCCTGCTCCTGCAGCCGCCGCGACCCCAGCAGTCGCACCTGGCACGGCAGCACCTGCGGCCCCTGCCCGCAACCCGGCCAACACGGTGACGTCGCCAATGGTCGGAACGGTCTACCTGTCGTCCGCTCCAGGTGCGCGTCCTTTCGTTGAAGTCGGCGCAACCGTCAAGGAAGGCCAGACGCTTCTGATCGTTGAAGCCATGAAGACCATGAACCAGATCCCGGCACCAAAGTCCGGCAAGGTTACGGAAATCATCGTCAACGATTCTCAGCCCGTAGAGTATGGTGAAGCCCTCGTGGTCATCGAATAAGGGCGAATTACATGGTATCCAAGATCCTCATCGCCAATCGCGGCGAAATTGCCCTTCGCGTGCTGCGCGCCGCCAAGGAACTCGGCATTCCAACGGTCGCCGTGCATTCCACGGCGGACGCAGATGCCATGCATGTGCGCCTTGCCGATGAAAGCGTCTGCATCGGCCCGCCGCCTTCGCGTGACAGCTACCTCAACATCCACCAGATCGTTGCAGCCTGCGAAATCACCGGTGCGGATGCCGTTCACCCTGGCTACGGTTTCCTGTCGGAAAATGCCAAGTTCGCTGATATTCTCGACGCACACGGCATCACCTTCATCGGTCCGACCGCCGATCACATCCGCATCATGGGCGACAAGATCACCGCCAAGCAGACCGCGCTGGAACTCGGAATTCCCGTCGTTCCCGGCTCGGATGGCGAAGTGAAGCCTGAGAACGCGCTGGAAATCGCTCGCAAGATCGGTTTCCCGGTTCTGATCAAGGCAACCGCTGGCGGCGGTGGACGTGGCATGAAGGTCGCGAAAGACGAATCGGAAGTCGAAGAAGCCGTTTCCACGGCCCGTTCCGAAGCGCTTGCTGCCTTCGGCAACGACGCCGTCTACATGGAAAAATACCTCAGCAAGCCACGCCACATCGAAGTACAGGTGTTTGGCGATGGTGAAGGCAAGGCCATCCATCTGGGTGAACGTGATTGCTCGTTGCAACGCCGTCACCAGAAAGTTCTGGAAGAAGCCAACTCGCCAGCGTTGACCGTAGAGCAGCGCATGAAGATCGGCGAAATCTGCGCCGATGCCATGCGCAAGCTGAAATATCGCGGTGCTGGCACAATCGAGTTTCTGTACGAAAACGGCGAGTTCTATTTCATCGAAATGAACACCCGTCTTCAGGTGGAGCATCCGGTCACGGAAGCCATCACCGGCATGGACCTCGTACAGGAGCAGATACGCGTTGCATCCGGTCAGGGCCTTTCGGTCACGCAGGATGAGGTGAAGTTCAGTGGCCACGCCATCGAATGCCGCATCAACGCCGAAGACCCGCGCACATTCGTGCCGTCTCCGGGTACGCTGACCTACTTCCACACACCAGGTGGCCTCGGCGTTCGCGTGGATTCCGGTGCCTATCAGGGCTACAAGATCCCGCCTTACTACGACAGCATGATCGGCAAGCTGATCGTGCATGGCCGTAACCGTGACGAATGCATTCGCCGCCTTCGCCGCGCGCTCGACGAGTTCGTCGTGGACGGTATCAAGACCACCCTGCCGCTGTTTCAGGATCTTCTGCAAAACGAAGACATTCTGAAGGGTGACTACGACATCCACTGGCTGGAAAAATATCTGGCCGGCGACGCGAAGTAAGAGATGGGACGGCGCGGCAGAGATAGCGACATTAACGTCGATATTCTGCTGCGCGCCTACTCCATCGGCCTGTTTCCCATGGCCGATTCGGCTGATGACCCGGAGCTTTTCTGGGTCGAACCCGAAATGCGCGGCATAATCCCGCTTGATGATTTTCACGTTTCCAAAAGTCTGGCCAAAGCCATCCGCAAGCATCCGTTTGACATACGCTTTGATACGGATTTCGAAGGTGTCATGGCGGGTTGCGCGGCAGAAGCACCGGATCGTCCCAGCACCTGGATCAATCAGACGATCCGAAAGCTCTATGTCGAACTCCACGAGATTGGCCAAGCTCACAGTGTCGAAGCCTGGGACGGCGACGAGCTTGTAGGTGGTCTCTATGGCGTATCGCTGGGTTCTGCCTTCTTTGGCGAAAGCATGTTTTCCAGACGGACCAATGCCTCGAAGATCTGCCTCGTCCATCTGGTCGAGCATCTGCGGGCAAAAGGTTTCACGCTCCTCGACACGCAGTTCACCACGGAGCATCTGAAGACATTTGGCGCGATCGATGTGCCGAAGGTTGAGTATGCGAAGATGCTCGAGCGGGCTGTCGAAGTTGGGAACGTGGATTTTTAGCAGCGGACGCTCGTGACTAGGCAATACGTCCACGATTACCTCATTCCTGTCCTTGTGACAGGAATCCAGTCGTCGCGCGTCTGCGCGACAGAACATTCCCCTCAGCCCAAGGACTTGAGCTGGCTAGATTCCTGTGACGAGCAAAGGAATGAGGGAAAACATAGAGTTACTTGCTGGCCGACGCTGGCGCAGGCACATCCGATTCCTGCTTGCAGCCGGTCAGCCACACGTCATAAATCGGGTGCTCGACGGCGTTCAGGCCGGGGCTATCAGCAAACATCCAGCCGGTGAAGATGCGCTTGATCTTGCGGTCGAGGGTAATTTCATCGACTTCGATAAATGCGTCGATCTTCTGCGCTTCGGTATCGTCACGCGAATAGCAGACCTTCGGAGTCACCTGAAGCGCGCCGAACTGGACCGTCTCGTTCAGGTACACGTCGAATGAGGTGATGCGACCAGTGATCTTGTCGATACCGGAAAAAACCGCCACGCGGTTCTCGATGCGGGCAGCAGAGGCGGAGGAGACGAAGCCGGTCATGGGCAACAGCGCAACAAAAGCCACAGCCAGTGCACGCAAAGAAGTTTCTCGCGTGAATTTTCCCATATCGAACCGTCTCCAGAAAGATTTCCCGCGCCAATCCGGCGAGGGTTCAACGCCTACAGGCGGAATGTGGCGAAAACGGGTGGTGTGTCGGCACATAGAAAGGCCCTGGCACGCGCCACCCAAACGCAATCAGTTGCCGGGTGTCCAGGCGTCGTAGTCACCGGTCACGCGTGGGCGCTCACCGGGAACAGCGAGCGAGCCTTGCGGGCGGTAGGCCTTGGACGAACCGGTCATGTTCGGCAGATGCGGCTTTTCCCATTCGCGCGCCGTGTAGCTTTCCTGGCTTGGCGGAACGTCCGTGCGGTAGTGCATCCAGCCATGCCAGCCGGGCGTGATCGCGGATGCGTCCGCGTAACCATTATAGATGACCCAACGACGCGGCATGCCCCAAGATGTGGTGCCACCTTCATAATAGGTGTTACCCAACTCGTCCTGTCCAACCTTCTTTCCAAAACGCCATGTGTGAAAGCGCGTTCCGATCGTCTGGCCGTTCCACCAGGTGAAGATTTGCGTCAGGAGAGTCTTCATTATCCATTCCTCGGGGCTTGAATGCACTGCGGCGATTTGGATTGCGCAGCACAGCACAAGCTTATGCCGCTCCATGCGTCAATTGTCCAGTATTTCCCCTGCCACCAGCAGCTATTTCAGTGCCATGCTGAAACCGAAATGGCGCTTCTCGAAGCCGAGACGGTCGTAAAACCGGTGCGCATCGACCCGCATCATGTTCGATATCAACTGGATGTTTTTGACACCGCGTTTTTGAGCGTCGTCGATGCAATAACGGATCATGATCGCACCAATGCCGCGACCGCGCATGTCATCACGGGTCTGCACCGCTTCTATCTTCATTGAGGTTGCGCCACGACCGACGAGCTTGGTGAGAATCACCGTCTGGAAAGTCCCGACGACCTCACCATCCAGCTCCGCAACATAGAGCGTCTCGTTGGATGATTGTTCGATGGCACGAAACGCCGCGAGGTAATCCGGCAGTGCCGAAACGTCGGTCGTATCGCCGTGACCACCGAGCTCGTCAGCGGCGAACATGGCTGCGAGCGCGGGCAGATCACTCTCCCGTGCGCATCGAATAACCAGGTTTTCGAGTGTCGCACTCATCGGGCCAACGTCTTTTCCATCGCGATGCCGGGCAGACCTTCAACACCTGCCATGCGCTCAACATGCCCAACCTCGGTAAAGCCCAGACCTTCGTAAAAAGCGACGGCAACAGTATTTTTAGGCTCGACCTCAAGGCGCATGATGTCAGCGTCGGGAAAGCACGTTTCGAGCTCAGCAAAAATATCGCGCCCAACGCCCTGTCGCTGAAAATGCGGGTCGATGTAAAGCTGGTGAAGCAAAGCCGTCTTCGGCATCTTGCTCGACATCGCCGCATAGCCCATGCCACCGATGCGTTTACCATCGTCAGCCACCAGAAACTCGCCACCCTTTTTCTGGACGCGCTCTTTCATGGCCGAGGGAGAATGCCACTCGGTAATCAACTGACTAACCCGCTGCGCACCGTAGATCGAATCATAGGTGGCATGCCAAGTCCGGGCCAACAGCGCCCTCACCGGCTCGATATCACGCTCACTGGCGGTGCGAATGAAGAACACGATTTTCCCCTTAGTCTTGAAATAGAAAAGCCGGGAGCAATCCCGGCTTCGACGTCACCGATAGGAGAGCTTACTCTTCAATACCCAACTTCGCCTTGACCAATTCCTGAACCGCCTGCGGGTTGGCCTTACCACCTGTGGCTTTCATGACCTGACCGACGAACCAGCCAGCGAGTGTCGGCTTTGCCTTGACCTTCTCGACCTGATCCGGGTTGGCAGCGATGATCTCGTCCACGGCCTTTTCGATCGCACCCGTATCCGTGACCTGTTTCATGCCGCGGCTTTCGACAATCTCAGCAGGGCTGCCGCCCTCGTTCCAGACGATTTCGAACAGGTCCTTGGCGATCTTGCCGGAGATGGTGTTGGCCTTGATAAGGTCGATGATGCCGCCGAGCTGATCGGCGGAAACCGGTGTCTCTTCGATACCCTTACTGGCTTTGTTCAGCGCGCCGAGCAGATCGTTGATCACCCAGTTGGCGGCAATCTTGCCATCGCGGCCATTGGCGACCAGTTCGTAATAGTCGGCAATCGCCTTTTCCGACACGAGGATCGATGCATCATAGACCGACAAGCCGAGTTCGCTGACGAAACGTGCCTTCTTGTCATCAGGTAGCTCCGGCAAATCCTTGCTCATCCGTTCGATGAAGGCATCGTCGAATTCCAGAGGCAGCAGATCCGGGTCCGGGAAATAGCGATAGTCATGCGCATCTTCCTTGGAGCGCATGGACCGCGTCTCGCCTTTGCCGGGATCGAACAGGCGAGTTTCCTGATCGATCGAGCCACCGTCTTCCAGAATGGCGATCTGGCGACGGGCTTCGTATTCGATGGCCTGACCGATGAAGCGGATAGAGTTGACGTTCTTGATTTCGCAACGGGTGCCGAAAGCCTCGCCCGGCTTGCGCACGGAGACGTTGACGTCGGCGCGCATCGAACCTTCGTCCATGTTTCCATCGCAGGTACCGAGATAGCGCACGATGGAGCGCAGCTTGGTCATGTAAGCCTTGGCTTCATCGGAAGAGCGCATGTCCGGTTTCGACACGATTTCCATCAGCGCCACACCGGAACGGTTCAGGTCCACATAGGACATGGTCGGGTGCTGGTCGTGCATCGACTTGCCGGCATCCTGTTCCAGATGCAGCCGCTCGATGCCGATTTCGATATCTTCGAAATTGCCCTGACGATCCGGCCCCAGCGAAATGACGATCTGACCCTCACCGACGATAGGATCCTTGAACTGCGAAATCTGGTAGCCCTGCGGCAGATCAGGGTAGAAATAGTTCTTGCGGTCGAAGATCGAGCGCTTGTTGATCTGCGCCTTCAGGCCTAAACCGGTACGCACCGCCTGCGCCACGCATTCCTCGTTGATCACAGGCAGCATGCCAGGCATAGCTGCATCCACCAGCGAAACGTTGGAGTTCGGGGCATTGCCGAAGGTGGTGGACGCGCCGGAAAACAGCTTGGAATTGGAGAGAACCTGGGCGTGAACCTCCATGCCGATGACGATTTCCCAATCGCCGGTCGCGCCGGGAATGAAGCGTTTCGGGTCTGGTGTGCGCACGTCTACAAGGGTCATATCAAGCTCTTAATATACGGAATTTCTATCTATAGTGAGGTAGAACAATTGGCACCGTGGCGCAAGGCTTGTCGCGTCAAAGGCATGAAGACCAGAATTTTCGGCAAGGTTGAAAATGTTTTTTTACAATTCTGAATTTTAATAGAATCATGATTACACTTGCTCTGGCCGTCGCCACATATCTTGCCTTCAACCTTCTCGTTTTTCTCATCTATTGGTGGGATAAGGAGGCCGCCAGGAATGGCGAATGGCGTGTCAGCAAAAGTACCCTGCTTTGGCTGGCCTTTCTGGGCGGCAGCGCAGGTGCAGTTCTTGCGCAACGTTTGCTGCGCCACAAAACGCGAAAAGAGCCTTTCCGCAGTTATTTGCTCTTCATCATCGTCCTACACATCGGGATTGGTCTCTCCCTCGTCATCATGCCGCAATGGCCACAAACGACGCTTGTGCTTCTGGAAGCGATGGCTCAGAAACCGAAGCCATAACCGCCTGTTTCCATTGTCACCAGCTGCTTTTGAAGACCCATGGATTGCACGTCGCGGTCCAGCTTTGCCGAATATTTCATGGAAAACCAACTGACGGCGTATCCATGTTTGCGAAAAAACGAGACCGCCTGATGGTTCTGGGCATGGCTTTCCAGCATACCGACCGGAAAACCGCGGTCCACGATCTGCCGCTCGATCTCGCTTAAAAGCGCAGTACCGACGCCTTGGCGCTGATAGATCCGGTCTATCCAGAAATCGGTAATCGTCTCATCGAAATGTTCGCGAGCAGCCCAGCCGGCAATTGCGCCATCCACCTCAGCCACAGTGATGGCAAGCCTCGATGAATGCGTGAAATTCTCAAATGCGGCCCGCGCATTTTCACGCAACTCTTCCGTCACTCCCAGAGCCGATGTCGCGTTTGCCCACGCCCGCAGACCGATGGCCGCGAGCACCGCTGCGTCTCCTTCTCTCGCCGGGCGAATACTGATCAAACAACGTCTCCGTAACTTCCGCAAATAAAGCACCGGGAGCGTGATTCGACCAGCACACCCTCATTTACAGCCTAGTGGTTGCCGCGCAATGGAATGAGACGTCTCAGCGCTTCAGACCGCAGATAGAGCCCGCCCCATGCCAGCAGCCCAAGATAGACGCCGAAGAACATATGGGTGAACAGCGGACTTCCGACGCGCAAATGGGTTGCGATTGCGCCGCCCAGCAGCCCCGTCATCAAAATTGCGCCGAGCACGGATGTACGTGGAATGGCATAAAGAAGCGCGATAACCAGCGTCATGATGCCAAGGCCACGCGCCAGCGATGCGTCGCCTGAATATCCAAGCGCAACCATCGTTTCCGTCACCGGCGCAATGGGCGCGAGTTTGATGGCACCGTCAAAGATCAGAAAAGCCACGACAAGACCGCTCATGACGGACCCTGTCAGTCTCTGCCAGCGCGGCCGAGACATTGAAACAGCAGCGTAAGGCATAAGCTGATTCCCTCTCATCTTCGCGTCAGAGCGTTGCAACCAGGGCAGCCAGCTGGTCAGCGGCCATTCCCCAACCTTCGTGGAAGCCCATCGCTTCATGGGCCGTCTTGTCTTCTGCCGTCCAGTGCCGGGCAATCGCGGTATATTTGGTGCGGCCGTCACCCATGTCTTCGAACAGAACGATGCCGGTCATGAACGGTTTTTCGGCAGGCACCCAAGCGCTAGTATAAGCATCGGTGAAGACCAGTTTTTCATTGGCAATGACCTCCAGATAGACGCCACGGTTTTCAACCACTTCGCCATTGGGACCAGCCATGACGATGAGGCTTGCCCCACCGGCACGCAGATCCAGTTCGGCATGGGACACACCCCAGGGCTTGGGGCAGAACCATTGCTTCAACAGTTTAGGGTCGGTCCACGCTTCGTAGAGCTTTTCACGCGGAGCATTGAATTCGCGTATGAGAACCAGATCGTGGGCACCGTGATGATTGTTCATGGTCGTTTCCTTTCGCTTGGTTTGGTTCATCTCTGTGATGATGCTGCAAGGACGTCTGAGCAGACAACCACCCGACACGTGTTTGAAAATTATTTCGTATTTTCCAGCGTAAGCTTGTCCAGCTGTTGGCGGATATGCGCGGCTTCGGCCGGCGTATTGGCAAGGGCGATGGCCCGGTCGAAGGCTTCGCGGGCTTCAGCCGCCCTGCCCGCCTGCATCAATAGCCCACCACGAACGCCGTGATAGTAGAAATAGGCGTCCAGCTTTCCATCCAGCGTCTGAAGCACATCGAGAGCCGCCTCCGGTCCATCCATTTTCGAAACGGCGACAGCACGGTTTAGCGTGACGACGGGTGATGGCTGGAGATGCTCCAGCGCCTGATACAAAATGTCGATGCCGAACCAGTCCGTGTCCTTCGCGGTCACTGCCCGCGCATGCAGAGCCGCAATCGCTGCCTGAAGCTGGTAAGGGCCGGGTTTGCGGTGGCGCATCGCCTTGTCCAGCAGCGCCAGCGCTTCATCGATGATCTGCCGGTCCCAGCCGTCGCGGTTCTGATCTTCCAGCAGAATGATGTCACCATCCGGTAAAAAACGAGTATTGCGACGCGAATGCTGCAACAACATCAGCGTCAGAAGCCCCATGATCTCAGTTTCGGATGGGAATATGCGCAACAGAATGCGGGCAAGGCGGATCGCCTCTTCGCACATCGTCATGCTGTCCGGGTTCGAAATAGCCGACGAATAGCCTTCGTTGAACACGAGATAGAGCATGGCGCAAACCTTGTCCAAACGCTCCTGCCGCTCCCATGCGGTCGGGTTTTCGAAGGGTACACCGGCTTTGGCGACACGCCCTTTGGCGCGGGTAATGCGCTGCTCCATCGCGGCGTCCGTCACCAGAAACGCGCGGGCGATCTGCGTGACACTAAGGCCAGCGACGATGCGCAGTGCAAGCGCGATCTGCTGCGTTGCCGGCAAATCCGGATGGCAGCAGACGAACATCAGCCGCAGAATGTCATCGCGGTAGTGGGAATTGTCCAACCGCTCTGCCATATCGGCTTCCGCGTCGGAGAGATCGGACAGGACATCCTCTTCCGGCAAGGGCACGGATTTCGAATTTTTGCGAATGGCATCCACACCGCTGTTGCGCCCGACAAAGATCAACCATGCTGCCGGATCGCGTGGCGGGCCTTTCTCTGGCCAAGTCCGCACCGCGCGCAGGCAGGCCTCCTGAAAGGCTTCCTCCGCTGTGTCCAGATCGCGGAAATAACGCAGCAATGCCCCCAGCGCCTGCGGTCGCGCCGCCGTCAACGCAAGGTCGATCCATGCGATATCTGTCATGTGGGCGCACCTGTGGGATGGAAGACGTAGAACGGCCGAATTTCGTAAGATGTCGAGCCCGGATTGGCAGCGGACAGTTGCTTGGCGAAATCGACTGCCTCATCCAGATTTTCGACATCCACGGTGTAAAAACCCAGCAGCACTTCCTTGGTCTCGGCAAAGGGACCGTCCAGCACCAACGGCTCCTGCTTGCCCTTGCGAACGGTCGTGGCGGTCGTGGTCGGCATCAGCCGTCCGGTCGGTCCCAGCTTGCCAGCCTTGGCCAGCGGTTCCTGCACCGTATAAAGCTTGGCCATGACACCCTCTTCCTCCTCCTTGGACCAGGCGAAGACAGCTTCCTCATCGGCGTAACACAGAATGGCGTAATGCATCTCACTCTCCTTCTCCGTTCTAAGACGAAGAAGTAACGCGCCTGCCGACAAGGTGCAGTAGTTTTTTTGAGAGGTGCTGATGGCAGATGCGGAGCAAACAATACAAAAAAGCCACCTACGCTGCCGCCGATGGCTTCCATGTCAGATCGTGAAATCAGACAATCAGGTGCGTTCGATGCGGATAACCTGCGGTTCGTTCACCAGATATTTTTCGCTCTTGATGCCTTTGACGGCCTTGCGGATGGCGTCTTCCATCGTCGCGTGGGTAACGAGAATGATCGTCTGCGCACCACCCTCGACGGGAACACGCGAATGCTGGACGATGGATTCCAGCGAGATGTTGTTTTCCGCCATGCGCGTTGCGATGCTGGCAAACACGCCTGCCTTGTCCTTCACCGTCAGGCGAATGAAGTACCCGCCTTCGTGGCTCTTCATCTTGGCACGACGGTATTCGGTCAGCGACTTCGCCGGGCGACCGAGGACTGGTACCTGCTGCACGCCTGGGCGGCTTTTGGCGATATCGGCGATGTCACCCAGCACAGCGGACGCCGTGGCATTGCCACCTGCGCCGGGTCCAACCATCAACAATTCACCGAGAATGTCCGATTCGACGGCAACAGCGTTGGTCACGCCGTCGACCTGCGCGATGACCGAATCCAGCGGTACCATGGTCGGATGTACACGCTGTTCGATGCCTGATTCCGTGACCTGCGCCACGCCCAGCAGCTTTATGCGGTAACCGAGATCGGCAGCTGCCTGAATATCCTCGATCGAGATATTGGAGATACCTTCGAGATAGATGTCGTCAGCTGCAATCTTGGACCCAAACGCAAGCGTGGTGAGGATTGCAAGCTTATGAGCCGTATCATTGCCCTCGATATCGAAGGCCGGATCGGCTTCGGCGTAACCGAGGCGCTGGGCTTCTTTGAGGCACGCCTCGAAGGACAAGCCTTCCTTCTCCATCTTGGTCAGAATGTAATTGCAGGTGCCGTTCATGATGCCGTAGATGCGCGACACATGGTTGCCGGTCAGCGACTCACGCAGCGCCTTGATGATGGGAATGCCACCGGCGACTGCTGCTTCGAAGTTCAGCAGCGCGCCTCTTTCTTCCGCGAGAATGGCAAGCTCAACGCCGTGTTTGGCAAGCAACGCCTTGTTGGCTGTCACCACATGCAGACCCCGCGACAGCGCGGCACGCACGGCCTTTTCCGCGGTACCAGAGGCACCGCCGACCAGCTCTACAAAAACGTCGATTTCGGCTTTTGCCGCCATCTCCTCAGGCGTGTCAAACCAGGTAATACCCTTGAGATCAAGACCGCGATCACGCGAACGATCGCGTGCGCTGACTGCAATAATCTCAATTGCGCGTCCGCAGGTAATTGCAAGTTCGTTGCTTCTCTGCTGGAGGATGCGCACGAGCGAAGAGCCGACAGTGCCGAGTCCCGCTATGCCGATTCTCAATGAATCTGCCATTGGTATATTCCTGATTTGCTGACGTGAAGAGGTGGCCGGAAACGGCCACCCGGTTGGGTGCCCTTAACGATGGGCGTTGAGCGAAACGACGTTGTGCAACGTATCGTCCGCTGTCGACAGGAAGCGCTTCAAATTGCGCGCTGCCTGGCGAATTCGGTGCTCGTTTTCAACGAGCGCAAGGCGAACGTAATCGTCGCCCATTTCGCCAAAGCCGACGCCGGGAGCGACGGCAATATCGGCCTTCTCCACGAGGAGTTTAGAAAACTCCAGAGAGCCGAGGTGGCGGAATTTTTCCGGAATTTTTGCCCATGCGAACATGGTGGCCGCTGGAGGTGGAACCTCGAAACCGGCCTTTCCGAACGTATCAACCATGACATCACGACGGCGACGATAGACGCTACGCACTTCGGCGATATCGGAACCATCGCCGTTCAAAGCGTGGGTGGCCGCAACCTGAATAGGCGTGAATGCGCCGTAATCCAGGTAGGATTTCACACGCGTCAGGGCCGAAATCAGCCGCTCGTTGCCGACTGCGAAGCCCATGCGCCAGCCGGGCATGGAAAAGGTCTTGGACATGGAGGTGAATTCTACCGCGACGTCCATAGCACCCGGCACTTCCAGAACGGAAGGAGGCGGGTTGGCGTCGTCGAAATAGATTTCAGAATAGGCAAGGTCCGACAGCACGATCAGATCATGCTTCTTGGCGAAGGCAATGATATCCCGGTAGAAATCCAGCGATGCGACGTGCGCCGTTGGGTTCGATGGGTAGTTGATGATCAGCGCAAGCGGCTTGGGAATGGAGTGGCGCACGGCGCGCTCCAGCGGGCCGAAGAAGGTTTCGTCCGGCTCGACATTCATTGAGCGAATAACACCGCCAGCCATCAGGAATCCGAAAGCGTGGATCGGATAGGTCGGGTTCGGGCAAAGGATCACATCGCCCGGTGCCGTGATGGCCTGCGCCATATTGGCGAAGCCTTCCTTGGAGCCCAGCGTGGCGACAACCTGTGTATCGGGGTTGAGCTTCACGCCGAAACGGCGGGCGTAATAGCCTGCCTGCGCACGGCGAAGACCAGGAATGCCCTTGGAGGACGAGTAACGGTGTGTGCGTGGATCCTGAACCACTTCGCACAGCTTATCGACAATGGCCTTCGGTGTCGGAAGGTCGGGATTGCCCATGCCAAGGTCGATAATGTCGGCTCCGCCCGCTCGCGCGCTCGCTTTCAAACGGTTGACCTGTTCGAACACGTATTGCGGCAGACGCTTGACCTTGTGAAACTCTTCCATCTTTTCCTCGTGGAAATGAGCCAAATTAGCGGCTCACATAACGTTCGTTTTTTGGTTTCAAATACAGCCGACACGAACACATCGGACCCGTATCATTTAAGTGTAACGCATGTGCTGAAAAACACGAATTGGTTTTCCGCAAGCGGTCGTAGCCCGGAAAATCAGCGCGGCTTTACAAAACCTGCATAACGCGAGTTTTTTCAAAAATGCAAGGCAAGACGCCGCGTTTGGCAGCGCGCGCGGCCAATCAGCCGCGCTCGCCATGCACAATTGTCGAACGGATGACCGAAAGCACACGATCAGGCTGGATATTGGTACAGACGAGCTGGCTCGGATGCCCATCCCAGTTTCCGGGCGGAAAACCGACACCGTCCGGCTTCTGGATTGTCTGGCCATCGGCAATACCGCCGCACACGACGCGAATCGCACCGCTGCGGGTTTCGAAAAGTTCGGGGTTGGTCAGGTAGACGCAGGCGCAAGCGTCATGCACCACCATGCCATCGCCGGTACGCTGATTATAAAACTCGATGTAGAACTGCGACAAATCCGACAGAAGCTGGACGGGTGCCCCGCCCTCCTTCGCCATCTCATCCATAAACTTCGATGTCATGACCGTGCGCGTCGTCACATCGAGGCCAACGACGGTAACGCGCCACGGCGCGGTGAACACAACATCTGCGGCTTCCGGGTCGCCGTGAATATTGGCCTCCGCGGCGGGGCTGACATTGCCGTTGATCTCGAAAGCACCACCCATGATGATGACCTGCTTGACCAAAGTCGCGAAATCGGGGTCTTCCCGCAGCGCCAAGGCTAGGTTCGTCATGCGGCCAACGGCGATCAGCGTCACCTCACCCGGGTTTGCTTTGACGGTATCGATAATGAAGTGATGCGCCGGGCGCGGATCCAGCGGCAGATCGATCTTATCGGGAACACCGATGTTGCCCAGGCCGTCTTCACCATGGATAAAGGTCGGCCAATGGCCTTCCGGGCGGGACGGATCGAACGTGACGCCTGCACCTCTGGCCACAGGTGCCGTCATGCCCCATTGCTGCTTGAGGAACAGCGCATTGCGGGTGGTAATATCGAGCGGCGCATTGCCGAAAACCGTCGTGACACCGACCAGATCGATATCCGGGTGGCGATGCAGAAACAGCAGCGCCATTGCGTCGTCGATACCGGGGTCAGTGTCGAAAATTACCTTATGCATGCCATGTCCTCAAATTCATCTAGAGCAGAATCGCCCACGAACGACGAAACAGCGAATGCACCATAAACGGACGCACAATCCACGCAATGCCCTCGACGCAAGACACGAAAACCGTTGCAACACGCATAATTCGGTGAGAGAAGCGGCGTCATCACCGCCCTCCTGGAATGCTCCCCGTGCACGATGTCGCTCTTCAGCTTTTTGTTATTCTTTTTCTCGTCGCCATTTTCGCGGGCTTTGTGGATTCGATTGCCGGTGGTGGCGGGTTGATCGTCATCCCCGCCATGCTCATCCTCGGCGTTCCACCGCTTGAGGCTCTGGGAACGAACAAATTGCAAGCGCAGTTCGGCTCGGCATCAGCCACGATCGCCTATGCGCGTCGAGGCCATGTGGATCTGAAAAAACAATTTCCCATGGCAATGATGGCGCTCTTAGGCGGTATCTTTGGGGCCTTGACTGCGTCCTTCGTGCCGCCTGATGTTCTGCGGGCCATCATGCCGTTTTTGCTGATCGCGATAGCCCTGTATTTTGCCTTCAAACCCAACCTCAGCGATCTGGATAGTCACCAACGCGTAAGGCCCTTCGTATTCGGCCTGACCGTCGTTCCACTGGTGGGTTTCTACGATGGCATTTTCGGGCCAGGGGCCGGTTCGTTTTACATGTTGGCATTTGTCGGCTTGGCGGGCTTCGGTATGTTGAAGGCAACGGCTCACACCAAGCTTCTCAACCTCGGCTCGAACTTTGGCGGCTTCCTCGTCTTCACACTCAGCGGCGCAATCCTATGGAAGCTGGGACTGGTCATGGGTTTGGGGCAGTTTCTGGGCGCACAGATGGGTTCGCGGCTTGCCATGAACAATGGCGCAAAAATCATTCGGCCTCTGCTGGTGATCTCGTGCCTGGCAATGGCGACGAAACTTCTTCTGGACGCCGGTGCTGCCTCTGCGGTGGGCTCATTCTTCGTAAGTCTTGCGGGCGGCTAGGCCTTCAACTGCAATTCACGGCCACGACTTCATCAACGCTCTGGAGAACGATGACAGCGCCAACAATCTTATTGTTTCCACCCCGCAATGGCGTCATGCGGCAACGCGTTGTGAAACTACCGGAATCGCGGCGTCCTTTGTGGATGTAGTCGACCTTATGACCGTGAAAGCATTTTTCGAACGCTGGCTGGGCCATGGTCCTGAAGCTTTCCTCCCCCACAAACTCCGAAACATGACAGCCAATCATGGATAGCGCGGTGCGGTTCAAATACTGCGCGTTCGCCTGATTGGCATACAGATAGCGATAATCCTTGGTGACGACGCCAATGCGATCCGGCAAACTATCCAGCACAGCCTCATTGAACAGTGGCTGGTTCGGCATCTCGAATACGGCGTTCTCATCAGCCGGACGTAATGTCGGGCGTTGGATGCGATCACTGTTGCCGCCCGAATTCGGGAAATAACGATCGATCAGCATCGACATATCGGCACTACGGCGCGTAACGCTTGACTTATCCTCAGCCTCGTCGCGGATCAAACTGTTGAGGAACTGCAACTGCATATGCACTTCCTCGCGGGTTTCTGCCCTGTATGACAAGATACCCGCGATCATCGGCTGAAGTTCTCGATCCAGCACACGCACAAGATCGTCATGACCACCGGCCACAGCCTGTTTCAACTGTGTGCATTTCAGCGAAAAAGCGTCGAAGAGCCCAATCAATGGAGCCTCCATTTCATCACACAAGTTTTCCATTCTGACAAGGTCCATCAACGTAGCCGGACACAATCAGGAAAACTTCCTTCTTTCAAAAGCCGTTACCGAAGCAGGCTCGGATCATTTCAACTTTGGGTCCACGGACCGCATCGGTGAGCCCAAAGAGACATCTATGATGCGAATATGAGCTACCCATGAAACTACATCATCCTGAGATATGAACACTATCGTTGTCCATTCCGTCAATACACAAGATTTAACCTATCCGTGCGTAGGTCATTAACATTTGTTATATGATTATCACTCTGCCGTTACGCCATTAAACCCCAAGACGCAGCAAATGGAACTCATCAATACTGCAAATAACAAAGATGTAATCGTTTACAATAAACGTAGATACGCGGCGCTATACATCTGTTTTTCTTCGATGAATAAAGGTGATCTTGAACAGAGTTCAGACTTGGCCAGATAAATACTGCGTTTCGAAACCCCGTCGCAACGCCGAAAAAGATCGACATCGAACCCCCAGCCTATCGTATTTCTGGCATGTCAAAAGACATGGTACGGTAGCGGACAAAGTGATCTGTTGGAGACTGGAATACCCAGACTGCCTTATGCGACGGCCCGATGACGACGGTCAGCCAGTTCTTTTACGATTATAATTGCGCCAACGAGTTTGTAGGACGGGGAGTAACAAGGCGACATTTCATAGGAGCGCACCACTGTGTGCCCATCGATGTCTTCCGCATAGGTGTACTTTGCGGCCTGCCCTTTAAAGCATGCGTCAAGCTTTTCACGCAGTGCTTGCTGGAAATGATGTATGCCGATGAATTCGGCAATATGCCGACCAACGAGATCGTTGGTTTTCGCCTCGTAGCATAGCGCATTGATGGCATTGGTGTAGTTGATCCGATATCCAGGCGATACCACAAAGACGCGTTCATCCAGATCGTCCAACCGGTCTTCGTCCAGAATGACGTAAGGGCTCCAGCTTGGAGCTTCGCCATCGGGCGTCACGCCATCATATGGCAGACCGGCACCGATGTACCTGTCCACCAACCGACGCAAGAGTTCGGAATTGCGTTGAACGCAGCCTGTGTCCTCCGCCTCTTCATTGAGGAGATCGATCGCAAAGCGGAACTGCTCGAGAACCTCAGACGTGGTCTTGGTTTTTCTGCTCGTTATGCTTTCAAGCAAGGCATCGAGCTCACGATCAAGAATCGCAATTTTCGGGGCGTCGTTGCGATCCACGGCACCTTTCAGCTCCGAATATCGTTGCCAAAACAGGTCAATCAAAGCTTTCAACTCGACTCTCCCCCGGATGATCGTACGCCACTCGCACTTTCACATACATTCCGGCCAAGCGGCACGAGACTCGTTATAGGGTATCACCGTAAAAAATGACGTAACGAGAAACAGCACCGCCATTACACAAGATAAATTAACACACGCAGGACGGCTTTAACAAATCCCAGAAATTGTGAAGAACATTATACATTCACAATCATGAGATGTTATCGCTTTCAAGGGATCGCAACGATCCTATTCTAGTCCTTGATATGACGTTTGATATGCCAACGGTCGTGATACCACAACCATTGTCCGGGATATTCTCGCACCCAACTCTCGACCTTGTCATTGAGCAGTTGTGCCGTCTTCTGCACATCGACAGAGCCTTTTTCGTTCAACGGTATCTCGACCTTGGGCTCGATTTCCAGCCGGTAGCGATTATCCGGCAGACGAATGCAACGGGCCGGAAATACATCGCAGCCAAACTGGCGCACCAGCTTTGCCAGCAACGGGTTGGTCAGCACGTCGTTGCCGAAAAATTGTGTCGGCAGGCCTTTTCGAAATTTCTGGTCAACCAGAACGCCAATGCCGCCACCCTTTTCCAATTGCCGCGCCAGAGCAAATGATGAACCGGCGTGAGACGGCACGAGATTTCCCATGCGCTCCTTGCGGAAATCAAAAATGCGTTTCGCGACATAGGGATTGTTAGGCGGACGAAACAACACCGTCACATCCAGCCCGAATGCCGAGCCTGCAACTGGAAGCAGTTCGAAGTTACCCGAATGCGCAGTAAACACGATAAAGGGGCGCGGATTGTCCCTTAGTTCGAGAAACGTCTCTGTGCCGACGACTTCGACACGACCCGGCTTATCCTGTGCCGGATCGAAATCGAACAGGCGATCAAGGAAAACATATTCCGCAGCCAGGCGCCCCATATTGCCCCAGCTGTCCAGCGCAATCTCCATACGCTCCGCTTCCGATTTTTCGGGAAAGGCGCGCTCGAGATTATAGAGCATCAGCTTATGGCGGGGCGTTTTAGGGCCGATCTTGCGGGCAAGCCTGTCCGCAAACCGGATGGCAGGGTCGGCGGGCAAGAGCTTCAACAGGTTCAGAACGCTAAACGCAATCGTCGCATTCAGCCACTGGCGAAAGTTTTCGAACGCCAGGACAATGCGCGTTATCAACATTTTCAAAAGGATCAATCCATCCGCAGGACGATTTTGCCGAAGACCTGACGGCTTTCCATCCGCTCCAGCGCCATCTCGATAGTATCGAAGGTTACTTCGGTATCGATGACCGGATGCACAAGGCCTCGCGCCATTTTCTGCATGGCATTTGCCATGTTTTCCATACGGCAACCGAAGGAACCCAGCAGTTTCAACTGCTGCTGGAACAGCATCATCAGGTTGATTTCCGCCGAAACGCCCGAAGTGGAGCCACAGGTCACGAGACGTCCACCGCGCTTGAGGCAGAACATGGAGCCCGCCCAGGTATCCTTGCCGACATGTTCAAAGACGACATCGACGCCCTTCTTCTTCGTCAACTTGCGAACCACACCTTCGAAACGGTCGACGCGGTAGTTGATGACGTGATCGGCACCCAGCGCCTTGGCCCGCTCGATCTTGTCGTCGGAACCAACCGTAGTTATGACGATGCAGCCCATTTTCTTGGCGAGTTGGATCGCTGCAGAGCCGATACCCGAACCGCCCGCATGAATGAGAATGGTTTCGCCGGGCTGAAGCTTGGCATTATCGAACAACATATGTTCGACGGTGCCGAAGGTTACAGGGGCAAGAGCTGCCGCAACGGCGTCGATACCGGGCGGTGCCAAAACGAGCTGGCGGGCGGGAATATTGATCTTTTCCTGCGCAAAACCATCCAGATGGAAACCATGAACACCGCCCACATTTTCGCACAGGTTATCGCGACCCGCCACGCAGTGGTGGCAACGGCCACAGGTGCGCGCGCCGTAGATCGACACGAGCTGGCCCGGCAGGACATTGGACACGCCGGGGCCGATGGCCTCCACCACGCCGGATGCTTCCGCGCCGATGGTCAATGGCATCTTGCGCTTGGCAAATGCCATGCCGCGCCAACCCCAGACATCGATGTGGTTGAGAGCGACGGCCTTGACCCGAAGTGTCACTTCACCGGGCGCTGGCGCTTCCGGTTCAGGCAATTCTACTCTCTCAAGCTTACGGTCATCTACGAGTTGCAAGGCGCGCATAATAGTAGTCCTTCGCCCGAAGGCGTTTATTTTGTTGTGATGGAAGAGAACCGATTAAGCCGGTTCCCGCGTCATGACAAGGCTTGCGTTCTGTCCGCCGAAGCCGAAGGAGTTGGACAGCACGGCGGTAACATCCGCATCACGCTTTACATTCGGCACCACGTCCAGCGCAATCGTCGGATCGGGATTGGTGTAGTTGATGGTCGGTGGAACGGTGCCGGTCAGCATGGTTTGCAGCGAAAATACCGCTTCCACCGCACCGGCTGCCGTCAATGTATGGCCGATCATCGACTTGTTGGATGATACAGGAATGGATTTCAGCCCCTCGCCGAACACGGCGAGCATCGAGCCATATTCCATCTTGTCGTTTTCAGGTGTCGAGGTGCCGTGGGCGTTGATGTAATTGATATCGCCTTCGGCCACGCCTGCATCGGCAAGGGCCGCACGAATGGTCGCAATCGCAGGACCGCCGTCTGGCGATGAGCGCGTGCGGTGGAAACTATCGGCCTTTTCGCCAGCACCCTTGATGATGCCCAGAATTTTTGCGCCACGAGCAACCGCAGCCTCAAGTGACTCGAGCACCAGCGTCGCTGCACCTTCGGCAATTACGAAACCATCACGATCCTTGCTGAACGGCTTAGACGCCTTTTCTGGCGGGTCGTTCTGCGTGGACAGCGCCGAGAGCAGCGAGAAGCGGATGAGCGCTTCTGCACTGACGGAGCCATCAGTCGCAACCGTCAGCGCGCGGTCCGTGCGCCCTTGGCGGATGGCTTCGACGCCCAGCTGGATAGCCGTTGCGCCTGAAGCGCAGGCCGTGGACAGCGTAACCGGCAGGCCCCGCGTACCGAAGCGGTCAGCGAGACGTTCTGAGATTGCGCCGAACAATGCCGCTTCCTGGAAGGCCGGATCTGGACGCTCGCGCAATGCCGCCATGAAGCGGTCATAGGCATCGCCCGGTTTTGCGGCAGGTGGAGAACGGTCACCCAACTCGAAACGGGCGCTCCATTCCGGCTCGATGGGTGGTGCGGCCAAAAACAGCGGGCCGTTGAAATCACCCGAAATCCCAGCCTGCGCCAAAGCCTCGATGGTTGTTTCGCGGGCAAAGGCAAAGGAGCGCTCGACGGAGTTTGGCTTGGGAATGTCGATGAAATCCACCGTGCCGCAAATCTTGGTGGAAAGATTGTCGGTGGGGAAACGGGTGATCTTGTGAATACCGGATTTGCCGGAGGTCAACGCCGCCCAATTGTCCTCTAGCCCTTGGCCGAGCGAGGTGAGAATGCCCATGCCGGTAACGGCAACGATAGGGCGACCGAGGTGATCCTTAAAACTGCTGGATGCCATGTGTCTACTCCTCAAGCGTGGTTGGAAAGCACGGCGACACCTTCGCCACGCACATGGCCAACCGTCGTCACCACCACTTGTGAGGCAACTGACGTCATTGGCTTTTCAGCAGAACTGTCGAATGCCGGAACTTTCGCATTGCTGTTCAGCGCAAGGGCTGCGAGCGCCAGGCCCAGCGGAAACTGCGCCTCCAGCCCATGGCCGGTCACACCGCTAAAGCCTCGAAGAACGGCCTTCGGCAATACCTTTTGAAGCACGTCCTTCTCACGAACGGTCACGGCATCGTAGCCGCTGGCGCCCGAGAAGATAACGGTTTCAGCCGAATCATTGGCCGGGGCCAGAAGTCGCTCCAGTCTCTGCTCGAACTTGCCGTCCTCACGCGCACCACGATCACCCTCGATGGCGTCGATCCGCGCATAGATTTTCGCGCTACGCGATTCTGCGCGCTTGCGGGATTCCAGCACCAGGAATGCGCCCACAGAGCCTGTGATCATGCCACCGCCCTTACCGTCTGCGCGTGACCACAGCGGCTGCCACTCACCCTGCGCATGTGCGCCGATGGCTTCGAACAGCAGCGTCATATCAGGTCTTTCAGCTGCAAACGCACCGCCGACCAGCGCGTGGCTCGATTCGCCAGAACGGATGCGGTAAAACGCCGTCTCCACAGCAGAAATACCTGCCGCCTCTTCACCCATGAAGGTGCGCGAAGAACCGGTCACCTTATGGACAATGGAAATATTGCCGGCCATCAGGTTGGAAAGCTGGGCCAGGAACAGTGTCGGGCGAAGCTCGGTGGTCAGCTTTTCATTCAGCATCACTTCGCGGTCGTTGCGTTTCAGCCCTTCGTCTACTATCAACGTATCAACATTGATATCCCGCTCGCCACCACCGGCAGCCACGATCATGTCCATGGTGCCGCAGGCGTCCGCGTCTTCCTTCAGACCGGCATCATCAAGCGCCAGACCCGCAGCGAAGACACCGAGACGTTGCCAGTTTTCCATCTGGCGCTGATCCTTGCGGCCAATCTGGTTCGACCAGTCAATGTCCGGCAGCGGATGGATCGGATAGGGCGCAAACTTTTCCGTCTCAACAATCGCGTCAGGCGCAGAGCTTGCCGACAGCAGGGCAATATGGGCGTCGATACCAACACCATGACAGGTCACGATACCGACCCCGGTAATCACCACATCATTGTCAGACTTCATAATCCGTCATCCTTCGTCGCTTGCCCATGATGAGGCGGGCCAGCTTTCAAAAGCGATCAATTGACCGCACATGCCATGCGGAATAATGCTCGCGGTGCGGCTTTGCAATGGCGAAGGCCCAAACAGCCTGCGGAATTCATGGATTTTCAGAGGTCCATGGGAAAAAACGGGGCTTTTCGCTCATGGTACGATGGTGGATGTGGTTTACCCCCCTTGTAACTTCCCTTCACCGTCCTTTGGCGTTTTAATGCCCTGTGCGGTGGCGGATGTGAGACCGAAGCCCCTTAGGGACACCAAGCCCGTGGCAGAGCCCGGTTGTGCATCCGCCGTTCCATCGAACCCGAACAGTCGCCAGGGCCGCTTGCGCGTGCAAAGCCCGATTAGGCAAGGATGGGATAAGATGGATATTATCGTTGGTATCGACGTGTCGAAGGAGCGTCTCGACGTTGCGGTTTCACCCTCTGGTGCAAGCTTTTGTGTTGGGAACGACCATGATGGCATCGAAGAACTTGCGCGTCGCCTCAAGGCGGAGAAAGCCGATCTCGTGGCGCTGGAGGCGACGGGTGGTTTTGAAACGCTGGCTGTGGCAAAGCTTGCGGCCTGCGACATCTGCGTGATCGTCGTCAACCCGGCGCAGGTTCGCGCCTATGCCAACGCCATCGGTCGGCGTGCCAAGACCGATGCGATCGATGCAGCCCTGATTGCCGCCTTCGTCACGGCGACGAAACCGCAAATCCGACCGCTGCGCGATGCGCAAACCCAGGCTTTATCGGCCCTTGTCGACCGCAGGCGACAGATCGTACAGATGATCGTATCGT